>NZ_CP114065.1:5784508-6088956 GCF_027627575.1 Kribbella sp. CA-293567
CGCTGATCTACGTGGCCGGCTACCTCCCGATCGTGTACGCCGGTGGCCTCGGCCTGGCGCTCGCGCTGAACCAGAAGCTCAAGGGCCGCGCGTTCCTGCGAGCCACCTACTTCCTGCCCGTCGTCACCAGCTGGGTGGTCGTCGCGCTGGTCTGGAAGTGGCTGCTCAACCCCAGCAACGGCCTGGTCAACCAGGTACTCGGCGCCGTCGGCCTGCCGGAACCGGGCTGGTGGACCGATCCACAGTGGGCCCTGCCCGCGGTGATCCTGTCCTCGGCCTGGAAGGACCTCGGCTTCGTGATGGTGATCCTGCTGGCCGGGCTGCAGTCCATCCCGTCCGACATCTACGAGGCCGCCAAGGTGGACGGCTCCAGCGCCTGGCAACGGTTCTGGCGCGTCACCCTCCCGCTGCTGTCCCCGTCGACCTTCTTCGTGGTGGTGATCTCGCTGATCAACGGTTTCCAGGTCTTCGACCAGGTCTACGTGATGACCGGCGGCGGCCCGCAGGGCTCCAGCCAGGTGGTCGTCGGCCAGATCTACGACCTGACCTTCCGCTACGGCCGCGCCGGTGAGGCGTCCGCGCTGTCCTGGATCCTGTTCGCCGTCATCCTGCTGATCACCGTCTTCCAGATCCGCGGCCAGCGCCGGTGGGTGCACTATGCGTGACACCAGGTCCCTGCCCGCTCGCCTCGCCCTGTACGCCGCCGTGCTGGCCGGCGCCGCGATCATGCTGTTCCCGTTCCTCTGGACCGTGATCACCTCGATCACCCCGGAGGGCTCGCTGGCCGACGGCCCGAAACTCGTCGTCGACAACCCCACCCTGGACGCCTACCGGACGCTGCTCGACGCGATCCCGATGTGGCGGATCATCCTCAACTCGCTCGGTATCGCGATCGCCTCCACGCTGCTCCAGCTGGTCACCGGCTCGATGGCGGCGTACGGGTTCGCGCGGCTGCACTTCCCGCTCAAGAACGTCGTCTTCGGCTTCTACCTGGCCACCTTGATGGTGCCGCTGCAGGTGCTGGTCGTGCCGCTGTTCATCGAGATGAAGATGTTGAACCTGCAGGACACGTACTTCGCCCTGCTGGCGCCGACGATCGCGTCGGCGTTCGGAGTGTTCCTGCTCCGCCAGGCCGTCACCGCCGTACCGCTGGAGCTGGACGAGGCCGCCACCATCGACGGCGCCGGCCACCTCCGCATCTTCACCACCATCGTGTTGCCCCTGATCCGGCCGGCGCTCGCCACCGTCGCCGTCTTCGCCTTCATGGGCAGCTGGAACAGCTTCCTCTGGCCGCTGGTGGTGATCAGGTCGCCGGAGTTCATGACGCTCCCGCTCGGCCTGTCCACCCTGCAGGGCCAGTTCACCACCCAGTGGGACGTCGTGATGGCGGGCTCCGTCGTCTCGATCGTGCCGATCGCCCTCGTGTACCTGCTCGCGCAGCGCCACATCATCGCCGGTGTCGCCCACACCGGCATCAAGTAAGAGAGAAGGAAGACCGCCATGCGCCATCTCAAGACCGTGGGCCTCGGACTGACCGCCGCGCTCGCCCTCACGCTGACCGCCTGCGGGCAGGGTTCGGCCACCAAGGAAGCCGCCGCGCCGGAGGGCAAGTCCGTCGTGCGCTACATGAACTTCTCCTCCAACGACGGTCACGAGAAGGACTTGACGGCGATCGTCAACGCCTTCCAGACCGCCAACCCGAACATCACCGTCCAGGTGGAGACCGTGCCCTACGCGGACTACTTCACCAAGCTGCAGACCTCGGTGGCCGGTGGCACCGCGGCCGACGCGTTCGAGCTGAACTACGAGAACTTCGTGACGTACGCGAAGAACGGCTCGCTGGCCGAGCTGAAGGACGTCGACACCGGCGTCTACAAGAAGTCGCTGGTCGAGGCCTTCAACGACGGCGGCAAGCAGTACGGCGTACCGGAGTCGTTCTCCAACGTCGTGCTGTTCTACAACAAGGCGCTGTTCAAGAAGGCCGGCGTGGCCGAGCCGACCGACGCGTGGACCTGGAAGGACGAGCAGGCCGCCGCGGCCAAGCTGACCGACAAGGGTGCGAAGGTTTGGGGCGACTTCCAGCCGGTCTCGTACAACGAGTTCTACAAGGTGCTCGCGCAGAACGGCGGCGAGTTCCTGAACGCGGACCGGTCCGAGGCCACCTTCAACTCCCCGCAGGGCGTCGAGGCAGCGAAGTTCCTGGTCGAGAAGGTCGGCAAGTCGATGCCGACCGAGGCCGACGGCGCCGGGACGCCCGACTTCGACTCGAAGCTGTTCAAGTCCGGCAAGCTCGCGATGTGGCACACCGGGATCTGGATGTTCAGCGCGATGGCCGACGCGCCGTTCGACTGGGACGTCGTGGTCGAGCCGGGCAACACCAAGAAGGCGTCGGCGATGTTCGTGAACGGTCTGGTCGTCTCGGCCGCCACCAAGAACGCCGAGGCCGCGCAGAAGTGGATCACCTTCCTGGCTTCGTCCGACGAGACCACCAAGACCCGGCTCGCCAGTTCCTGGGAGCTGCCGCCGGTCGGTGACGAAGCCAAGCTCGCGCCGTACCTGGACCAGCAGAAGCCCGCCAACCGCAAGGCCGTCTTCACCGCGCTGGAGGAGACCGTGCTGCCGCCGGTGATCGAGCGTCAGCAGGAGATGCAGGACCTGGTCACCGCTGAGCTGACCGCCGCTGCCGCCGGCCGCAAGCCGGTCGAGAAGGCGCTCGCCGATGCCCAGACCAAGGTCAACGCCCTGCTGAAGAAGTGAAGGACGAGATGAGCTCCGCCCTGGACCTGCAGGAACTCACCCGGCTGCGCGCGCTGGCCGAGCACAGCCACGCCGTGATCACCGAGCACCAGCACACCGGTGGTGCCTATCCCGCCTCGCCGACCTTCTCGGCGTACCAGGGGTACGCGTGGCTGCGCGACGGATCGTTCACCGCCGAAGGCATCTCGCGGTACGGCGACGTCGCCTCGGCCGGGCGGTACCACGACTGGGTCGACGGCGTACTGCGTCGCCGGCGCGGGCAGGTGGACGAGTTGCGGGCGGCGCTGGCCCGGGGTGAGGTGCCGTCGAACGAGGCGATGCTGCCGACGCGGTTCACCTTCGACGGCGAGAACGGGTCGGATCCGTGGTGGGACTTCCAGACCGACGGCTACGGGATGTGGCTGTGGGCAGTGGTCACGCACGCCGCACGGCACGGGCTCGACCTGTCGCAGTGGCGGGAGGGGATCGACGTCGCGGTCGACTACCTGGTCGCGTTCTGGGACCGGCCCTGTTACGACTGGTGGGAGGAGCACGTCGAGCATCGGCACGTGTCGACGCTCGGCGCGATCCACGGCGGGCTGGTTGCCGTCGGCACCTGTGAGGCGCTGCGGTCGGCACCTTGGTCGGCGGCGGCGCTGAAGGTTGCCGCCAGCATCCGCTCGCTGGTGACAGCGGAAGGCATCGTGGACGGGCACCTGGTCAAGTGGCTCGGCAGCTCGGCGGTGGACGGCTCGTTGCCTGCTTGTATCGTGCCGTTCGGGTTGGTCGATCCCGGCGACTCGCTGGCGGCGATGACCCGGGCGGCGGTCGCCAAGGATCTGGACCACGACGGCGGGGTGCACCGCTTCACGGCCGACGTGTTCTACGGAGGCGGCCAGTGGATCCTGCTGTCGGCTCTGCTGGGCTGGAACCTGGCGGCAGCCGGTGACACGGCCGGCGCGCTACGGAGCCTGCGGTGGATCGCCGACCAGGTGGACGAGCACGGGGATCTTCCCGAGCAGGTGCCCCACCACCTGCTTCACCCCGGTGCCCGTAAGGAGTGGATCGCCCGTTGGGGCACGGTCGCCAGCCCACTGCTGTGGTCCCACGGCATGTACCTGATCCTCGCCGACGAACTCGGCCTCATCACCAAGGACGCTTGATGCTCACCCACCGGCCGTACGGCATCGAACACCCGTATGCGACCTCTCCCGACCAGCGCATCCCGGTCCAGCCGCTGACCGGCCAGCAGGTGCGGTTAGGTGTCGTCGTCTCACCGGACGTGACCCGCGTCGTCTGCGAGTGGGGTTCGACCGAACTGGTCCTGTCCCCTGCCGAGACGAATGCCGCCGATGCCGCGGCGTTGGCAGGAGGCGAGGGCCACCTCGCGGAGGCACAGGCGACCGCGCTGGGCGGTGACGGCGGTTGGTCGGTGGTGACCCCGCCGCTCACCGAGCCGGTGAAGTACCGCTTCCACTCGTACCGCGGCGACGCGGGCACCGCTGAACTCGACGCGGTGGAGTCGACGGACTGGTTCGAGGTCGCCCCTGCCGCTTGGGTCGCCGGCCACGGTGAGGTCCGGGGTGGCGGCGAGCGCGTCCGGGAGGTCGAATGGTTGGTTTCGGCCGCCGGTGTGCACCGGGCGCGGTTCGTGCTGCCGCTGGCCGAGGGCGAGAAGCTGGTCGGGTTCGGCGAGCGGTACGACGCCCTGGACCAACGCGGGAAGAAGCTCGACGCCGTGGTGTTCGAGCAGTACAAGTCGCAGGGCGCGCACGGCCGGACCTACCTGCCGATGCCGTTCGCGCACGTGACCGGTGGCGCCGGCTGGGGCTTCCACGTCAGGACCTCGCGGCGGACGTGGTACTCGTCGGAGGGCGACCGGCTGGTCGTGGAGGTGGCTCTCGGCGACGAAGCGGTGGTCGACCTCGGCATCTACGAAGGCTCGGCGAACGACGTACTGAAGCAGTTCCTGGACGAGGCCGGCCGGGCGGAGGAGCTGCCGTCGTGGGTCTTCCGGTTATGGGCTTCGGGCAACGAGTGGAACACGCAGGAGCTGGTGATGGCGCGGATGGACGCGCATCGCGATCTCGCCATCCCGGTCGGCGCGATCGTGATCGAGGCCTGGAGCGACGAGGAGGGCATCACGATCTGGCGGGACGCCCGGTACGAGGTGACCGCCGGCGGCAGCGCTCATGCGGCCGACGACTTCGAGTACAGAGCCGACGGCGCCTGGCCGGATCCGAAGGCGATGATCGACGAGCTCCACGCACGCGGCATCAAGGTGATCCTGTGGCAGATCCCGCTGCAGAAGACGGAGTTCGCCACCGGGCAGGTCGCGGCCGATGCCGAGGCGATGGTCCGCGACGGCCACGCGGTACTGGAGGCCGACGGTACGGCGTACCACAATCGCGGCTGGTGGTTCCCGCAGGCGCTGATGCCCGACCTGTCCACCCAGCGCACCCGGGACTGGTGGACCGAGAAGCGGCGGTATCTGGTCGACGAGCTCGACGTGGACGGCTTCAAGACCGACGGCGGCGAGCACGCCTGGGGCCACGACCTCCAGTACGCCGACGGCAAGCGAGGGGCCGAGGGCAACAACCTCTTCCCCGTCCACTACGCGCGGGCCTTCGGCGATCTGCTTCGCAGCGTGGGCAAGGCACCGGTCACCTTCTCGCGGGCCGGCTTCACCGGTTCGCAGGCGCACGGCATCTTCTGGGCCGGTGACGAGGACTCCACCTGGGAGGCGTTTCGCGCGTCGGTGACGGCCGGTCTGACCGCCGCGTCCTGCGGGATCGTCTACTGGGGCTGGGATCTGGCCGGCTTCTCCGGGCCGGTCCCGGACGCCGAGCTCTACCTTCGCGCGGCCGCGGCCTCGGTCTTCATGCCGATCATGCAGTACCACTCGGAGTTCAACCATCACCAGCTTCCGCTGCGCGACCGGACTCCCTGGCACGTCGCCGAGACCACCGGAGACGAACGGGTCGTCCCCCTCTTCCGCCGGTACGCCGAACTGCGCGAGCGCCTGGTCCCCTACCTGACCGAGCAGGCCGCCCTGACGATCTCCACCGACCGGCCCCTCATGCGGCCGCTCTTCTTCGACCACCCGGCCGACGAGGAGATCTGGAACCACCCCCATCAGTACCTGCTCGGCAACGACCTGTTGATCAACCCGGTCCTCGAACCTGCCGCCAGTACCTGGACGACGTACCTCCCGGCAGGTGACTGGGTCGACGCGTGGACGGGGCAGCCGGTCGCCAACGGTCTGGTCACTCGCGACGTGCCCCTCGACCTGGTGCCCGTCTACTGCAAGGCCGAGCGCTGGCCCGACCTGGCTCCGATGTTCAGCTAGGTCCCTTGACCAAGGGCGGCAAGCAGGTCGTGCAGGGTCCCGTAGCCACGGCAATCCGGCGCGCACTGCTTGTCGGCCTGCAGCAGCAGATCGTTGTCGAGGTCGTGCTGGCTCGAGCGGGACAGCGTCCAGCCGAGCGGTGCGGACAGCGACGGCTGGGTGCTCTGACTGATGACGTAGACGGGGTTGGGTAGCTTGCCGCGAAGTTCGGCGCAGGCTGTGGAGGTCGAGCACAGCTGGCCGACCGCGGCCGCCCGAGCCTCCCGGAGCAGGGCCCGGTCGTTGGTGCCGTCCTCCTTGGCGCTGACCAGCTTTGTCAGCGGCGGCACCAACAACTCGGGAACAGCAGGCAGGTTCGTCCCGGGCGTGAAGGTGTTGCCGATGCCGTCGACCGGATCGTCGTTGCCCACGCTGTAGTCCTTGCCGGTGCCGTTCTCGATGTAGACGACCAACGGCACCAACACCTCACCGGTGCCTGCGGCAAGGACCTTGTCGTTGTGCTCGCGGACAGCAGGCCCCCAGAGCGGCGCGAGGTCCACGATCGTGCCGACCCCGGTGTTGTCGGTGTAGCCTCCGTCGACCAATTGCGCCGCCTTCAAGTCACCACAGCGGTCGACCACACCTGACGGCGTCACATACGGGAAGCGACTGGCCAGCAAACCCGCGGTCAATGCCGGCACGTTGCCCGAGCATCCGAAGGCACCGAAGAGGTCGTAGTTGTGCGCTCCCGCGACTCCGGCGCCACACACCGGCGAGCCGTCCGCCGCGCGGGCTCCTTCGCTCAGATCGACTTGGCTCACCAGCGCGCGGCACCCGTCGCGCACCGCTGTCGTGGTCAGAATCAGTTGCCCGGTCATCGCGTTCTCGGCCTTGCCATCCGCCGGCAGGAACAACGTACGTAGGGCGGGCACCTGACGCTCCCAAGCCGTCTCCATCAGCCCGGCCCGATCGAGCGGCTGTCGCGCAGGCGTCCGGTACTCCGCTGCCGCGTCGAACCGCAGCCCGGCGACGCTGGCCAGCAGATCGCTCGACAGCGTCGAGATCGTCGCCGCGCCGAGCGCCTCGTGTCCCGCGATCGCCTTGACGGCCGCGAGCGGCTCATCGGTGAAGCGGGCCAGGGTCAGGCCGAAAGCTCCGCCACTGGCACCACCCGAGAACAGCACCGAGTGCTTCGCACACCCGTTGCCCGCAGTACTGATCCTCTGCAGGGCGGAAGTAGTCCAGTACGTCGCCCGGATACCGCCGCCCTCCGCGGCGACCATGATCATCGGCCGCAGGCTGAGTCCACCGTCCAACGGGACAGTGCACCGCGTCGCCTGAGCTTCCCAGGCATCGAACGCCTCTCGCAGTTGCGGCCGATCGGGCAGCGCGGGCGCGGGGCCGGCCGTCAACGGATGGACCTCGGTCTTGTCACCGATCAAGCTCGTCAGCAGCATCGCGAGCAGCAGCAACCCGATAACGGGCGTCGCGCGCAGCCGCAGCCGGCTGGTCTGGAAGATCTCCGGCGGCTGACGCTCCTGGGCATAGGCCACCACGACTCCGGCCAGCACCACCAAGGTGGTCAACGCGAGCATCGTCGCTCCCAGTACGCCGAGCACTTCGGCGATCCGCCGCGGGAAGGACCCCAGCAGCAGGATCCCGGCACTCGCGCCGAGGACGAACCCGGCCCGCACTTTGCTCCGAGGCGGCGTGACCACCGTGGTCTGCCCGTCGCGGTTGACGCCAGGACTGGCGAGGTGGCCGTACCAGCCGAGCAGCCCGGTGGCTTCCGGCCGCCCCCACCGCTGGATCGCCGTCAGCACCGGCCAGGAAGCGAGCCACACGCCGACCCCGAGGGCGACACCGATCAGCACTGCGATGGTCGGATGCACGACGTACGACGAGTCGAACAGCCCGACCGCGTCACCGGCGGCGAGACCGGTGAACGCCCGAACCATGCCCAGACCACCCAGGGAGACCGCGGTCACTGCAAGCATGTCGCCGGCGATCATCACGTCTCGCGGGAACCACGGCCCGACCTTGCGCAGCTCCTTCGGCTGCACGTCCGGCTTGCCGCGTAGGAGCCGCGACAGGCCGAGGACCAGCAAGGGGATCAGGCAGAAGACGAACAGCCGCCGTTTGAAGACCTCCCCCTGACCGGAGACGGCGATCAGCAAAGCGACCAGCGGCATCAGGACCGGGCCGACCAGCCAGAGCTTGAGGTTCTGGCGGCGTGGCTCGCCGTCGCTGGCGTAGAACGGCCAGCCGTAGCTGTCGCCACGCACTCGGCGCACAGCCCAGTCGCTCCGGATCCTGCCCAGCAGGAAGACCACGGGCAGCAGCACGGCGTAGTACAGAAGCGCGGCGGCGATCGCGTGCCAGATGCCGGTGCCGTCGTCGAGCCATCGCCGTTGCACGTCCGGCAGTTGGTCGAGCACATCGGTGCCCGGCACAACCGTCAGCAGCGCCAGCGGCAGGAAGGCGAGCATGCTGAAGCGCTGGATCCACAGAGCGCGACGGATTCGCGGTACGGCGGCCTTGATCGTCGGCCAGTGGTAGCTGAACAGGAGCACGAGGACGGAGGCGAACGCCACCCACTTCAGCATGGTGACCACCGTGAGGCCGATCACCTGGGAGTGGGCCACACAGTCACCGCCGCCACACCGCTGCCGGCCGAGCAGGTGGGTGCCGAGATTTTCGACCACGTCGAGCCCTGCCAGCAGCAGGACCGGCGTCGTCGGGACGAACCGCCGCAGGGCCGGGACGTAGAGCGCGATGAAGACGAAGTCGAGGATCAGGAAGATCGTGAGCAGCGGCAGCCAGTCGGCGAGTTGCTCGCCGGTCAGCTTCGCGTGCCAGCCGCCGTACTCCTGAGCGGCGAGCGGTCCGCTCATTCCGCTGAAGGACCACGACGAGCCGCCCTCGGCCAGGAACCCCGCCGCCAGCAAGCTGACCTCGTTCATCGCCAGCCCGACCGCCATCAGCGCGGCCAGCATCGCCCCCACCCAGCGAAAGTCGGCAGGCGCCGGGCCGCCCGCTTCCGTCGGCGCGGCCTCGGCCACCACTACGCCGGCTCCCAGCGCGTCGCTGGTCGCCTCGTCGGTCACCGCCGTTTCGGTTGCCGCCGTATCCCCCACCATCGCCCACTCGCCCCCCGGCCACAGATCCACTACTCCCAGTCACATTGCTGCACACTCCGCTGCGTCCGACAAGAGTTCGGCGCCGTTCGGATCAGCCTTCCTGGCAAGTCGGCGACCCACGCGAGGTCGAGCCCGGGGCCTGGCCTCGCCTCCCTCAGCCAGTCTGATTGCCCGAATGTCGGACAATCTGCACCTCGGCCACCGCAGCCGCGCGGCGGCCCTCTAAGCTCGGCCGGACCGAGCTTCGTGACCGAAAGGCGTATCCGTGACCGATCCGATCGTGCTGGAAGAGACCTATGGCGCGCACAACTACCACCCGCTGCCGGTCACGGTGGCGACCGCGGAAGGCGTCTGGGTCACCGACACCTCGGGCCGGCGCTACCTGGACTGCCTGGCCGGCTACTCCGCGCTCAACTTCGGCCACCGGCACCCGGCACTGATCGCCGCCGCGACCGAGCAGCTCGGCCGCGTCACGCTCACCAGCCGCGCCTTCCACCACGACCAGCTCGGCCCGTTCTGTGCCGAGCTCGCCGCACTGTCGGGCAAGGACGCCGTGCTGCCGATGAACTCCGGCGCCGAAGCGGTCGAGACGGCACTCAAGCTGGCTCGCCGCTGGGGCTACCTGGTCAAGGGCGTCCCGGACGGCCAGGCCACCATCATCGTTGCTGACGGCAACTTCCACGGCCGGACCATCAGCATCATCAGCTTCTCCGGTGACGCCGAGGCGCACGACAACTACGGCCCCTACACCCCCGGCTTCCGTTCCGTCCCGTACGGCGACGCCGCCGCGCTGGAGGCCGCGATCGACGAGACCACCGTCGCCGTCCTGGTCGAGCCGGTCCAGGGCGAGGCAGGTGTCGTCGTACCGCCGGCCGGCTACCTGGCCGCGGTGCGCGAGCTCTGCAGCAGGAACCAGGTGCTGATGATGGCCGACGAGATCCAGTCCGGGCTGGGCCGGGCCGGCGCCACCTTCGCCAGCGCGCGGGCAGGCGTCGTACCGGATGTGTACGTGCTCGGCAAGGCGCTCGGCGGCGGAATCATGCCGCTGTCGGCTGTCGTCGCCGACCGCGCGGTGATGGATGTCATCACCCCGGGCACGCACGGCAGCACGTTCGGCGGCAACCCGCTCGCGGTGGCGATCGGTCGGGCCGTGGTCAAGCTGCTCGAACCGGGTGAACTGCAGGCGCACGCATTGGCGATGGAGCAGGAACTACGCGACCGGCTGGAGCCGCTGCAGGCGCATGGCCTCGCCGGACTGCGAGTGCACGGCCTGTGGGCCGGACTCGACCTCGACCCCGCGCTCGGATCGGGCCGCGCGTTGTGCGAGCAACTCGCGCAGCACGGCGTACTGGCGAAGGACACGCACGGCTCGACCATCCGGCTGTCACCGCCGCTGGTGATCACCACCGACGACCTCGACTGGATGACCGACCGTCTCGCGCTGTCGCTCAAGGCACTGGCCGGCTGATCGGGCCGGGTGCCATCGCCGGGCGTCAAGTCGGCGATGGCACCCCACTCGTGCAGGTCGAGCTGAGTCAGTTGCTCAGCTCGGCAACGTCCACTGCTGCCAGGGGTTGGCGTTGGCGTCCCAGATCTGCAGCCGGGTGCCGTTGGCAGTGTTTCCACCAGGGGCGTCGAGGTTGCGGCCGGACTGCGGATTACGCAGCTGGGAGCCGGTCCGCTGCCACTGCTGGGCCCCGCTGCCGTTGCAGTCCCAGAGCTGGATCCTGGTGCCGTTGGCGGTTCCGCCGCTGGTCACATCGAGACACTTGCCCAGGGCACGGATCGTGTTGTCGGTCCCGACGGTCCAGCGCTGCGCGGTACCGCCGTTGCAGTCCCACAACTGGACCGCGGTGCCGTTGGCCGTGCTCGCCCCCGCGACGTCGACGCACTTGCCGCCGACTCCGGTGATCTGCCCGGTCCGGGACTGCGGCGGGTTCGATCCGCCGGGCAGGACGACCTCACCCTGGTTCAGGACCCGGGGCAGGGCGTACGCCGTACGGATCTCCGCGTCGGTGTTGCTGCCGCGCAACTGCTCCGACCAGAGCATGAAGTAGGACCAGCGTGGCTGGCTGCCGAGCAGCGAGGCGGTGGGTACCTTGCCCAGCTCGGCGAGCGCGATCGGCTTGGTACCGGCGATGTTCTGCAACTGCTGGTAGTCGCTCGCGCTGGGCAGTCCCTTGTACCAGACGTCCAGCGAGACGACGTCGACGTAGCCTGCACCCGGGTAGTAGTTCGCCCAGCCACCGGCCGGGTTGTCCTGCACGTTCCAGACCCAGATCAGGTTGTCCAGACCCTGGCTGTCGAAGTAGTCCTTCATCTGCTGGTAGATCTTCGCGCCACCGTTGGCGCCCGGCTGGTTGCCCCACCAGTTCCAGCTCTCGTTCATCTCGTGGAACGGCCGCCACAGCACTGGGATCCTGGCGTCCTTGAGCTGGCGCAGGTAGGGAACGACCTCCGCCATCCGGCTCCGCCAGACGTTGTTCAAGGTGGTGCCGCCGGTGACGATCTCACGGAACTGATCGGGCGTGATCTGCCGCTTCACGCCACCCTCGAACTCACAGGTGCGCGCCACCGTCGGGGAGCAGGCGTGCCAGGTCAGTGCTACCAGGGATCCGTTGTTCCACTCGGTCCTGGCCTGGTCGATCACGCGCTGCCGGTTGTCGACGTCGTCCGCGCGGAACATCATGTCCCCGCCCCACAGCCCGGGGTACAGGCCGGTGACGTCCTTGACCTGCTGGGTGTACTGCGCCGGCTGGGCGGCCGGTTCCTTGTTGTGCTGGCCGGACACGATGCCCTGACCGGTGATCGACTTCAGGTAGTTGAGGACGGTCTGTTTGGGAGTGGCCGGAAACGCCTGCGCCTGGGGTGTGCCGAGCGGCACCAGGGCCAGTACGGCCAGGGCGGCGACGACTTTGGGGCGGAAGTACACCTTTTCCTCCTAGGGGTTGATACAGAACACCGCTGCACGGAGCAGCGCTGGATCGAGGCCGGCCGGATCGAGGCCGGTGATACCGACCGCACAGCTCTCGCCGGGCAGAAGGGTGACGAGCCCCCGGTCGGCCTGGGCCTCCGGCGCGAGCCGGTCGGCCTGGACGAGGAGATCCCGCACGAAGGTCCGCGCCGTGATCGTCACGACGAGACCGCCGGGCGCGGGCTCGACGGCGAGCAGCAGGTCGGCCGGTGGATAGCAGAACTCGCGGTCCTCCGAGCCGAGTACGACGTCGCGCAGGTCGCCGGCGTCGGCCACGAGGAGCTCCCGTCCGGTGTCCTTGAAGCTGCTCACCTCGTCGGACAGCGGCAACAGAGCCACGGAGTACGCCGGTACCGCGAACGGCAGCACGTCTTCGGCCAGGACGCCGCCGTCGGCCAGCATCCGGCGTACCGAGGTGACGCCGGTCCACTCCTGGCCCGATTGGTTGTCCACGGCAACACAGCGGACTCCGTCGCGGACCTGGAGGGTGAGCAGTCGATCGGCGTACAGGCGGCGAAGCTCGTAGTACAGGGGTTTGGGGCGGCCGGCGCCGTCGATCGCCGACCAGGACGTGACCGGCCAGCAGTCGTTGAGCTGCCACAGGACGGTGCCTGCGCAGACCGGCCAGTGGGATCGCCAGTGCCCGACGGCAGTCGCGATCGCGCGGGCCTGGTTGACCTGGGTCAGGTAGTGCCAGCGATCGAAGTTCTCGGGAGGCCGGAAGTGGTGTGCCAGGCCCCGGTCGAGCTTGCCGAGACCGTCCTCGGCGCGTTGGTGGTGACGCATGCCGGGCGAGTCGGCGGAGAGTTCCTGGCCGGGCAGCGCTGCCCGCAGCGTCGTGTAGGCGGCCGGAGCCTGCCAGCCGAACTCGGCCGCGAACCGCGGGACGTCGTTGAGGTAGTCGGTGTAGTCGCGGCGGTTCCACACCTCCCAGAAATGGGACGGGCCGTGCGCCGGGTCGTTGGGATGGTGGTCCCAGGAGCCGGACCAAGGGCTGCCGGCGCAGTACGGGCGAGTGGGGTCGAGTTCGGCGACGACGCGCGGCAACAGGTCGACGTAGTAGCCCTCGCCCCACGTCCGGCCGGCCAGTGGTTCCTCCCAGTCCCAGTCACGAAACCCCCAGAGGTTCTCGTTGTTGCCGTTCCACAGCACCAGACTCGGATGGGACATCAGCCGTACGACGTTGTCGCGCGCCTCGGCCTCCACCTCACCGGCCAGCGGCTCCTCCTCCGGGTACGCCGCGCAGGCGAACAGGAAGTCCTGCCAGACCATCAGGCCGAGCTCGTCGCACAGGTCGTAGAAGGCGTCGTCCTCGTAGATGCCGCCGCCCCACACCCGGACCAGATTGACCCCCGCCTCCGCGGCCTGGGTCAGTCGGTGACGGTAGCGCTCGGCACCGACCCTGGCCGGCAGTACGTCGTCGGGGATCCAGTTGACGCCCCGCGCGAACGTCGCCACCCCGTTGAGCTCGAACCCGAACGCGGTGCCGTGCTGGTCGGCCGACCGGTCCAGCTTCAGGCTACGAAAGCCGATCCGCCGCTGCCAGGTGTCCAGCTCGGCATCAGCATCCGTAAGAGTCACCTTGCACTCGTACAGGTTCTGCTCGCCGTAGCCGCGTGGCCACCACAACGCCACGTCCGGCATCTCCAACTCCACTACCGCCGTCTGGGCGCCCGCCGGTAGCTGCACCTCCAAGATCTCTCCTCCCACCTGGAGGGTGGCCTGCAGTTCCTTGCTCTGTCCCGCCACGGTTCTCTCGACGTCGAGGTGCACCTGGACCCGTCCGATGCCGTCGACAACGGTGACCAGCGGCCGGACGGCGGCCAGCCGCGCAGTACTCCAGCCTTCCAGCCGGACCGGACGCCAGATCCCTGCCGTCACCAAGGTCGGGCCCCAGTCCCAGCCGAAGCTGCAGGCCATCTTCCGGAGGTAGTTGAAGGGTTCGGGGTAGGCGTTCGGCCGCTCGCCCAACTCGGCCTTGACCGCCTCGGCCTCCGTGTAGGCCGAGGTGAACAGCACCGACAGATGGGAGCCGGTCGCCACCCGCCTGGTGACGTCGAAGCGGTACGTCCGGTGCATGTTCCGGGTGCTGCCGATCTCGGCTCCGTCCAGGGTTACGGTGGCGACCGTGTCGAGTCCTTCGAAGACCAGGTCGATCCGCTCGCACTCGACCGGGATCGCGGGCACGGTGGTGTCGTAGCGCCAGTCGGCCCGGCCGATCCAGGCGACCTCCAGTTCATTGCGATCGACGTACGGGTCGGGGATGTGTCCGGCAGCCAGCAGGTCCTGGTGACAGCAGCCGGGAACCTGCGCGGGCACGATCAGGTCCCGGAGCCGGGCGGCCTCGGCGGGGACCGAACCGCCGGCCAGCCAGACGGTCCACTCCGAGTCCAGTGGTGTGATCTGTTTCTTCACTTGGTGGCTCCCGCCGCGAATCCGTTGTAGATGAAGCGTTGCAGCGCCAGGAAGACGACGAGTGTCGGCACAATCACCAGGGCAGCACCCGCCGAGATCACCTCCCAGTGCGCTCCGAACGGCCCCTTGAACCGGAACAGGGACGTCGAGACCGTGCCTAGTCCCTCCGAGGGCATGTAGAGGAACGGGATGTAGAAGTCGTTGTAGATGGCGACTCCCTTCACGATCACCACGGTCGCGATCGCGGGCCGCAGCAACGGCAGGATGACCCGCCAGTAGATGGTCAGCGATCCCGCGCCGTCGATCCTTGCGGCCTCGTCCAGCGCGATCGGGATCGACCGGATGAACTGCAGGAAGATGTAGATCGACACGATGTCGGTGCCCATGTAGAGCAGGATCGGCGCCCACCGGCTGCCCATCACGCCCAGCCCGTCGACGACCTGGTAGGTGGCGACCTGGGTCGTCACGCCCGGCACCAGCGCCGCGATCAGGAACAGCGCCATCACGATCTTCTTGCCGCGGAACCGGTGCCGGTCCACGGCGTACGCCGTCATGGATCCGATGAACACCGTGCCGATCAGCGCGAAGAACAGGATGAACGACGTGTTCCACAACGCTCGCAGCATGTGGCCCTGGGTGAAGGCGGTCAGGTAGTTGTCCAGGTTGAACCAGTTCTCCGGCAGCGCCAGCGGACTGCTGTTGGCCGCCATCTCCTGCTCGGTGCGCAAGGAGGTCAGGAAGATCGCCAGCAGCGGTACCACCACCACAGCGCTTGCCAGCAGCAACGATCCGTACTTGAGCAGCCGGGTCATGACATCTCGACCCTCTCGTCGGGAACCAGCCAGCGCTGGATCATCGTCACCAGCAGCACGATCGCCAGCAGTACCACCGCGGCCGCGGAGGCCAGCCCGACCTTGTTGAAGTTGAAGGCGAGCTTGATGGTCTGGATCACGAACGTCTCGCTGTTGTTCGAGCCGCCGGTCATGATGAACGGGATCTCGAACACCGCCAGCGCGCCGGAGACCGCCAGGATCGCGCTCAGGCTGAGGATCGGCTTGATCCCCGGCGCGATGATGTGCCGGAACTGCTGCCACCGGCTCGCCCCGTCCAGCGCCGCCGCCTCGTACAGGTGCGGCGGGATCGACTGGATCGCGCCGAGGAACAGCACCAGGTTGAGGCCCATGAACCGCCAGACCGACACTCCCGCCAGCGAAGGGTTCACCAGCGCCGGATCACCGAGCCAGCTCCGCGGCGTGATCCCGAGTGGCTGCAGCACGGTGTCCAGCGTGCCGCCCGGCTGGAAGAAGTACAGGAACACGAACCCGATCGCGACGCCGTTGATCAGGTAGGGGAAGAACAGGATCCCCTTGAACAGGTTCCGGAACCGGGTGCTGAAACTCAGGATCGTCGCGAAGTACAGCGCCACGGCGATCTGGACGACCGCGCCGGCCAGGTAGAACAGGCTGACCGCGAACACCTGGAACAGCTGCGGCCGGGTGAACAGGTCGACGTAGTTGTCCAGGCCGACGTACTGCTTGGCCGGGCTGAGACCGTTCCAGCTGGTGAAGCTGTAGGAGATCATGCTCACCACCGGGACGTAGGTGAACACCACCAGCAACGCCATCGGCGCGAGCAGGTACAGCCAGGGCGTGTACCAGCGCCGGCGGGCCGGCGCTCGGCCGGCGCTACGGGTCGCCCGCATCAGCCGATGGTGCTCTGTGCTTCGGACCACTTCTGGTTGAGATCACCGAAGATGCCGGCCAGATCGCCCTTGGCGGCGCCGCGGGCCACGTCGACGATCCGCTGGCGGTACTCCGGTGCGCTGAGGCCGACCTCGGAGGCCTGATCGATGTCGGCCACCTTCGCGTTGTCGGCGAACGTCATGTTGACGAACCGCACGCCCGCGTCCTGGAACGGCTGCAGGGTCGCGGGCAGCGGCGCACCCTTGACCGCGGACAACGACTTGGCTTTCTGCGCGTCACCGGACCTGGTGATGAACCAGTCGATCCAGGCGCGGGCGGCCGGCTTGTTCTTGCTGTGCACGTTGACGGCGTACTGGTAGTCGGGCCGTACCGCGGTGCACCACTTGCCGTCGACCTGGGCCGGGAACGGCATGAAGCCGATGTCGTCCGGGCTCCTGCCGGCCTTCTTCGCCGCCTCCTGCATCTGGACCACGGCCCACGAGCCGAGCCACATGGTGGCAACCTTGCCGGTGCCGATCAGGTTCTTGGAGTTCTCCCAGTTGGTGGTGTTCGGGTCCGGTTCGGACAGCCCGCCACGCACGATGTCGTACAGCAGCGTGTCCGCGACGTTGAGGTCCTGCCCCGGCGCCCACGGCTCCTTGGTGCTCGCCAGCTTGTCGCCGGCACTCCCGTCGCAGCTCGGGGAACCGACCGCGTTGCCCCAGTTGGTCAACGGCCAGGCGTCCTTGTAGTTGGTGTAGTACGCCGTCGCGCCGGTCCTGGCCTTGATCGCCTTCAGCGCCTCCAGGAACTCCGCCGGCGTCCTGGGCCACTCGGTGATCCCGGCCTGTTTCCAGACCGCCTTGTTGTAGACGAAGCCGTTCGCCACCCCGATGTTGGCCAGGCCGTAGACCTTGCCGTCGACGGCACCGCGCTCGGTGAAGTCGAACTTCTTCGCCAGCTCGTCCGTCGTTCCCAGCGCGGCGAAGAAGGTCGGGTACTCGCCGGTCGGGACCGACCCCGGAATCGCCAGCACGTCGCCGTAGTCCTCGCTGTTCATCCGGATCTTGACGTCGCCCTCGTAGTCGGTGATGCCCTGGAACTCGACCTTCACCTGCGGATACAGCTTGCCGAACTCCGCCGCGTACGCCTTCGTGGTCCCGTCCTGCACTTGGTCGGTGCGATTGGTCAGCACCGTGATCGATCCGGTCACCGCGGCCGGATCGGCCGGGACCTCCACCACCCCGGCATCCTCGGTCCCGCTGTCGCTCCCGCCGCCACAAGCGGTCAGTGCCATCACGGGGGCCATCACCAGGGCGATCCCCGCAGCCAGCAAGCGTGTCTTTCGCATGTCCGTCTCTCCTCGTCGACGAGCTGATGGCTGCTCAACCTAGACGCCACTTCGACCGCTGTCCATAGAACGTTTTAGTAAAGTTTCTGGGCGTATTGAACGACAGGCTTGGTCGAGTTTTATAGATCGTTAAAGCAGAACCGCCGGGCCTTGATAGATTTGCGGCGGCACAGAGCGCAGTACTCGACGAGTGAGGTGGGCACCGCCGTGGCGGGTTCGGGCACCGAAGGCCGGCAACGGCGGGCCACGATCAGGGACGTGGCGGCACGGGCAGGCGTCTCCAACTCCGCGGTCACGCTGGCGCTGCACGATCGCCCCGGCGTCTCCGCGGCCACCCGCGAGCGGATCCTCACCGCCGCCAAGGACCTGGGCTGGCGGCCGAACCTCGCCGCGGCCACCCTGTCGGGCCGATCACTGCACACGGTCGGCCTGGTGATCGCCCGGCCGGCTCGCCTGCTCGGGCTCGAGCCGTTCTACATGGAGTTCATCTCCGGCGTGGAGAGCGTGCTCAGCCGGCACTCGTGCTCGCTGCTGCTGCGGATCACCGACGCCGAGCAGGAGATCGAGGTCCATCAGCAGTGGTGGCAGGGCGGCCGGGTCAACGGCAGCATCCTGGTCGACTTGAAGGTGGACGACCCTCGGATCCCTGCCCTGGCACAGATCGGGCTCCCCGCGGTCGTCGTCGGCATGCCCACGCTGGCCGGCCCCTTCACCGCTGTCTGGACCGACGACGAGGCGGCGATCGACGAGGCCGTCCGGTACCTGGCCGCCTTGGGACACCGCCGGATCGGCCGCGTCGGCGGACCGCCCGACCTCGGCCACTCGATGATCCGGGCGGCGGCCTTCGACCGGGCGATCAGCGAACTGGGACTCGAAGGCCGCACCGAGGAGGCCGACTTCTCCCCCGACTCCGGCAGCCGGGCCTGCCGCAACCTGCTGCTTGCCGCCGACCGCCCCACCGCGATCATGTTCGACAACGACATCATGGCCGTGGCGGCCCTGGGCGTGGCCGACGAGTTCGGGCTCTCGGTACCGGAGGACCTCTCCCTGCTGGCCTGGGACGACTCCCAGCTCTGCCAGCTCACCCGCCCCGCGCTGTCCGCGATGAGTCACGACATCCACGCCTTCGGCGCCGAGGTCACCGCGGCCCTGTTCGACGTGATGAACGGGATCGAGCACCCGTCCCACCCGACCCAGCGCCCGCGGCTCGTTCCGCGCTCCTCCACCGCCCGGCCTCGAACGTTGCAGTAACCGTCCGGTGAGCAGCCGGGACGGAAATGGCCTACAGTGCACATATGAAGAGTTCTGCAGATGTGCACTCTCCGGCCGTGATCGACAGTTGCAACATCAAGCTGGTCGATCCCGAGCGGGTGGCGGCCGTCCATGCCAGGATGCCTTCCGAGGAGGACGTCGTCGACACGGCCGACGTGTTCGGTCTGCTCGGCGATCCGCGCCGGCTGAAGCTGCTGGTCGCGCTGCTGGACGGCGAGCTGTGCGTCTGCGATCTTGCGGCGGTGGCCGGGATGACGGAGTCCTCGACCTCGCACGCGCTCAGGTTGCTGCGGGCCCACCGGGTGGTCTCGGTCCGCCGTGACGGCCGGATGGCCTACTACCGGCTCGACGACGCGCACGTCCGGATGCTCGTCGACCTTGCCGTCGCCCACACCGAGCACACCGACGCCATCCACCCGGAGCGGAACCAGTGAGCGCCGATCACGGCACTGCGCCGGGCCCGTCCGTCGGGGATGGTGTCGTCGCGGCGCACGCGGCCGTGACCGGGCCGGCGCCCAGTAAGGCGAACGGGCATGGGCATGGGCACGGCCACGGGGTCAGCGCCGACTCGGACAAGAAGCTGCTCAGCGGCGCGCTGGTGCTGATCCTGGCCTTCATGGCCGCCGAGGTGGTGGTCGGGTTCGCGGCCGGATCGCTGGCCCTGATCACCGATGCGGCGCACATGCTCACCGACGCCGCCGCGATCGCGCTGGCGCTGATCGCGATCCGGCTGTCGGCCCGTCCGCCGGCCGGCGGCTTCACGTACGGACTGAAGCGGGTCGAGATCCTCTCCGCCCAGGCCAACGGCATCACCCTGCTGCTGCTGGCGGCGTTCTTCGTCTACGAGTCGATCAACCGGATGATCCACCCGCCCGAGGTCGAGGGCCTGCTGGTGCTGGTCACCGGCGTCGTCGGCATCGTGGTCAACCTGATCGCCACCTGGCTGATCAGCAAGGCGAACCGTTCCAGCCTGAACATCGAGGGCGCCTTCCAGCACATTCTCAACGACCTGTTCGCCTTCATCGCGACCGCGCTGGCCGGCCTGGTCGTCCTGCTCACCGGCTTCACCCGCGCCGACTCGATCGCCGCGCTGATCGTCGCCGCGCTGATGCTGAAGGCAGGGATCGGCCTGGTCCGCGACTCGGGCCGGATCTTCATGGAGGCGGCCCCCGCCGGGCTCGATCCGGCCGCCGTCGGCGCGGAACTGTGCGCGGTACCGGGCGTCGTCGAGGTGCACGACCTGCACGTCTGGGAGATCACCTCGGGTGAACCGGCCGCGTCGGCGCACATCCTGGTCAGCGAAGGACTCGACTGCCACCAGATCCGCAGTGAGATCGAGACACTGCTGGCGGAGCGGCATCACCTGACCCACTCGACGCTTCAGGTCGACCATGCGTCAAGCGATGTCGAGGCAGCTCACTGCAGTGACGCGCACGGCGCGGTGCACCGGCCGGTCGAGGTCACAGCCGCTGGAACAGGACCTGACCCGGCCAGACCGAATCACTGATCGGTACGCCGAAAGGCTCGCCGCGCGTGAAGCCCTGCTTCTCGTAGTACCGGATCAGCTCGCCGTCTCCACCGCCGAAGCAGTCCACCCGGAGCAGCCCGACACCCAGCCCGCGGGCCAACGCGCGGGCGTGGTCCAGCAGGTCGGTGCCGATCCCGCTGCCCTTGGAAGCGCGATCGGTCACCAGCAGGCGGACGTACAACTCCGGCTCGGTCGCGGGCGGGATGTAGGACATGGCGTCGCCGACGGCGAGCGCGCCCACCAGCCGCCCACCGGTCTCGCCGACCCACAACCCGCCGCCGGTCGCGAACTCCCTGATCTGCTCGACCCGCCGCGGATTGGTGGAATGCGGCTCGGTCCCCCATTGATCGGTCCGGCCCCGGGCGACCAGCCACTCGGTCGCCCGGTCGAGCAACGCCAGCACAGCCGGTACGTCGTCGAGCCCACCGTGCCGGATCGTCAGAGGAGAAGTCACCCCGTCATCCTCGCAGCACGGTCTTCAGGCCGGCGCCGGCCAGACGAACTCGGGATCATGCCGATAGTCGTCACGCCGCCACTCCAGGGCCATCCGGACCATCTCGTGCGCACCCGTGCCGATCACCTTGCGCAGCGGCGCTTCGGGCTCGTCGAGCAACGCCAGCAACGCCTCCGCCGCGACCCGCGGCGACTCGTCGGTCGACGGGCCGGCCGCTTGCACGTCTTCAGGCGTCGGGTAGCCGGGCATCCCGAAGATGCCACCACGAGTCTCGTCGTACGCCGGGAGCGCGGTGGCGTAGGCCATGCTCGACCCGAACCAGTCGGTGGCGAACCCTCCCAACTGCAGCAGGTGCACCCCGATCCCCAGTGGCGCCACCTCCGCGGCGAGCGCCGAACTGAACCCTTCGAGCGCCCACTTGCTGGCGTTGTAGGCGCCGAAGAGCGGCAGATGCCCGACCGCGCCGACCGTCGACACCTGCACGATCTTTCCCGAACCGCGCTGGCGCAGGTGAGGCAGCACCGCTTGGGAAACCCACAGTGCGCCGTACAGGTTGACCTCGAACTGCGCCCGGACCTCCTGCTCGGACAGCTCCTCGATCGCGCCGACCAGGCCGTAGCCCGCGTTGTTCACCACCACATCCGGTACGCCGACCGTCGCGGCCACCTCGTCGATCACCCGGAAGACGTCAGCTCGATCAGTGACGTCGAGACGCCACGGGACCAGGCGATCGCCGTACTTCTCGGTCAGGTCGTCCAGAACCCCCTCGCGACGGATCGTCGCCACCACACGATCACCCTGCTCCAGCGCCGCTTCGGCGAAAGCACGCCCGAGCCCCCGCCCTGCGCCGGTCACGAACCACAGTCGTCGCGTCATCGTCTGCCCCTCACTCGCTTGCTTCTCAACGAGACGAACCGTATCGTCTCGTTTGTGAGAAGTCCAGACAGCAGTCGCCGCAGTGACCGAGCCCGGACCGCGATCCTCGAGGCCGCGGGCGCCGCCGTCGCCGAGCTCGGCTACACCCGGACCACGATCGAAGGCATCGCGACCCGGGCCGGCGTCGGCAAGCAGACGATCTACCGCTGGTGGCCCTCGAAGGGCGCCGTCGTCCTGGACGCCTTGGTGGCCGAGGAGCCCGCGGCGGAGTGGCCGGACACCGGCGACTTCGCGGCCGATCTGAGGCTGGTGCTGCGGGCAACGATCGAGGAGTTCGCCGACCCGGCCCGATCGGCGACGCTGCGCGCGGTGATGATCGACATGCAGAGCGATCCGGCCCTCAGCGACGCGGTGATGACGCGGATGCTCAGGCCGCACCTCGAGGCGACCAAGCGGCGGCTGGAATCCGCCCAGCGCGCCGGGCAGGTGCGTGAAGGGCTCGACCTGGAACTCGCGACGGAGATGTTCAACGGCCCGGTCTACCACCGGTGGCTGCTGCAGACCCAGCCGCTGGACCGGGCCTACGCCGATGCCCTCACCGCGCTGGCGGTGAGGGCGCTCAGCTGACTGTCGCCCTCGCCGGATCAGGCGAGCGAGACCAGCTCCAGGTAGTCGTCGGTCCAGAGATCCTCGGTGGCGTCCGGCAGGATCAGCACCCGGTCCGGGCGGAGCGCCTCGATCGCGCCCTCGTCGTGGGTGACCATGATGATCGCTCCCGGATAGTTGCCCACCGCACCGAGTACTTCGTCCCGGGAAGCCGGGTCGAGGTTGTTGGTCGGTTCGTCGAGCAGCAGCACGTTCGCACCCGAGTGCACCAGGCCGGCCAGCGCCAGCCTGGTCTTCTCGCCACCGGAGAGCACCGCGGCGGGCTTGTCCACGTCGTCTCCGGAGAAGAGGAACGAACCGAGCACGTTGCGGACCTCGCCGTCGGTCAGACCGGGGGCGACCGACGCCAGGTTCTGCCGAACCGTCCCGGCCAGGTCCAGGGTGTCGTGCTCCTGGGCGAAGTAGCCGAGGCGCAGGCCGTGGCCGGGGACGACCTGACCGGCGTCCGGCTGTTCGCGACCGGCGAGGATGCGGAGCAGTGTGGTCTTGCCCGCGCCGTTGAGGCCCAGGATGACCAGTCTGCTGCCACGATCCACGGCCAGGTCGACCCCGTTGAGCACCTGTAGCCCGCCGTACGACTTGGTCAAGCCGGTGGCAGTCAGCGGGGTGCGGCCGGACGGAGCCGGGTCGGGCAGGCGGATCTTGGCGACGCGGGCGGTCCGGCGTACCGGCTCTAGGTCGCTGAGCAGCTTGCCGGCTCGTCGCGCCATGTTCTTGGCCGCCATCGCGGTCGAGGCACCGGCCCGCATCTTGTCGGCTTGGGCGTTGAGCACGGCGGCTTTGCGCTCGGCGATGTGGCGTTCCCGGGCCCGGCGGCGGTCGTCGAGTTCAAGCTGTTCGAGGTACTTGCGCCAGCCCGTGTTGTGGACGTCGATCGTGGTCCGCAGCGGGTCCAGGTGGAAGACGCGGTTGACCGTGGCCGCGAGCAGGTCGCGGTCATGGCTGATCACCACCAGGCCGCCGGGGTAGCCGAGCAGGAACGAGCGCAGCCAGCCGACCGAATCGGCGTCGAGGTGGTTGGTCGGCTCGTCCAGCAGCAGGGTGTCGTGCTCGGCGAAGAGGATGCGCGCGAGCTCGACCCGGCGCCGCTGACCGCCCGACAGGTGGCCGACCGGCTGGTCGAGAGCGCGAGCGGGCAGGCCGACACCGGCGGCGAGACGAGCTGCCTCGGCTTCGGCCGCGTAGCCTCCACCGGCCTGAAACTGTGTCTCGGCGCGGGCATAGGCGGCCATCGCGCGCTCCTGAGCCTCACCGGTGGCGCTGCTCATCTCGGCCTCGGCCTTCCGCAGCCGTCGTACTGCGAGGTCGAGGCCGCGGGCGGACAGAATGCGGGCCGTGACGGTGACGCCGGGATCGGCCGCGCGCGGATCCTGCGGCAGGTAGCCGACGGAGCCGGTGGACGCGATCGTGCCGCTCGCCGGACGGTCTTCGCCGGCCAGTGTCTTCATCAGGGTGGTCTTGCCGGCGCCGTTGCGGCCGACCAGTCCGATCCGGTCGCCGGGGCTGATGTGGAACGTGAGGTCGGACAGCAGCAACTGCGCGCCGACGCGAAGGTCTACACCGCGGACGGTGATCATGACAACTACTCTCTGTGATGTCTGCTGGACGCACTTCAGGTACGGAAGCGGGGTCCGCAGCTAGACACAGAGGCGAGTAGCCATGGCTTCAGGGTAGATCCGGCCGCCACGGCCGTCACCCGATTTACTGCTCGGGAGCGGTGGCGGGGAGCTCGATGACGAACCGGGCGCCGCCTTCGGGGCGGGTTTTGACCTGGATGCTGCCGTGGTGCCACTCGACGTGGCGGGCGACGATGGCCAGGCCCAGCCCGATCCCGCCGCGTTGCGCGTCGGTGCGGCTGTCGGGCTGTGCGTCGCCGCGGCCGAAGCGTTCGAAGATGCGCTCCCGGTCGGCCTCGGGGATCCCCGGACCCGAGTCGTCGACGTAGATGATCACGCCCGGGCCGCCCGCCTTGACCGACACGCCCTTGCACCCACCGGCGTGCTGCTCGGCGTTGTCGACCAGGTTGGCGATCACCCGTTCGAGCCGGCGCTTGTCGGCCTCCATCGTGAGCTCGGCGGCGGCCGGGTCCACCTCGGTGATCTCCCGGCCGGCCGTCGCATCGGCCGCGGCACGGACCAGGTCGGCGATCCGGACCGTCTCCCGGGTGCCCTGGTCACCGCCGTCGTCGCGGGAGATCTCCAGCAGGTCGATCACCAGCCGGCGGAACCGTTCGAGATCGTCGCCGAGCAGTTCCACCGGCTCCCGCACACTCCCGGGCAGCTCGGCGCGATGGTTCTGGATCAGCTGCATCGAGTTCATCATCGTCATCAGCGGGGTGCGCAGCTCATGACTGATGTCACCCGCGAACCGCGCGTCGGCGGCCACCCGTTTCTCCAGCGCTCCCGCGGTCTGGTTGAACGATCGCGCCAGTCCGCCGAGGTCCGGATCGTTCTCCGCCTCCAGCCGCGCGTCCAGCCGGCCCCGCGCGACCGCCGCCGCGACCTGGGTCAGCTCCGCCAGCGGCCGCAACGCCACGGTGCTCGCCAGGCGGCCCACGGCCAGCCCCAGCAACGCCGTCACGATCGCCGCCAGGACCAGCGTGAACTTCAGCGTTCGCAGCGCGTTGTCGAGCCGGCTCATCGGGTGCAGCTCGAAGAACACCTCCCCCGGGCTGCCCATCGCCACCCCGACCGCGAGCACCGGCTCCCCCGCGATCTCGAGCCGCCGATGCACCTCGATCCCACTGCGCGCGGTGCGCATCATGTCGTCCGGCACGCTGGCCGGGTCCACCACGGAGGTGCCGGTGTACCACCGCCCGTTGTAGCGCAGCAGCATCGAGGCGGAGTCGTTGGTCGGCAGCGCGCTGACCAGATCGGCCACCTTCGCCGGCGCCACCGCGACGGAGGTCGAGCACTCGATGTCGGCGCGGCGGATCGGCGTACAGGCCGGGGTCAGGCCGTAGAGCCCGTAGTGCAGGGTCGCCGCGTTGTCGGAGGTCTCCACGATCGCCGACGCGGTCCGCTGGTCGGTGAGGTAGTTGGAGACCACGGTCCAGGTGACCACGGCCAGTACGCCGGACAGCAGCAGCGCGAGCAGCCCGTAGGCCAGCATCACCCGGTCGCGCAGACCGAACCTTCGCCGCAAGGTCAGCTCACCAGTCGATAGCCGAGACCCCGGGCGGTGACGAGGTACTGCGGATTGGCCGGGTCGCGCTCGATCTTCAGCCGCAGCCGGCGGATGTGCACGTCGACGATCCGGCTGTCCCCGAAGTACCCGTAGCCCCAGACCTTGGAGAGCAGGTGCTCGCGGCTGCACACCTTGCCCTGCAGGTAGGCCAGTTCGACCAGCAGCTTGAACTCGGTCCGGGTCAGCGGCAACACCGCGCCGTCGCGCACCACCTCGGCCGCCGGGACGTCGATCGCCAGTTCGCCGACCACGAACTGCTCCAGCACCGGCGTACCGTTCGGCTCGACCCGGCGCAGCAACGCCCGGATGCGGGCCGACAGTTCCTTGGCCACCAGTGGTTTCGTGACGTAGTCGTCGGCGCCGGCCTCGAGCCCGGTGACGACGTCGTGACTGCCGGTCCGCGCGGTCACCATGATCACCGGGACGTCGCTGGTGCGGCGGATCTCCCGGCAGACGGCGAACCCGTCCCGGTCGGGCAGCATGATGTCGAGCAGGACGATGTCGGGAGGCTCCCGCCGGAGCGCGGTCAGGGCGTCCTGCCCGTTCGCCGCCTCGGAGATCTGATAGCCCTCGTCCTCCAGGGCAAGCCGCAGGACCCGCCGGATCCGCGGTTCGTCGTCGACCAACAACAAGCTGTGTGCCACCTCCTCAGTGTGGCTCGCCGAAGGCCTGCTCACACGTGACCCCGGTCATGCCTTGGTCACCAGCCGGTCCCACTGCCTGACATAGTTGCCTCCAAGCTGGCTCGGGAGGCTGTTGTGACGATCGCGGTGTACGGCGCGGGTGGGATCGGCTGCTATGTCGGTGGGCGGCTGGCCGCGGCCGGCGCGGACGTCGTCTTCGTCGGCCGGCCGCGGCTCGCCGGGGAGCTGGCGGAGCACGGGTTGCGGCTGACCGACTACCGCGGCGCAGACCTCGTCGTACCGGCTGAGGAGATTCGCTACGCGACCACGCCCGCAGCGGCCGGTGAGGCTGATCTCGTGCTCGTCACGGTCAAGTCCGCCGGTACTGCGGCGGCCGCCGGCGAACTGGCGTCGGTGCTGAAGCCCGGCGCCACGGTGGTCAGCTTCCAGAACGGCATCCGCAACGGCGAGGTGCTGCAGGAGCGGTTGCCGGCCCACACCGTGCTGACCGGCATGGTTCCGTTCAACGTGCTCAACCGGGGCGCGGGCGCCTTCCACCAAGGGACGGAAGGCGCGCTCGACGTCCAGCGGCATCCCTCGTTGCGGCCCTACGAGGCTGCTTTCACCGCCGCCGGTCTGCCTCTCACGCAGCACGACGAGATCCTGCCGGTGCAGTGGGCGAAGCTGCTGCTCAACTTGAACAACGCGGTCAACGCGCTCTCCGACCTGCCGTTGCGGGACGAGCTGGCTCAGCGCGACTACCGCCGTTGCCTGGCCGCCGCGCAGGCCGAGACACTCGAGCTCCTGCAAGCCGCCGGCATCACCCCGGCCCAGCTGACCGCTCTGCCGGCGCACCGCCTGCCCGCGGTACTGCGCCTGCCGGACTTCCTCTTCAAGCGCCTCGCGGCCAGGATGCTCGCCATCGATCCGCTGGCGCGGAGCTCGATGTGGGAAGACCTGCGGGCCGGTCGCCGGACCGAGATCGACTACCTCAACGGCGAGGTCGTCCGGCTGGCCGAATCCCTCGGCCGGACCGCTCCGGTGAACGCCCAGCTGATCGAGCTGATCCGCGCGGCCGAAGCCGGCCGGTCCGTCGCCGTCCCCGGGTCTACCCTTCTGCGGGCCCTCCGGTCAGCGGCAGCGGCGCCTGCAAGCTGACGCTGGTCATGCCGTAGGTGAAGCCGAGGTGCTCGTTGAGGCGGCGCATCGCCTCGTTGCCGCGCTGGGTCCAGGTGTAGATCTCGGTGATGCCGTGGTCGGCCGCCCACGCCATACTGGTGCGTTTGAGCGTGGCGGCGACCGACTTGCCGCGCCAATCCCGGCGTACGGCGGTGTAGGCGACCTCGGCGCGCTCCGGCTGGTCGGTGTCGAGCAGGAGCCCGGCAACGCCGATCACCTGGTCGCCGGCCACCGCGACGAACATCGCCGCCGGATCGTTGATCCATCCCGTGGCCCACTCCTCAGCCGTCACCTTGAGCGGACTCGGCACGTCCAGGTCGGGCAGGGTCGGCAGCGCGACCTGGTGGTACGCGGCCTCCCAGAGCTCCGGACGGTCGGCGACCGAGACGATCTCGTACTCCGCCGAAGGTGCCGGCGCCGGCTCGGCACTGATCCGGCGTACCTGCTCGACCTGCCGGTTCGTTTCCACGAAGCCGAACCGCTCGGCGAACAACCCTGATTCCTCGTCGTCGACCCCGGCACCCGCCAGGTCGTAGCCATGGGCAACAGCATGGTCGGCGAGCGCGAACAGCAAGGCCGTCCCGACCCCTCTGCGGCGCGCCTCGGGGCGAACCCGCGGCGCCAGCGACGCCCGTTTGCCGTCGTCCGAACGAACCGCCAGGCCGCTGCCGACGACCTCACCGTCGAGCTCCGCCAGCAGCATCAGCCGGTCCGGACGCTCGAACTCGCGCATCTCGGCGACACTCGGGCAGCGCTCGTAGGGCAGTACGGCGATCCGTACGGCGCGCCAGGCCTCGTAGTCCGCGTCGGTGATCGCCGTCCGGATGGTCATGGTCATGCGTTCAGCTTGCCGCAGCCGACAGAAATCGGCGCGGCATTTTTCACGAACCGGCAGCAGTGCCGAGACGTGCTGCCTCCGGCAGGCGGCCGGGATCCGCCACCGGCCAGTCCAGCGCGTGGTTGCCGAGCTCGCTGAGTTCAGCCAACTGCAGGACGCACCACGGCGACAACTCCGGCCGGGACGCGAGGTCGCTCCACTCCACCCACTCGTACGCCGCGACCTCGGCGGGGTCGGGCTCCGGCTCCCCGCTGCAACCGACGCGGAACACCGGACACAACTCGTTCTCGACCACGCCGCTGGGCATCTCCGCGCGATAGCGGAACGCCGGCAGCATCAGCTCGACCGTGTCGGCCACCAGACCGAGCTCGTCGGCCAGCCGTCGGCGTACGGCGGACTCGAGCGACTCCCCCGGCAGCGGGTGCCCGCAACAACTGTTGGTCCAGACGCCCGGCCAGGTGCGCTTGCTGAAAGCCCGCTGGGTCAGCAGCACCCGCCCGTGCCGGTCGAAGACGTAACTGGAGAACGCGAGATGCAGCGGCGTCGCCGTGTGATGCACCGTCGCCTTGTCCTCGGTGCCGATCGCGCGACCGTCCTCGTCGACCAGAACCACCATCTCCGTCTGCACCCGTCGAGCCTAACAACCCGGTTCCCGCCCGGCCTGCCGACTGTTAGCCTGAACGGGTGATCAAGCGACTCGCGCAGTATCGACCGGCTCTGGGACGAGCCGGCCTGCCGCTGTAGTTCGCTTCACCCCAGAGCCTCCGAGGCAGGAACCGTCACGGTTCCTGCCTCTTTCCGTTGCCGGAGGTGCTGATCAGGGGTGCCTCCGGCGTTCTCGCCGAGAGGAACCCCCATGACCGAAGTACCGGCTGTGCTCGAACGGCTGCGACGGACCACCGACACCGTCGTCGGCGAGTCCGATCTGATCGAGCGGCTCGCGTCGGGACGCAGACTGCGGATCAAGTACGGCGTCGACTGCACCGCGCCCGATCTGCATCTGGGCCACGCGGTCAACCTGTGGATGATGCGGCAACTGCAGGATCTCGGACACCAGGTGGTCTTCCTGCTGGGCGATCTGACCACCCGGATCGGCGACCCGACCGGCCGCTCGGAGACCCGCCCGGTGCTGACGCCGGCCGAGATCGACCGGAACGCCGCCTCGTTCCTCGACCAGGTGTCGCTGGTCCTGCGGACCGACCCCGAGGTCTTCGAGGTACGCCGGAACTCCGAGTGGTTCGGCTCGATGGAGGTGGCCACCCTGCTGGAGTTGTTCAGTCAGGTCACGCACGCCCAGCTGATGGCCCGGGACATGTTCCGCGAACGGGTCGCCGCCGGACGCGAGATCGCCCTGCACGAACTGATCTACCCGGTGCTGCAGGGATACGACAGCTTCGCGCTCGGCAGCGATCTGACCATCGTCGGCTCCGACCAGCTCTTCAACGAGCAGCTCGGGCGGCACTTCCAGCAACGGCTCGGAGCCCCGGCGCAGGCGGTCGTCGTCACCACGATCACCCCCGGGATCGACGGCGGACCCAAGCAGTCCAAGTCGCTGAACAACTACATCGCGCTGACCGCCACGCCCAAGGACAAGTTCGGCAAGTTGATGAGCCTGCCCGACACGCTGGTCCGGACCTACGCGCACGTCTACACGGAGCTGCCGCCGGACGTTGTAACGGGACTCGGCGACGCGGCCGCTCAGGGCGGTCCGGCGGCTCGCGACGCGAAACTGACGCTGGCGGCCGCCGTCGTGACGCGGTACCACGGAGCGAACGTCGCCAAGGACGAGCGAGCGGCGTTCCTGGAGCAGTTCAGCCGGCGCAAGGTGCCCGCCGACGTGCCGGAGGTGACAGTGCAGGCCGAACGACCGACGATTCTGGAGTTGCTCCAGGCGGCCCGCCCGGAGCTCAGCAACTCCGAGCTCCGCCGCCTGATCCGCCAGGGCGCCGTCTCGATCGACAACCAGAAAGTGTTCAGCCATGACCGACCCGTTCCACTCTCGGCCCCACTCACCCTCCGCTCCGGCTCCCGCACCTACCACCGCATCGTCCGGGCCGGAGCCGGCCGGTGAGGTCGCCGTCCTGAAGGCCTGCCTGAACGGCGATCGCTCGCGCGCCGACCACCCCGGCGTACCGATCACTCCGGCAGAGCTGGCGCAGTCGGCGTACGATGCTGCCCTGGCCGGCGCGGTTGCGGTGCACTTTCACCCGCGCGGGGCGGATGGGCGGGAGAGCCTGCGCTGGTCCGACGTGGAGCCGGCCGTCAGCGCAGTACGGGCGCGGTGTCCTGAGTTGGCACTCGGTGTGGCGACCCGAGAGGAGATCGAGCCGGAGCTGGACCAGCGGCTCGCGCTTCTCAGCGGGTGGTCGGCCGGACCGGATTTCGCGAGCGTCAACTGGCACGAGGAAGGTGCCGAGCAGGTCGCCGGGTTGCTGATCGAGCGTGGGATCGGGATCGAGGCGGGGCTCTTCACTCCGGACGCGGCGCGGAAGTTCCTGACCTGGAGTGGCCCGGTCGTGCGGGTGCTGGTGGAGGCACTGCCCGGGATCTCGCCGGGCGCCGACGGTGTGGCCGCGGCTTCGGCCGTGCTCGAGGTGCTTCCGGGTGGCTTCGAGCTGGTGGTGCACGGAGAGAACGAGTGGGCCTGGCCGGTGCTCGAGTGGGCTCGCTCGAAGCGGCATGGATTACGAGCGGGGCTGGAGGACATGCTGACCGGGCCATCCGGCGAAACCGTCGCCGGGAACGGGGAACTGGTCGCCTGGGCGAAGGGCAGCGCTAGGCAGGGGTGAGGGCGGCGGCGTACTCCGCCGCGGTACAGACCGTGCCGAACTTCGGGAAGATGTAGGAGACCGCGAAGTCGTGGGCGGCGCCGTCGAGGCCGGTCATGGCGTCGGTGAGGTAGAGCGTGTCGTAGCCGTGTTCGTCGGCGACCCGGCCGGTGGACTCGACGCCGAAGTTGGTGGCGATGCCGGCCAGGGCGACGGTCCTGATCCCGCGAGTTCGCAGTACGTCGTCGAGACCGGTGCGATGGAACGCGCCGACCGTCTGCTTGACGATCTCCACATCGCCCGGCCGCGGGCCGAGCTCCGGAGCCAGGCCGCTGCCCTCGGGCTGGACGTCGACGCCTGGGCGCTCGACCCGGACGTTGACGACCAGCCCACCGGCTGTTCTGGTGCTCCCCGCCAGCGCGACACATCGCTCCAGCACCGCGGGGCCGGCCAGCGGTGCTGTGTCCAGCGCGATGATCCTCGGCATCAGGTCGATCAGCACCAAGGCCGTCGTACGAGGGTCCAGAGCAAGAAGGGTCACGGCTTCGGACCCTACGGCACCAAGGCGGATCGGCGGGAATGGCAAACGCGTTCCAGCAGTTGGTCACCCGATGAGCGGTCCGGGGGCCGCTGGCCGCAGACTGGTCCCGTACTCAGACTTCGAGCACTCACCCGCAGGAGAAATTCATGAGTTCTGCTCCAGCCCAGATCGCCGTCACCGGACTCGCGGTGATGGGCCGCAACCTGGCCCGCAACCTCGCTCGCAACGGTTTCCGGGTCGCCGTCCACAACCGGTCCCAGGGCCGCACCGACGCGCTGATCAAGGAGTTCGGCCACGAGGGCGAGTTCACCCCGGCCACCGAGCTGGCCGAGCTGGTCGCCGCGCTGGAGCAGCCGCGCAAGATCATCGTGATGGTCAAGGCCGGTGAGCCGACCGACGCCGTGATCGACGAACTGGTCCCGCTGCTGGACGAGGGCGACATCGTCATCGACGCCGGCAACGCGCACTTCGCCGACACCCGCCGCCGCGAGGACGCGCTGAAGGCCAAGGGCCTGCACTTCGTCGGCGCCGGCGTCTCGGGCGGCGAGGAGGGCGCGCTGAACGGTCCGAGCATCATGCCGGGCGGTTCGGCGGAGTCGTACGAGTCGCTCGGCCCGATCCTGACCAAGATCTCCGCGCACGTGAACGGCGAGCCGTGCTGCGTGCACGTCGGTCCGGACGGCGCCGGTCACTTCGTGAAGATGCTGCACAACGGCATCGAGTACGCCGACATGCAGCTGATCGCCGAGGCCTACGACCTGCTGCGCAGCGTGCTGGGGCTGAGCGCGCCGGAGATCGCCGAGGTGTTCCGGGAGTGGAACACCGGCGACCTGGAGTCGTTCCTGATCGAGATCACCGCGGAGGTGCTGAGCCAGGTCGACGAGTCGACCGGCGGGCCGTTCGTGGACATCGTGCTCGACCAGGCGGAGCAGAAGGGCACCGGCCGCTGGACCGTGCAGGTCGCGCTCGACCTGGGCATCCCGGTGAGCGGGATGGCCGAGGCCGTGTTCGCGCGGTCCCTGTCGGGCGACTCGGTGCGGCGGAAGGCTGCGGCCGGCGTACTGGCCGGGCCCTCCGAGGGGAAGGTCTCGGTCGACCGGGACGCGTTCATCGAGGACGTGCGGCACGCGCTCTACTCGTCGAAGCTGGTCGCCTACGCGCAGGGCTTCGACGCGATCCGGGCCGCCAGCGACCAGTACGGGTGGAACATCGACCTGGGCGCGATGGCGACGATCTGGCGCGGCGGATGCATCATCCGGGCGCGCTTCCTGGATCGCATCAAGGAGGCGTACGACCGTGACGCCGCGCTGCCGTCGCTGCTGGTCGACGACTACTTCAAGGAGGCCGTCGTGAACGGCCAGGACGCCTGGCGTCGCGTGGTCGCGACGGCGGCCACGGCCGGCGTACCGGCTCCTGGGTTCTCTGCCGCGCTGTCGTACTACGACGGGCTGCGGGCGGAGCGGCTGCCGGCTTCGTTGATCCAGGGACTGCGGGACTTGTTCGGGGCGCACACGTACCAGCGGACGGACCGCGAGGGTTCCTTCCACCTCGACTGGTCGGGAGATCGCAAGGAGCACTCTGCGTGACGGCTCCGATCTGCTGAGCTGCGGCGCGATTGGCGCTGGGGGTCGAACGTATGTTCCAATAGGCTCTCAGCGCCAGCCCGCTCCGGCGGGGACACGTCACCCAGGGAGATCGCCGCAACGATGACTGTAGACACTTTTGCAGCAGAAGCTCAGACCGACGCCGCCGACACTCCCGAAGCGGCGATCGACTCTCCGGCCGCGCTCCGGACCGGCACGGACACCGCCGAGGCGGCAAACACCTCCGCGCCGGTGACCGACGCGCCGGTCGACGGCCCGGCTGCCGACGCCTCCGACGACGCTTCCGCTGACGCCGCCCCGGTGGCCGAGAAGCCGAAGAAGGCTCCCGCCAAGAAGGCCGCGCCGAAGAAGACCAAGACGCTCGAGCTCACCCTGACCGTCACCGGCACCGCCGACGGCGAGTGGAAAGCCGAGCTCAAGCAAGGCAACAGCTACATCGCGAAGAACCTCCTGGTCGCCGCGGCCGCTGTCTCCCGCGCCGCCAAAGAGCTGCACGAGGACCTCTCCGGCCCGATCGACGAGGTCATCGACGCCGCCCGCGAGCAGCAAGCCGCGAAGGTCGCCGCCCTCGAGGCCGAGCTCGAAGCAGCCCGCAAGGCCCTCGCCGAGCTCGACGACTAGTCCCACCAGCCTGCTGCCGGCTCATCCCCGGCAGCACCACCCCGCGCACCCCCGGGCTCGCCCCCGGGGGGTGCGCTGGGTACTGGCAGTTGCTTCACGCCTGCGCCTTCGCGCTCGCTCTCGCTCTCGCTGGAGCCCCCGAGTCCGACTTGCAGATCGACGCGGTTCAGCCCCTTCGTAGCCTGCTTCGTGAAACGAAGCGGTTGGCCCTCCGGTGATGCGGCGGGGAAGTGTGGTTCTGCAGTTGTGGAGTGTGGTTCTGCAGTTGTGAAGTGTGATCGTGCGGTTGTCCTGCACGAATCCCAAGCACGCCCGACGATCGGCAACTTCCCTTTGGTGATCGATGGGTGGTTTCCCCGAAGTACCGCACCCGAGGCGTCCGGTGCGGTGGTCCGGGGAAGGTGGTGAGGTGGCGCCGGATCGGTGGCCCGTGGTCGATCCGCGGCCCCACCGATCCGGCGCACCGACCGACCTACTCGACGACTTCTGCCCGACGAAGAAGTGCTAACTTGCGAGGCCTCAGCCGGTGAACGTCAGCAGCGTTCGCGCGGACGGAGCCCTCTTCCTGTCTCGGTCAGGAAGGTCGCCTCGCCTGCTTTGATGTCCCACTCCGTCAGTGTCACCTTGTACCAGAGTGGAGTGGTGGGATCGGTCGTGTCGCTGAGCACGACCCACTGGTTCAGATCGAGACGGATGCTGCAGGTCTGGCGTCCGGGGTACAACAGCCACAGATCCACGGTGTCGTGATCGATTGCCTCGAATCTGCCGTTCACGTCCCAGGCGATGTGCCAGGCACCGAGCAACTGACCCAGGTCACCGACCTTGAGGGTTTTCACAGTGCCCGGCTTCGAGGGCGGCCATTGTGTATCAGATGGGGTGGTGCCCGGTTTGCCTCCACCGGCGCCGTCCGCGCTTCTCGCCGAGAGGTTGCCGACGATCAGCACGGCGATGACCAGCAAGTAGATCCCGACGGCCGCCAGGCAGGACGGGATGCGGGTCTTGGGGTGGCGGTACCAGTGAAACCAGGTCAGGCCAACGACGCCGGCCATCACCAACAGAAGCGCGCTGGCTACGACTTGGGCCCAGATCGCGGCCGTTGCCTGCACGATCGCGGGCAAGGTGGTGGCGACCGGGATCGCGATGGCCAGCAGCGGTGGTAGCCATCCCGGGTGCGGAGGGTTCTGCTGAGCGGCAACCTGGCCCCGGTCGAGCGGTTGCTGAGTCGGGGCAGCGGTCGCCGGCGAGGAACTCCACTGGGCGCACCCACGGTCGTCGAGCAGAACGCCGGCGCGGCGGAGCGCCTCCTGAAGACGACTGACCCGTTGACGGTTGAAGTAGCCTTCCGCGTCGAAGGCTCGCTCGTCCCGAAGGCGCGCAAGAAGTTGCTCGATGATCCGGACAGCTACCGGGTCCGGAGCAACTGAGAGTGCGGCGACGATGCGGCCCGCCCTCGAGCCGGTGATGGTCGACGGATCGATGCCGACCGAGCGAAACAGAGCGTCCAGTTCGACGTGATCGGGGCCACCGCCATCCGGCCACATCTGGGACAGCGCGGCTGCGGCCGAGGTCCCGAGCCGATGAGGCGGATGCATGTCGCAAGCATGCCGTATCAGCGGGTGACGCGACTGTAACAGCAGGCCACCTCCCGTCGCCGCACCCTGCAACAAGATCAGGCTCCGATACGTTCCGGCGGCAGTGAGCTTCGTGGTGGCGAACAGGTGAAGCGCGGCTGGACGGCATGTGACCGATTTCGGCACGCCGGAGTGCTGGGCGAAGCGGGGAATTGCGTCGTACCTTGATTGCCTGGGCCGGTCCGGTTGGGCCCTGACCGCTCCGAACAGAAGAGGTCAGATGAGCGCTTTCCAAGACCTGGGATCGTTGTTGCTCGTCCGTGGTGCCGATGAGCTGGACCATGCGGGAGGCACGTTGTACGTGCACCTGCATCGGGTCGCCAAGCGGCTCAGGTCGCTCGGGGCGTCGGAGACACTGGTGCTGGCCGGGCTGGCGCATGCGGCGTACGGGACGGATGGGTTCCCGACGCATCTGTTCGACTGGCAGCACGAGCGCTCTGTGCTGGAGGCCGTGATCGGGCCGGAGGCGGAGTTGCTGGTCTACCGGTACGGCGCGTGCGAACGCGAGACCAGCTGGCGTGACCTGGCCGAGCACACCACGATCACTGATCGCTTCACCGGTACGTCGGAGGAGTTGCCGACCGAGGAGCTGCGGGAGTTCGTCGACCTCACCATCGTCAACGAGCTCGACGTTCTGGATCACGCGCCGGATCTCAAGCCGAAGCTGCACGCCTTCCTGCAGGAGCAGATTCCGCGCTGGCAGTCACTCGCCTCCCCCGCGGTACTGGCCGACGCCAATCGCGCCCTGGCGCTCTGACCGGTCAGCCTGCACCCCCGAGTTCGGCACCAGCCATGGACAACGCTGGAAAAGGGACCGTCGTCGACGGATGATCGGGGCATGGCCCGCTATGAAGTGATCGTCCGCGCCGACGTCGATCGGCGTCAGTCCACCTCCGCCTACTATTCCTCGGCCCTGCGGTCGGGCCGGCTCGACAAGGGCATGCACCTGCGGCGCGTCGAGGACCTTCCCGATGGGAAGGTCGCGCTCGTCCTGCAGCACAAGCTCAGTCCGCGGAAGCAGGACGAGGCGGCGCTGATGGCCAACCGCACCCTCGCTCAGCTCGGCATCCCGGCCACCCAGGTTCTCCGGCTCGACCTGCACCGGCTCACCCGTAAGGGGCGCACCCTGGTCCGCTCCTGGTCCGGCCCCGGCAACCCGCCCGGTCCCGGTTTCAGCGGTGACCGTGAACCCCGCAATCCGCTGCCCACTCCGCCGCGCTTGAACGCGTCGCTCGATCTTCCCGACCACTGAGGAAGGACGACACTCTCGCTCGATCAGAGCGCGCCAGCCTCCCCCCGCGGTACTTGTCAGCGGGACGGCCGGTTCACACCCCCGTACGCCGATACGCCGCCGGGCGAGCTCGGCGTACGGGGATCAGCGACTCAGGGAGTGAACACCTCGAACGGCGCCGCGTAGGTCGCCCCGAGGCGGGTGCCGGCGGCGCGCCCCAAACCTTCGAGGAACTCCCCGGCGTCGAAGTCCGGCCAGTTCAGCCCGTCGATATAGGCCTTATGTGCTTTCAGGGACTCGACGCCGACCTCGAACGTCTCGGTCGTGTCGACGGCATGCCTGCTGTCGGGCGAGCCGGCCGCCCACACCTGCCGTACGCCGGCCCAGCGCTCGCCGTCGTCGGGGAAGATCCACCGGTTCGCCGCGTCGCGCACGGCATCGAGCGTCGCCCTGCCGGTGTTGATGTGGTCGGCCTGGTTGAGCAGCACGTCACCGTCCCAGGTGTCGCGGAAGTTGTTGGTGATCACGATCTCCGGCTGGTGCCGCCGGATGAGGCCCGCGATCAGCCGGCGCAGCGCGACGCCGTACTCGATCGTGCCGTCGGGCTGACCGAGGAACTCGACCGCGGAGACGCCGACGATCCGCGCCGACTCGATCTGCTCGGCCTCACGCAGCGGCCCGCTCTCGGCCGGCGCGATCCCGTCGATCCCGGCCTCGCCGGAGGTCAGCAGGACGTAGACGATCTCCTTGCCCTGACCGGTCCAGCGGGCGATCGCCGCGGCCGCGCCGAACTCCAGGTCGTCGGGGTGCGCGACGACCGCCAGTGCCTTGGTCCAGTCTTCGGGCAACGCTTCCAACGGCTCCGGTGCGGTCATGGGAGAAGGCTACGAAAAACTTCAGGCCCCGAACACCTGCCGGGTATAGGGATTCGCGAACGCACGACGCGGATCCAGCCGGTCACGGACGGCCAGGAAGTCGTCGAACCGGGGATACCTGGCCCGGAGGTCGGCGGCGCCCAGGGAATGCAGCTTCCCCCAGTGCGGCCGGCCGCCGAAGGCCCCGACGATCTGCTCGAACGCGTCGAAGTACTTGCCGTGCGCGAGCCGGTGGTACTGGTGGATCGCGATGTACCCGGTGTCTCGCCCGTACGCCGTCGACAGCCAGACGTCGTCGGCGGCCGCCACCCGAACCTCGATCGGGAACGGCAGCCGCTCCCCCGACCGGTCGATCCACGCCTGCAGTTCACGCACGACCTCGACCACATGCTCCCGCGGTACGGCGTACTCCGACTCGCGGAACACCACGTTCCGCTCCGAACAGAACACCTTGTACGACGAGTCGACGTACTCGCGCGCCGACAGCGCCCGCGTCGCCAACTGGTTGATCCGCGGCACCAGCGCGGGACGGCGTACCGACAGCCGGTTGGTCAGCTCGAACACCCGGTTGGACAGCAACTCGTCGTCCACCCAGCCGCGCAGCTTGCCGACCGGAGACGCCCCCACCCCGGGCGCGACCCGGTTGTTCCGCTTGGTCAGCGCGACCTCGGTGTGCGGGAACCAGTAGAACTCGAAATGATCGTTGCCGTCGGCAAATTCATCGAAGCCGTCCAGTACGTCGCCCAGCGGCAGCGGCATCTCCTGGGCCCGGAGCAGGAAGGCCGGCACGGTCTGCAGGGTCAGCGCGGTGATCACGCCGAGCGCGCCGACCGAGACCCGGGCGGCGGCGAAGACGTCCGGGTTCTCCTCGGCCGAGCAGTTCAGCACCGAGCCGTCGGCGGTCACCAGCTCGAGCCCGACGACCTGGGTGGCGATCCCGCCCAGTTTCGCGCCGGTGCCGTGCGTCCCGGTGGAGATCGCGCCGGAAATGGTCTGCTTGTCGATGTCGCCGAGGTTCGCCATCGCCAGGTCGAACGACGCCAGGCCGGCGTTCAGCTTGGCCAGACCGGTGCCCGCGCCCAGCGTCACCCGGCCGGAGGCCTGGTCGGCGTTGGTGATCGAGGACAGCCCGTCGAGCCGGACCATCACCTGCTCGGGCACCGAGCAGCCGGTGAACGAGTGGCCGGAGCCGACCGCCTTCAGCTGCTTACCCTGCTCGGCCGCCGTCTTCACCGCCGTCGCGACCTCGTCGACCGAGGACGGCCGGAGGATCTCCACGCCGGTCGCCGACTCGGTACCGGCCCAGTTGCGCCAGGTGCTCATCCGAAGTTCTTCCCCTCACCCCGGTAGCTGACGAGCTCGGTCAGCTCGTTGCCGTCGATGCCGTGCAGCACGTCGAACCGCTCCAGCATCTCGCCTGCCTTCGCATAGCGCATCCAGACCCGGTCACCGATCTTGAGCCCGCGTGCGGCCTCACCCGAGACAGGCGTCTGAACCTCACCCGCGCCTTCGGTGCCGAGCAACTTGAGCCCGAACGGCCAGCTCGGCAACGGCAGCCGGGACTTCTTGGCCGGTCCGGAGGCGACGTACCCGCCACCGAACAGCGTCGCGATCCGCGGCGTCGGACGACGGACGACGCCGAGCGCGTAGGCGACCGCCGGCTCCGGCTGGAAGACGTCGTACTTGTCGAAGAGAGTCGGGCCGTAGAGCCCGGAGCCCGCGGTGACTTCGGTCACCGCCGGGTCGGCACTGCTGACCTCGATACTGCCAGTGCCACCAGAGTTCACCAGTCGCAGCGGCGCGACCTGCTTGACCGCGTCGACGACCAGGCCGCGCCGCTCGGACAGTTCGTCGGCCGACAGCTTCTTGACCAGCCGGACCGCGGGCGAGGTGTCGGGCAGGCCGGCGATCTGCGCCTCGTAGAACATCACGCCGACCAGCTCGAAGGCGTCGTCGGCGACCACCCGGCGGGCCAGATCCATCACCTGCTCCGGCGTCCGCAGCGGTGACCGGCGGACGCCGAGATGCTGACCGAGGATCCGCAGCGACGCGTCGATGTCCAGGCAGACCTGGATCCGCTCACCGCCGCCGGTGGCGGCCTTGACGAAGGCGAGCTGCTCGAAGTCGTCGATCATCAGCGTGATCCGGGACGCGAGCTCGCCGTCGCCGGCCAGCTCCTTCAGCGCCGCCCGGTGCACGGTCGGATAGCCCATCAGGATGTCGTCGACGCCGTTGCGCGCCAGCCAGATTGCCTCCGGCAGCGAATAGCTCATCACGCCGTGAAATCCGGGCAGGTCGAGTGCGGCTCTGATCAGCGCGCGGCAACGGACCGACTTGGAGGCCACCCGGATCGGCGTACCGGCGGCGCGCCGGACCAGGTCGTCGGCGTTGCGGCGGAACGCGGCCAGGTCGATCACCGCGTACGGCGGTTCCAGCTCGGCCGTCAGCCGCTCGTACCTGTCGAAGTCACCCATGTCCGGAGTTTAGAGCCGATCAATACTGAAAGGTAGTACATCTTTACGGCGAATCGATCACAGCCCGCAGTGCCGGTACGACGCTCCGCGCCCAAGCCGCCTGAGCGTCCGGCGTGGCGGACGCCTGAGCCAACAAGGCCACGGTAGAGCCCTTGACGGTGGAAAGCTCCACAAAAGCCTCCGCGCCTTCATAGGCCCGAATCGAAGCGACCGCGTCAGGCGTGGACCACAGCTGCTTCACCTGAAGACTGCCCTTGGTGCCGCAGGCAGTCATGCGGGTCTGGTAGCCGCCGTAGTACCCGGCGGCTTGGCCTGCATCCGTGAAGCGCAGTACGAGGACTGTGGCCGGTTGGCCGGCGCCTGTGCGATACGAGCCCTGCAAAGCATGCTTCGGCACTGGCAGCGAATCGGTCGGCAGCGGCTTGCCACAGCCGACCGGCAGAGCTTCGAAGGCGGCTTGGTGGGGCTCACGGCTGCGGGTCCAGGTCTCATTGCCGAGGAAGCCGGCCTCGGCACCGCCGGGGTCCGCGTAGGTCTTCCAGCCCGTGCCGAGCTTGGCGGGAGCCGGGAGGTTCTTGGACGAGACAGGGCCGGCTGCTGCCGGTGGCGGCGCCGTGGCCTGCTCCGGCAGCTCTGGAGGCTGAGCAGCGTCGGTCGGCGGGACTGTGTTCAGGGTGTTGGTGGGGATGGGCACAGTGCCGCCACTCGGCGATGGGGTCGCGGCGGAGTTGGCGGCCGGCTCCGAGCTGCAACCACAGAGCAGGACAGCAGCGGCAACGGCCGCCAGTACGGCTCTCACTTCGGCTGGAAGTGCTGGTAGTCGGGCTGACGCCAGCCGGCGCCCCAGAAGAACCCTGCGTTCACCAGTGCGCGGGTCGGCGCGCTGCTGCTGAACAGCATGCCCTTCCGGGCGACACTCCGGTTGCGGTAGGCCAGGCCGTTCGACGGGTACCAGACACCGTTCGCCGCGAGGTACGGATTCTCCACGGTGTTGATGTCGATCGCGAAGCCGTAGGAGTGCGGGGACAGCGCGTACGGGTTGCCGGTGACCTGGCGGCAGTTGAAGACCGAGGTGTTGTCGGCCGCCATCGCCTTGAGGTCACTGCCACCGAAGACATCCACGCGCTGCATCCGCCGGATCGGGAACTTCGCGTTGAAGCTCGCGGTCCAGACGGCGATCATCTTCGCCACCGCGGCGTCCCGGACGACCAGCTCACCGCGATGCACCAGACCGTCGAAACCCCAGTAGTTCAAAGTGAGGTAGCGCAGCTGTGACGGTTTCACCGGGCAGCCGGCCCGGTAGGTCTTGTTGATCGAGGCCGCCGAGATGTTGGAGACCTTGGCGTTCAGCAGCGCCTTGATCGTGACCACGCCGTACGCCGAGGCCTCGACCGCGGTGGAGGCGCCGCCGAGCGTGACGACCCGGACGGTCTTGGTGGCGGGCAGATTGTCCGGCACCGGTACGGCGAACGTCCCGTTCGGCGCGATCCACGCACTGGTCAGCGTCCGCCACTTGCCGCCGAACCGGTCCTGCAGGCCGACCAGTTTCTTGCCGGGCTCCGGCGGGGTGAGCTTGCCGGTCATCCGGACGTTGGTCAGCACGATGTACGACGCGGCCGGCCGGTTCATCACCAGCTTGCGGTCGAGGACGCTGACGGCCCGGTCCGGGGTGTTGCCGACCGCGCTCGGGAACTTGACCCCGATCACGACGCGGAAGGTCGCGGCGCCGGGATCCGGCGAGGTGTAGAGGAACTTGTAGGCACCGTTGGCGATCGTGCGGGTGGAGCCGCGCAGGACCCAGCCGGTGCCCAGCTTCTGCCACAAGGTCAGGTAGGAGTTCACCAGGCCGGTCTCGAGGCGGCCGGTGAACGTGATCGGGCGGTCCTCCCAGGTCGGCACCGGCTGGTTGAGCGTGATCGGCAGCAGGTCCGCCGTGATCGCCGGCGTCTGCGCCGGAGCCGGGGTCGCAGCCGGGGTTGAAGCCGGTGCGGCCGGAGGCGTGACGGCCGGCGTGGCCGGAGGCTCGGCTGGCTGCGGCGCCGGCGTACTGGCCGGCGAGGCAGTCGGCGTCGCCGGATCTTCCCCGGCCGCGGTCGCGATCGTCGGAACCAGTCCGAGACACAGGGCTGCCACCACGGCAGCCGAACCCAGAGCACGAGGCTTCACGGGTCAGTCCTCCCCACTTCGGGAGAGCCACCCCAGCTCCCCTCTCACCTACTAAGAGGCTTCTACCCAGGAAGACGTCACACCGGACCTGAAAAGTTCGGCAATTACTGCAATCTTTTGACGGCCGCGTCGATCCGCTCGTCGGTGCCGGTCAGGGCGACGCGGACGTGCCGCTCACCCGCCGTGCCGTAGAAGGCACCGGGAGCGACGAGGATGCCGTGATCCGCCAGCGCCGCCACGGATTCGTAGGCGTCGTAGGACGGGTGCGAGGCCCACAGGTAGAGGCCGCCGTTCGACAGGGTGATCTCCCAGCCGGCGGCGGTCAGCGCCTCGCGCAGTACGGATCGGCGCCGGAGGTAGCGGGTGCGTTGCTCGTCGACGTGGGCGTCGTCGGCGAAGGCGGCAGCCATCGCTGCCTGGATCGGGGACGGCACCATCAGACCGGCGTGCTTGCGGACCGCGAGCAGTTCGGCGACGACCGCCTCGTCGCCCGCGACGAACCCGGCGCGGTAGCCCGCGAGGTTGGACCGCTTGGACAGCGAGTGCACGGCCAGCAGGTTGTCGAAGCTGCCGCCGCGGATCTCCGGGTGGAGCACGGAGAACGGCGTCTCGTCCCAGCCGAACTCCAGGTAGCACTCGTCGCTCACCAGCAGAACGTCGTTCGCCCGGGCCCACTCGACCGCCGCGCGCAGCTCGTCGGCCGAGGTGATCTGGCCGGACGGGTTGCGCGGGGAGTTGAGGTAGGCGACCCGCACGGGACCGTCGTACTGCGTGGGGTCGGCGACCGGGATGCTCGTCGCCCGGGCCAGCGCGGCGCCCGCCTCGTACGTCGGGTAGGCCAGGTCGGGGATCAGCACGGTGTCGCCGGCTCCGATGCCGAGCAGCGTCGGCAGCAGCATGATCAGCTCCTTGGTGCCGATCACGGGGAGGATCCCGGCCTGCGGATCCACCCCGGCAACGTCCAGCCGGCGGGCCAGCCAGTCGACGGCGGCCTGCCGCGCGGACGTCGTACCGAGGGTCGTCGGGTACGCCGGTGCGTCGGCCGCGGCCGCGAGTGCCTTCTTCACCAGCTCGGGCACCGGGTCGACCGGGCTGCCGATCGACAGGTCGACGATCCCGTCGGGATGCGCGGCCGCCTTCTGCTTGAAGGGGGCGAGCTTGTCCCAGGGAAAGTCCGGCAGACGACTGGAGGTGGGTGCGAAGGTCACCCCCGCATTGTCTCCTGGACCGCGGGCGACTGCTCGGCGGCCGCCCGCTCTGTGGATAAGTGGGTGATCGCAGTCCCGACGACCATCGGGTCTCGCAGGATGCGGTTGTGGCCCAGACCGTCGGTGAGGTGGAGCCGGGCGCCCGGCCAGACCGCGACCACGTTCGCGCTGCCCTCGGCGGACGTCTCGCGGTCCGAGCGGTCGTGGACGGCAAGCAGCGCCGGGAGTTCGCGCTCCTCCGCCAGGGCGTCGATCATCGGCACCGCCGCGTAGCCCTCCATCGGCCCGAACTTACGGGTGAACAACCGCAGGAACCCCTTCTGGACCCGCGGCCCGAAGCCGAGATGCTGCCGGTACTGCGCCAGCCCGTCGCGGAAGTCGGTCGCGGTCGCGAGGAACACGATCTTGCGTGCGCTGAGCCCGTCCCGCAGTGCGAGCATCACCGCGGCGGCTCCCAGCGAGTGCGCGATCACCCCGTACGCCGGTCCGTAGGCCGCCACCACAGCCTGGAAAGCATCGGCAAGCTCCGGCAACGACGACCGCTTCGGTCCCTCCCGCCCCGGCGCGGAGTCACCGTGACTCGGCGCATCGAAGGCGATCACCCGGAAGCCCGCGTCGAGCAGCGGCGGAACGAACGCGGCGAGTTGCAGCCCCCAGCCACCCCACCCGTGGACGAGGTACACCGTTGGCCCGGCAGCGTCACCGCCCCAGCAGCGGCCACTGATCAGCCCGTCCTCGAAGGGCAGCTCGAGCTCGGTCGCTTGGGGCAGCTCCACCCGCAGTCGCTTCGCCTTCTCCGCCACCTCCGGCAACCGGAACCAGATCGAATCCAGCATGCGCGCCCCGACGGCCGGCGCCACCCACTCACTCAGCCGGAACAAGACCCGGGTCCTATTAATAATGCGATCGTTCGTGCTTTTCTTTGCCGCCATCACTGCTCCTCACAGGGGAAACTCAGATCCTGGCCGCCCGGAGCAGCGCCTCGAAGGCGGCGCGGGCCCGATTCTCGGCCTGGGGGTCGGCCAGCAACCGGCCGGCCAGGTGGTAGGACATCAGCACACCGCGGATGTCGAAGGCGTACTGCTCCGGATCGGCGTCGGCGCGGAACTGCCCTTCGCTGATTCCGGTCCGGAAGACGGTGGCCAGCGTGTCGGCGTAGTCGCGCTCGATCCGCACCAGGCGATCACGCACCGGGCCGGGCGGAGCGTCGTCCAGTTCGGCCGAGATACTGGCGAAGAAGCAGCCCCCGGGCAAAGCCAGGTCCCCGTTGTCCCAGCGCAGCTTGCGGTCGAACAACGCCCGCAGTCGCGGCTCGCCCCGCGGAGTCTTCAGCGCGGGCCGGATCACCCGCTCGGCGAACAGTTCGCTCGCCCGGTCGATCACCGCGACCTGCAACTGCTCCTTGGACCGGAAGTGCCCGAACAACCCACTCTTCGACAGCCCGGTCCTCTCGGCGAGCAGCCCGATGGTGAGGCCGCCGAGCCCGACCAGGCTGACCTGGCGAGCCGCCTCGTCCAGCACCGCGGCGCGCGTCTCCTCACCTTTGCTCACGTCGTCCATAAAAGCACGACCGTTCGCCCACCGGCAAGCCGATCAGCAGGGACGGCCCGGATCCACCTGCCGATGGATCTGGTCCCCGATCGCCTTGAGCTGCCCCAGCTGCTCGGCGTCGAGCGCATCGATCACGAACTGCCGGACGGCCGCGACATGCCCTGGCGCCGCCGCGACGACCTGCTCCCAGCCGGCCTCGGTCAGCTCGGCGACGGTGATCCGGCCGTCCTCCGCGTCGGCACGCCGTACGACGAAACCGCGCCGCTCGAGCCGCTTCACCACGTGCGACAACCGCGACAGCGAGCCGTTGGAGAAGCCGGCCAGGTCACTCATCCGCCGGGACCGGTCGGGCGACTCGGACAGCCCGGCCATCACCAGATACTCGAAATGGGTCAGTCCCGAGTCGCGCTGCAGCTGGTAGTCGAGCACCCCGGGCAGCTTGAACAGCAGCGCGGCCAGCGACATCCAGGCAGCCAGCTCATCAGGCTCGAGCCAGCGCACCTCATCGTCCCCGGTCATGACTCCACCCTAGCCGACTTGGTTGACGCTTCAAGTCAAGAGGGTTACCGTTGTGTTGATACATCAACTAACTCCCAGCGGTACCTCGAGAGCGGAACGTCACTGATGAATGTCTTCCTGTGGATCCTGGCCGGCGTCCTGGCCGCCTTCTTCCTCGCCGCGGGCGCGAACAAGCTGGCCCAGTCCAAGGAGAAGCTCGGCCAGAACGAGAACATGGCGTGGAGCAGGGACTTCTCGGCCGGCACCCTCAAGCTGATCGGCGCGGTGGAGGTGCTCGGCGCGCTCGGGCTGATCCTGCCCGCCGTCCTCGACATCGCGCCGATCCTGGTCCCGCTCGCCGCGACCGGGCTGGCGCTCACGATGGCCGGCGCGATCGTCGTCCACGCGCGGCGCAAGGAGTTCCAGGTGATCGGGATCAACGCCGTCGTCCTGGTGCTGGCCGCGGTGGTGGCGATCTTCCGCTTCGGCCCGAACAGCTTCTGAGTTCCACCGTCCCCTTCCGGCGGGCCGGCCGGAAGGGGACGGGACAGAACTACAGGTAGAGGCCGGTCTGGCCGTCCGCGAGGCGGCCGGACGCGACGGCATGCAGGTCACGCTCGCGCAGCAGCACGTAGTCGTCGCCGCGTACCTCGACCTCGGCCCGGTCCTCCGGGTCGAACAGCACCCGGTCCCCCACCTCGACCGTGCGCACGTTGGCGCCGATCGCGACCACCTTCGCCCAGGCCAGCCGGCGGCCCAGCTGCGCGGTCGCGGGGATCAGGATGCCGGCCGACGACTTGCGCTCGCCTTCGGTCTCGATCGAGACCAGGACCCGGTCGTGCAGCATCCGGATCGGCAGCTTGTCGTCGGACAGCTTCTTGCGAGCGGTCACCGGCGGCCCACCAGCTTGCGGATCATGATCAGCATCCCGATCACCCCGACCGCCGCGGCGCCGACGGCCACCAGCTTCTGGGTGCGCAGGTCGCCGCGCTCGTCGAAGACCTGAGCCTTGGCCTGTTCGACCTGCCGCTTGGCGACGTTCTTCGGGTGGGCCCGGTCGACCAGCTCGTCGACGGTCGAGGCCAGTCGCGCACGGGTGGCGGCGATGTCCGCCTCGATCTGCTCGGTGGTCCGAGCCTGCGTGTCCGACACCAGGGCTCCCTTCACAGTGTTTGATCACATCTTTGCAGGTCAGGCCTGGAGATCCACGACCACCTTGATGTCGCCACGCTGCTTGATCAGCGCGGCGGGCCAGTCCGACAGTGGCACCGAGCGCGTGATCAGCCGCTCCAGCCACGCCGGGTCGGCGGCCAGCAGCACCTCCACTGCCTGCGGATAGTGCCGCTTGGCCGCGTTCACCGACCCGACCAGTACCGCGTTCCGCACGACTAGTTGCCGCGTCAGCGCGTCGAGCTGGATATCGATGGACGCCGGGCCCGGTGAAATCCCGGTCAAGCACATCACTCCGGCCGGTGGCAGCAGCTTGGCGCACTCGTAGACCACCCGGCCCGCGCCGGTCGCCTCGATCACGACGTCAGGAGCCACGGCCAGGTCGGAGAGATCGTTCAGGTACTCCGCGCCGAGGTCGCGCACCAACTGCGGCTTCGGCCCGTCGGTGGCGAGGTCGAGCACGTGGACGGTATGGCCGCGCTGCTGGGCGATCAGCGCGGCCAGCAACCCGATCGGGCCGGCTCCGGTCACCAGCACGTGCTCCGGGCCGTACCAGGAGCGCGCTCCTACCTGGTCGATCTGGTCCCAGGCCTTGGTAAGGATGCTGGCCGGCTCGACCAGCACTCCGAGGTGCCCGAGCTGCGCAGGCACCGGTACGGCGTAGTACGGGTCGACTCGCCAGCGCTCGGCGCCGTACCCGTCCATGGCCTTGATGCCGCGTTCCGTATAGAGACCGTTGCGGCAGAAGTCCCACTCGCCGCGAGCGCAGGCGGGGCACGGCTCCGGGTCCGGACGCCGGACTATGCCGGCTACCAGATCGCCAGTGGCGAAGCCTGAGCCCGCCGGCGCCTCCAGGACGCGACCGAGCGACTCATGGCCGATCACGAGCTTGTCGACGCCCGGCCGGCCGGTGCCGAACAGACCGCTGCACAGCTCGACGTCGGTGCCGCAGATGCCCGCGAGCAGTCCCTCGACCAGAACCGAGCCGTCGGACGCCGGCGGCTCCGGCACCTCGCCGATCGACGCAGAGTCCGCCATGCCCGGCACCACCGTCATCGCCCGCATGAGACCACTGTGCCCCATCCGCGCCGCTCGACGCGGTCAACTGCCGGCCGATGTCCCAGCAGCCCCAGGAGCCACTTGAATGTCTGCCGGCGGCGTACGGCAGAATGTCGGACAATCACCGGATCCGTTGCGTGGGGGGCCCAAGAATGTCCGAACGTCTGTCCGTCGGCGATGCCGCGCCCGAGTTCACCCTGCCCGACGCCGACGGCAACGACGTCTCGCTGGAGTCGCTGCGCGGCCGCAACGTGATCGTGTACTTCTACCCGGCCGCGATGACGGCGGGCTGCACCAAGCAGGCCTGCGACTTCCGCGACTCGCTCGACTCGCTGCAGGCCCAGGGCTACGCCGTGCTCGGCATCTCGCCCGACCAGCCGGCCAAGCTGGCGAAGTTCCGCGAGCGCGACGGCGTGACGTTCCCGCTGCTCAGCGACCCGGACAAGGAGGTCCTGACGGCGTACGGCGCCTTCGGTGAGAAGACGATGTACGGCAAGAAGGTGACCGGGGTGATCCGGTCGACCTTCGTGGTCGACGGTGACGGCAGGATCGCGGTCGCGCAGTACAACGTGAAGGCCACCGGCCATGTCGCCAAGCTCCGCCGCGATCTCGGCCTCACCTGATTGTCAGGACAAGTCCCGAAGGTAAACCCGCAACCGTTTCATGCCTCCGGCGCATGGAACGGTCGTTTGAGCACCGAAGTCACTGTGATTTGGATCACACCAACTTCTCACCTGTCAGCAGCGGAAACACCACGTTCCGTCATATTTTCGTCCCGTTGAGGGACGAGTAGTACTGCCGGAACCACCGCAGTTCCGTTGCGGCCCTCCGTCCAGGGCGTGACCATCGGCGTCGCTCTTCGCCCTGACCAGTGCAAACCGGGTAATCTGCGCGCGCAGTCTGCCTCTGGGAGGGAGGGACCTGCCGCGATGGGAAAACACTCCTCTGCGGTGACGAAAAGTAACAACACCAACCGGCGTCCGCTGTATCTGACCGTCGTTGGCCTACTGGTGCTGTCCTTGGGCGCCGTCTTTGTGGTCCGCTCCTTCGGATCGGAATCGGGTGCCGACGGTTTTCTCGGCGGCAAGTCGTGTGACAACCCGACGCAGGTCCGGCTCAGTACCTCGCCCGAGATCCAGCCGCTGCTGGAGACCGCGGCCAAGTCGCTGGCCGCCAAGAAGGACGACAGCTCGGCCTGCCTGAACTTCACCATCACCTCGGCCCCTTCGGCCAAGGTGGCCAGGGACGTCGCGAACAGCACCGAGAGCCGGCCGGATCTGTGGATCCCGGACTCGTCGCTGTGGGTGTCCCAAGCCGATGACGGCCAGAAGGTGCCGACCATCGCGGTCCCCTCGATCGCGACCTCACCGCTGGTGCTGGCCGGCCTGTCGGCCAACTTCGCCGACACGTCGTCGTGGCTAGGGGTGTTCTCGAAGGCTCAGCCCGCGCTGCTCGACCCGCTGGGCCAGTCGCCCGGCGCACTGGCCCTGCTGGCGCTGCAGGCGGAGCGGCGAGCGACCTCGGCCAGCGACAAGGACATCGGCAGCGTGATCGTCCCGACCGCCCAGCGGCTGGGATCGATGGCCAAGCCCTACACCGACCCGGGCGGCCTGATGAGTCGCGCCGGGCAGGCGAACAGCAAGATCGTCGTACCGGTGTCCGAGCAGAGCTTCGTCACGTACCAGGAAGAGCACCCCGACTCGGAGCTGAAGTCGGTCGTGCCGAAGACCGGCACCGTACTGCTCGACTACCCCGTCGTGGTGACCGCCCAGACGAACGACCAGACCTACTCCGACGCCGGCAAGGCGCTGGCGGCGGAGCTGATGTCCCGCGAGTTGTCCACCTCCCGCGACGAAGCGGGGTTCCGCGACCCGCTGGTGAGCGAACTGGGCAGTGGGCGGGGCTCCGGCACGATCGTGCGGCTGGCCGCACCCTCGGCGGCAGTGATCGAGAAGACGCTGCTGGACTGGACCCGGCTGTCGCTGTCGGCCCACTCGCTGGCAGTGATCGACGTGTCGGGTTCGATGGCCGAGACGGTCGGCAAGAAGACCCGCTGGCAGATCACCCTCGAGGCGGCGGTGGGCGGGCTCGCGCTCTTCCCGGACAACGCGCAACTCGGCCTGTGGACCTTCTCGACGAACATCGGCCCCTTGGGCGCCGACTTCCGCGACCTGGTCCCGATCGGCCGGCTGAACCCCGCCCAGCGGCAGAAGATCACCACCACGCTGCTGAAGCAGCAGCCGATCAAGGGCGGCGGTACCGGTCTGTACGCCACCGCGATCGCCGCGGTTCAGGCGGTCCGCAGCAGCTACGACCCGCTCGCCGTGAACACCATCCTGCTCTTCACGGACGGTAAGAACGACGACCCGAACGGCCCGAGCCTGCCGCAGACGCTGCAGAAGCTCGAAGGTTTGAAGAACCCGGCCCAGCCGGTCCGGATCATCGCCCTGGGCATGGGCCCGGACGCCGACGTCAACGAGCTCAATCAGCTCGCCGCGGCCACCGGCGGCAAGGCCTACGTGGCAAAGAACCCCGCGGACCTGCGCGACGTCTTCATCGAGGCCCTGCAGAGCCGCTGACAGATCGGTGTCCCTCTAGGATGTGCTTCCTGGGGGGACACCGTTCTCTCCCAGCCAGAGTGGTGGAACGGCAGACACGCCGGCTTTAGGTGCCGGTGCCCTCGGGCGTGCGGGTTCAAGTCCCGCCTCTGGCACACGAACCGTGCATAGCTGCAACACGAACGCATCAAGCAATCCGGCACCGGCCACTCCGGATACTTCGCTGCACGGTTGTGCTTCTTCACGGAAAGGTCTGATCACCCACCACGGCGGTAGTGCCACTATGGTGCGGCTATCTTGCCGCCATGGAGATCTTTCTGATCGGCGGCGGACGAGCCGCCCGGGCCGCGCACGTACCGTTCGTCGAGGCCTGTGCCGGTGGCCCGATCGTGGTCTTCGTCCTTGATGACGATGACCTCGACACCGCGCGGTGGGAGACCGTCCTCGAGGAGGCCGGCGCCACCGCCGTGACCGTGGTACCGGTGTCGGAGGGCAGGCCGCCTCAGGCCACCGACCTGATCGATGCCGCGGGCATCTATGTCGCGGGCGGGCTGACGCCCGGCTATCGCGATGTACTCGTCGGCGCCGGCGCCGAGTGGCTCGATGCCGCTCGGACGGCGGGACTGGTGTACGCCGGGTTCTCGGCGGGGGCCGCCATCGCCTCGGACCAGGCCCTCGTCGGCGGCTGGCAGACCGAGTACGACGGCCGGACCCTCGACGTCTGCGACTCCGACCTGGCCGAGGACCTTGGGTCGCTCACCCTGCTACCGGGCCTTGGCCTGGTCCCGTTCCTGGTCGATGTCCATGCCGCTCAATGGGGCACCCTGTACCGCCTCGTTCATGCCGTACTCCGGACCGGACTCGAGGGCTGGGCAATCGACGAAGGGACCGTGCTCGCCGTCGGACCCGACGGGCAGCCGAGAGTCTACGGCGCCGGTGCCGCCACTCACGTCCAGCCGAACGGTCCCGGATCCACGACGGTCACCGTCGTCACCTCCTCCTGACTTCCTGGCAGCCCCTTCCACTGAGCAGCATCAAGCGAACCGCCGGCCCCTGACCCCGGGACGGGTCGGGGGCCGGCGGCCAGGGTGGGACAGATGGATCAGGTGGAGACTCGGACCGCTGCTTCGGCGATGCTGCCCCAGTTGTCGACCGGGTTGGTCCAGAAGGTGATCTTCACGAAGCGGCCGCTGCGGGGCGCTCCGGGGAAGGCCTGGATCTCAGGCGCGGTCGTGGTGCCGCTGCTGCGCCCCTCCCACGCCTTCAGGTACGACGTACCGTCGACCGAGGTGTAGACCGTGAAATCGTTCCAGCGGGTGTTGCCCTGGTGCCACGCCAGCTTGGTCCCGCAGAGCAACTGCGGCGTCCCCAGGTCGAGAACGAGGGAGGCGCCGTAGCCCTGCCCCGACCAGCGGGTGGCCAGATTGCCGTCCACCGCGTTCGCCGGTGGGTTGACCGGCTCCGCGGTCGAAGCGTCGATCGCCTTGACCGCACCGGTGAGCGCGCAACCGTACGGCTTGCTCACCACCGCGGCCTCGGTGATGCTGGCCCAGTCGTTGGTCGGGTTGCCCCAGAACGGGATCTTCACGTGCCGGGCGTCCCTGACCGTGAACTTCTGCGACTCGGCGGCCGCCGTGGTGCCGCTGCTTCGTCCCTCCCATGCCTTGCCGTAGGTCAGTCCGTGCGACGCGGCATGGTCTTCTCCTCTCTGCAGGGGACTCTGACCCCTGGAGGATGCTGCGGACCGGGTACCGGCGCATGAGCAGCAGATGCCCAATTGCCGATCAACGGCCGTCGGGCATCGCGGACAGCGACATCGCGGTCTGGAGCTGCCGGCGGCTGGAGACGCCGAGCTTCTGGTAGGCCCTGGCTAGGAGGTTCGTGACCGTCCGCACCGAGATTCCCAGACTGGTCGCGATCGCCTCGTTTCGCAGCCCGGAGGCCGCCAGCTCACAGGCCTCTCGTTCACGGCTGGTCAGCGGACCACCTCCCGTCGCCGGACCCCCGATCGCCGAGTACTGCGTACCGCCGCCCCACCGCGCCCTCGACTCAGCGACTTCCCGCTTCCTCGCTGTCCGTACCGTGTAGGTGGCCGGTGCCTGCAGCGCCGACTCGCCCATCACGAGCGCCAGACCGAGATATCCGCGATCTCCGAACTCGTCAGCCAGCCGCAGCAGCGTCCGGCCGTTCCGGCCGACCAGAGCCGTTGCATGGTCGGCGAACATCCTGAACAGATCGCTGTCGGTCTCGCCAACCGCCCGCAGCAGTCTGCGTGCGCCGTGCAGACTCGGGTTGAGCCTCACCTGGTAGTAGCCCGCTTCGATCGCTGAAGCCCACCGGCAGGCAGTGAGGCAGCGATCGGCCAGCTGGTCTGCCAGGTCGGCGGCGTACGCGCGACGGCCCGAGTGACAAAGCATCCGGATGCGGGCGAAGTCGATCCGGTCGCACAACGCGCCCGCCACCTCCAGCCGCTGCAGCTCGTCGAGCTCCGCCACCGCCAGGTCCAGTCGTCCGACCGCGGCAGCCGCTGCCGCGTAGTCGCTGCGAATTTCCACCCGCAGCGGAAACGGCACAGCGTCGTCCAACAGCGCTCGGGCCTCCCGCAATACCGGCCAGGCCCGCTCGTGATCACCGGCCCAGCTCGCACAGGCGGCAACGGCATGGCCGAGTACCGTGACGCCGGCCTGGTCGTCGGCGGACAGCGCGTCAGCGTAGTACTGGTCACTCAGGGCCTCTGCCGCGATCAAGTCACCCGTCTGGATCAGAGCGCGGACCTCGAAGGCCTGCAGCGCACCGCGAACCGCCGGCCAGGGCGCTCGCGCACGCAGATCCTTCCGTGCCAGTCGCTCCCGGACCCGCAGTGGCCGGGCCAGCGACAGATCGCCCTGTACGGCGATGAGATCGGCCGCCGCGTCGAACAACGGCTGGACATCACCGCGAGCCTGCGGAGGTACGAAGACGCCACTGCCGACCGAACAGAGGTCGACGCCGGCCTGGGCAACGGCAAGGGCTGCTGCTTGGCCGGGCTCGAAGGCAGCTCTCCCCCGCCGGAGCACGGCCGTCGCATCGGCGATCCGGCCCAGGCCCCAGGCGAGGTTGAGGGCTCGCAGCCCGACCGAGTCAGCCGTCAGATCCGGGCCTCTCATCGTGGCCAGCGTTTGCTCCGCCGCGGTCGGCGTGCCGAGCGCGATCTGCGCCTGTGCCCTGACCACAGTCGTCTCGTCGCTGCGATGGCTCGCAAGCCGCTCAGCGAGCCCCGGCAGGCCCTCGCCCAGCGCGGCCGCCGCCAGCCGCGCGGCCCGTTCTGGCTCGGTCGGCAGATCTGCCTCGTGCTCCCACCAGCCGTACTGCAGACCAAGCCGCGCCGGTACGCCGACAGCCGCCGACGCCGCGATCAACTCCCGGAACAACCGGCGCCTCCGCAGCGCCCCCAGGCCCGCCTGAAGTGCGGCTTGCTGGAGCGGCCGCGTCGCCCGCACTCGATCCTCGACGACAGCTGTCAGACCACGCTTGGCCAGGCCGGCAAGAACCAGTGGACCGGCGAGTTTCTCCAGTACCTCCACCGGCAGCTCGTCGGTCAGCGCCAGCCAAGCGAGCACCTGCGACTCCGCCGGGTCGAGCCGGTTGAGCTCACCGGCGAACAGGTCCCCGAGAAAGATGCTGTCAGCAATGACTTCTCCTTGCCACTGCCACATTCCACGGCGCTCGACCAGTCGGTGCTGTTCCAGGCCGAAGCTGACCAGTCGCCCTATCAGGAAAGGGGATCCGGCCGTCGCGCTCCAGATCCGCCGTGCGCTGAGCTCGTCGATCGACTGCCCCAGCACCGAGGTCAGCAGGTCGCGCACGGCCGTCCGCGCCAGGCCGGGCAACCGGATCGAGTCGAGTCGGACCTCGTCGACCAGGCCGGCCAGCGGCCCATCAGCCAGCGTTGCCTGCTGGCTGAGGAGCACGAGCCGCAGGTCCACCAGGCCGGACAACTGACGCAGGATCCGGGCCGAGGTGTCGTCCAGGTGATCGACCTCGTCTATCACCACGACGATCGGACGGGCCTCCGCGCGGTCCCGCAGCCGGTCCGCGATCGACCGAACACTCACAGTCGCATGCGCGATCGATGGCGGATCTGTCAACCGCGAGATCCCGATCCCCGCGAGGTGCTGGGTGGCGCGATTCGCCCGGCCGACCACGACGTACCGGCCGCCGGCCGTTGCCGTGCCGCACACTTCGGCGGCCAGCCGGGACTTACCGATCCCTGCTTCACCACTGATCAGTACTGCGGTCGGCTCTGGGCCGCTCACTGCTCGATGCACGCGCTCGAGTTCGGCCGCCCGGCCGATCAGCGGCCACCGGCCGGGTTCGACCGGCCGCGCAACCGGTTCCGCTCTGTCCATTCCGACCACCTGATGCCTTAGGCAACAACATCGTCCCGGCTGACAGCATCATCGTCGGCCGATCGGCTGGCAAGGCCTCGCCAGAGGCGAGGCCGACAGCCGCGGGCGGTGTTACCACAACCGTGACCTGTCCAGCCGGGAATTGAGCATCCATCACTCATGTCAAGCGTTCGCACCAGGGCCAGGCTGGCCGCCTCAGCGGTCCCGATCGGCCGGACGGAGACGAGATGACGACGTCGTACGCGGTACGGCTGCCAGCCGATGGGCACGGCTGGCCGCTGGTCGGCCGCTCGAACGACCACCTGCAGATCAGCTGCCGGCTCGAACGTGCCGACGAGCCCGGTGTCCTGCTGGTCGGTGAGGCGGGCGTCGGTAAGACCAGACTGCTCGGTTCACTCGCCCGGCGGTGCCGCGCCGAAGGGATGAACGTCGTCGAACTGGCACAGGCACTGCCCGGCACCGCCGGCCGGGACACTGTCCTGGTCATCGACGATCTGGACCAACTCGGCCCCACGGCCGCGGCGCTCGCTCATCGCCTCTGCGCCACCACCCGGCCCCGCATCCTGGCCACCTGCCGCAGCGAGGCAGTCACGTCTCCTGTCGTCGTCGGCTTCTATCGTCAGCGGCTGGTGGAGGCGAGACGCCTCGACGGGCTCGACCGATCCGCGGTGGCCGAGTTGCTCAGCGCGGTACTGGCCGGTCCCGTGGACGCGTTGTCGGTCGATCGGTTGTGGCGGTTGACCCGAGGCAATCCGCTGTTCCTTCGGCAGCTGGTCGAGACCGGTACCAACCTCGACCTGTCCGACGGCATCTGGCGGTGGCGTGGACCGGCGCTGGCGGGACAGAGCAAGGTGGGCGACCTGGTCACCCGCAGGCTGGCTTCGCTGACCCCGGCGCAACACCTCGCCCTCGCCTACGTCGCCCACGCCGAGCCGGTGGCACTCGACACTCTCGAGGTGGTCGCCGATCTCGCGGACCTGGAATTCCTCGAACAGGAACGCCTGATCCAGATCGAGCGGTTCCGTGGCCGGCTGACCGCCTCCGCCAACCACCCCCTGTACGGCGAGGTCGTGCGCGCCGCGACCCGGCCGGCTGACCGGTCGTCCATCTATCGCAGTCTGGTTCTGGCCACCGCCGGCAGCGCCTCGGCCACCCACCTGCAGACGGTTCGCTGGCGACTGGCTGCAGGTGACCGGCTCGCACCCGCCGAGATCGTCAGCGCGGCCACCGAGGCGCTCGATCGCTGCGAAGCTCCAGTCGCCGAACAGCTCGCCCGGCACCTGCCTTCGGATCCAGCTGTTCGCCTTGTCCTCGCTCGTGCTCTGGTCGCCCAGGACAAGGCCGTCGAAGCAGAGGGGTTGCTGAGCAACCCGATCATCGGCGACCCGTCCCAGGAAACGGCCGCGCTGCGCGCACTCAACCTGTTCTGGAACCTGCGCCGGCCCCAGGAAGCTGCAGAGGTTATCGCGTACGCACGAAGTACGGATGGAGCGGACGCGGCGGCGCTGCAGTTGGCAGCAACCGCAGTACGCGCCTTCGGTAGCCGGGACGCGTCCTGGCACGACCTCGACGCGCCACACCCGCCGTTGGTGATCCAGGACGCCGTCATCGCCGGAGCGGCTGACCCGCTGCGTGCCTACCTTGCGTTGTTCCAGGGCCGGCCGAAGCTGGTGGCCGATGCCATCGCGGACGGCCGCTTCAGCGCTCCGCGCAGTTGGGCATCGATGAGCGCCGCGCTCGCGGCCTGCCGGATCCAGGGACTGGTGATGGCGGGACGCCTGCACGAGGCGTCCGAGCTCGTCGCCGGCCGGGACAGTGTCCCGGCCGATGGCGATGGACCGACCGAAGCCGCTCTGCTGGCGTTCGAACGGGGCACGTGTGAAGCCTGGTCCGGGCGGCTGGGCCGTGCCTTGCCGCACTTCCGGGAGGCGAAGGCGTTGGTGGACGACCATGTGCCGTTCCCGATCCTGCTCTACATCGGCACCGAGCTGGCCGGCTGCCTGGCGTCGCTCGGCCGGCCCGCCGAGGCGCGAACCGTGCTCGAAGAGCTGTCCGAACTCTTACCCGCGGGGCTGGCACTGCAACCGCATCTGGAGTTCACCGCGATCAGGCTGGACGCCCAGACGGGCGACGTCGAGCGGTCGGCCGCCCGGGCCGAGGCGCTGGCCATGCGTTATCAGTCGGCCGGCCGGTACACGAACGCCGTCGAGGCCTTCTACTACGCGACCCGGCTGCGCCCTACGTTGCCAGTGGCAACGGCGTTGCGGTCCTGCGTGCAGCACTGTGACAGCGACCTCTTCCGGCTGATGGCCGATCATGCGGACGCCGCAGCAACGAACCGGTACGGCGAGGTGTTCGCCGTGGCGATCGCGTTCGAGGGTCAGGGGTACTACGGGATGGCGCTGGAGGCGGCCGTCCAGGCCGCTCGCTTGGCAGCGGCTGCCGGCGAGGAGCGAGACGCGACCCGATTCCGGGTGCACGCGGCTCGGCTCCGGCAGCTGTGCGACGAGCCGCGGACGCCCTGGCTGGTGTACGACGACAGCCCGTCGGTACCGCTGTCGGCCCGCGAACGCGAGGTCTGCGAGCTGGCCGCCCGGGGAGTCGACAACGACCTGATCGCCGAGCGGCTCGGCCTGACCCGCAAGACGATCGCGAACCACTTGCACCGCGCGTACAAGAAGCTGGGAGTCCGGGGCCGGGACCAGTTGCGCGACGTACTGGGCCCGGCTCCGGAGCGGGTCAGCTCCGCAGGACGACCGCCTCGGTGATGCTGGCCCAGTCGTTCTCCGGATTGCCCCAGAACGAGATCTTCACGAACCGGCCGGTTCGCGGTGCCTGGAACAGTCGCGTCTCCAGTGCGTTCGTGGTCCCGCTGCTCCGACCTTCCCACGCCTTCGTGTACGTCGTACCGTCGGTGGAGGTGTAGACGGTGTAGTCGTTCCACCGGGTACTTCCCTTGTGCCACGCGACCTTCGTCCCGCACAAGGCCTGCACCGCGCCCAGGTCGAGAACCAGCGAAGCGCCGGAGCCCTGGCCCGACCATCGAGTGAGCAGATCACCGTCGATCGCCTGGGCCGGCGGGTTCACCGCTTCCGAGGTCGATGCCGCCGCCGAGGCAGCCGGCGCCGCCGTCCCGCACGCCGGCGGCTGACCGCCACCCGGGGCGATCTCCCGCACGCTGAGCTTGGTGACGTCGACGTCGGTGGCGGCGTCCCATCGGAAGACGGCCTTCGGACCGCCCCAGTTGATCACCTCGGTCTGGCTGCCCTGGCACCGATTGGCGTTCGGCACCTTCCAGCTACCGGTGTCGTCGCGGCCGGCCACCTTCGTCCAGGTGTTGGTGTTGGCGCGATCCAGGTACATCTCCATCCGGACCCCGCCCGGAATGTTGTACATCACCGTCTTGAAGCCGATCAGCCGCTGCTTGAGGGTTGCGCCGCCGTTGGCGTACTTGTCCGCCACGTAGCCCGCGCCGCCGTCGTGGAAGATCTCCTTCTCGAACCGCACCGCGCCGTCACTGAACCGCAGGTTCCCCTTGTACGCCGTACCCCAGCAGGCCGCTGGTGCCGCTCCCGCCCCGGTATGCCGGGAACCGCGGGCGTACCAGGTGAAGGCGTCGGTGGTGTCGGTTCCCGCGTTGTAGCGGACGTAGCCGCTGATCTCCACGTCGCGCCAGTCGTTGACGTCGTTCATGAAACCCCGCTGCCGCAGGGCCGGCTGTCGCCACTCCAGGTTCGGTTCGTCGCGGCGCTGGACGAACGTGCTGGTCGAGACGCTCAGCCGGGTCGCGGCGTTCCGGACCTTGAAGGTGCCGTCGGCGTTCCGGCTGAGCGCGGGTCCGTCCAACTGGCCGTCCTGAGCCGGGGTACCGGACAGATGCCAGACCTGCCCGTTCGCCTTGGTCGGGTAGAGCATCGCCACGCCGTCGACCGGATCGTTGCCGTCCAGGCGCGGAGCGGCCGCGGCCGCCGGAGCCGTCTTGGCGAGTGGTTGCCCTGCACCCAGCAGAACCTTGGCGTTGTAGGCCATCTGAGCCATGTACAGCTGCTGCCCCTGAACCTTGTGGGTCTCCAGCGCCTTCTGCACCCCGACATCGAATCGGCCCAGCTTGACGAAGCCGTCGGCCAGCCAGCCGTTGCCCGCACCGGTGCCGTCGACGTACTCCGAGCCGCGCGGAATCACCAAGTCGGTGAGCAAGTGGTTGAAGCCGTTCATCTCCGCGCGGCTCCAGCCCTGTCCACCGAGGGTCGCGGCCTCCGCCAGGTAGCTGACCACGCCGTTGCCATGGGCAACATCGGAACCGGGCCGGGCGGTGCTGCCGAAGTTGTGGTTGAAGAAGTACGAGTCGGAATCCACCACGCCGAGCCGGAGCTGGTCACGGATGCCGAGGCCCTTGTTGTTGGGCATGTGGTCGTTGACGTCGTCGCGGATCTTGATCGCCTTGTCCCGCCGGGCGGTGCTGCTGGTCAGGCGAGACACCTCCATCGCGATGAAACCCCAGTGTGCGGCCATATGGGTGTTCACGCGGTACACGTAGGAGTTCACGTTCCGGCCGACCCACTTGTCGAAGATGTTGACCTCGAGGAAGGCCAGCAGGCCGTCGTACCGTTTGCGGGTGGCCGGGGTGGCGTAGGCGGAGCTGTTCTTGACCACGTCCAGCCCGTGCGCGACGTACCGCCAGGCGTAGCTCTCGAACAGGGGCACCTCCTGTCCGCGCACGTCGGACCGCTGGGAGATCCAGCCGCGCTTGCCGTCACTGCGGATGCTCGACGACTTGACCATGTTCTCCGAGTAGTTCAGGAACCGGTTGAGATCGGCGGTGCGGCCGGTCGCGGCGAAGGCGGCCACCGCGGCTTCGATGCCGTAGGCACCGTCGTAGTGGCTCCACGAGTCGGCAGATCTGGTCAGCGACTGGTACTTCGCATCCTCGCCCGCGGCCGCGTTGTCATAGCGGTCGATCCAGTACTTCACCGGCTTGACGTCGGGGACCGGCTGCGGATCCGTCCCGCCGACCATCACGAGCGCCTCACTGATGCTCGCCCAGGCGTTCTCAGGGTTCTGCTGGAAGGTGATCCGGACGTACCGGGCCGCGCCCGGGCTGGTCAGTGCGGTGAACTCGATGTCAGCGGTCCGGCCCGAACTGCGGCCCTCCCAGGCCTTGCGGTAGCTGACGCCGTCGGCGGACAGCGAGATGCTGAAGTCGTTCCAGCGTGCGTTACCGCGATGCCAGGCGATGCCGGCCTGACAGACCTGGTGACTCCGGCCCAGGTCGAGCGTCAGGTGCGCTCCGCTGCCCAGCCCCGACCAGCGGGTGCTGAGCAGGTTGTCGATCGCGTGGGCCGCCGGGTTGATCGCCTCCTGGGTACTGGCGACAGCACGCGGCGGCCTGACCTTGGTGCCGCCGCACTCGGCAGTAGCGGCGGGGGCTGTACCGGACGCCGAACTGGATCGCAGACTGAGCGATCCGGACACCGCAGCTGCACCGAGCAACAAACTTGCCAGCGTGCCGAGGACGATGCCGCGCCTCAGGGTGAGCGCTCTGGACATGGGCGGGTTCCTCTCGTGATCGCGAACAATCGATCACTTCACTGTGCAGAGCCGCCCACTGCGCCGCATGAGCAAACGATGCCCAGTGGACCGGCGCTAGGCCGGAAGCTCCGGATCGGACAGGGCCGCGGCCAGGTCGCGCCGGCCCTGGACGCCGAGCTTGTCGTAGGACCGCTGCAGATGGTTCGAGACGGTCCGCGTGCTGAGCCCGAGGGCGGCCGCGATCGCGCCGTTGTCCAGCCCCGCGGCCGCGTGCCGGCAGATCTCCAGTTCGCGTGCGCTCAACCGCCCGGGCTGGGCGAACGGGCGCAGCCACGGCGTACTCGAGCCGCGGCAGCGCTCGGCGAGCCGGGCAGCTCGATGGGCCAGCTCGGTCGCCAGTCGGCGCTGGTCGGCGGCGGCTGCGAGCTCGTGACCGGCAGCGGCCGCTTCGAGTGCCAACCCGTGGTATCCGAGAGACTCCAGCGTGGTCGCGACCTCGAGCAACTGATTCGGATCCTGCCCTGCCAGCGCGGCCGCGTGTGCCGCATAGATCCGGAACAGGTCGCTGTCACAGCGGACCGCCAGCTCGCGAACCCGTACGGCCGCTGCCCGGTCCGGCAGGATCCGCGCCCACAGGTAGGCGGTCTCGACGGCGTTGGAGAAGCGGTGGTCCGCGATCTGCCGGGTGGTCAATCGCTGGAGCAGCTCAGCCAGGTTCTCGGCACCCGCGTACGCCGCCACTCTGACCTCACCCCACGCCAGGTGGTCCCGCAGCCCGGAGTCGGCCGGGAACATCTCCCGAGCCTCGAGCAGCACCGAACGCCCCTCCTCGACCCGGCCGGTCGCGGCCAGGCAGGCGGCCTGCTCGCTTGCCAGGTACGCCTGCATCGGGAACGGCGTCCGGGCACCGAGATGCCCGCGAGACTCGACCAGGTGGGGCCAAGCCTCCCGGTGGTTGCCGGCCCACATCTCCACCACGGCCGCCTCGAACGCCAGAACGCCGATCTGGGCCGAGTCGCCGCGACGGATCGCCTCGTCGTAGTACCGACGCGCAGTCGACCGCGCGTCGGTCAGCCGGCCCGCCAGCCCGAGCGCGTGCACGTGGCAGATCTCGGTCGCGCCCCGGATCGTGGCCCAGCCGTCCGGCGGACTGATCTTGCCATCGGCAACCTCCTCGACCAGCTGCACCGGTCGGCCCGTGAAGGTCAGCAGGTAGGCCCGCAGCACCAGGGCGCAGCAGGCGATGACGGGGTCGGAGGTCAGGTTCTCGGGCGCCATCCGCAGCAGTTCGGCCAGTTCCCGCTGGTCGGGCCGGTGGCCGTCCTCGGCCTTGCTGAACAGCAGGATGCCCAGCTGAGCGACTGCCTGCTCCGACAGGTCAGCACTGGTGTCGACCACAGCCTGCGCGGCGGCCGGCTCCCCCAGTCCCCAGAGCAGGTTCAGCGCGCGAAGAGGCGCCAGCTCCCGGCTGAGCGCATCGTCGGTCAGCCCGGCCAGCAGCTCCTCGGCCGCCGCGGCTTTGCCCTGGGCAACCAGTGCCCTGATCAGCTCGGCGACCCCGTGACGCGGCCACAGCTTTCGCACCAGGTCCTCGGCGACCGCGGCGTCGCTACGAGCCAGGGCAAGCCGGGCAGCATCGAGGATCTCCTCCGTCGTCAGGTCCTCTCCCGCTGCCAGCCGCCATTGCGCGATCAGCAGGCCGTCCGCGAAGTCGACGCCGTTGACTCGACGGCCGCTGGCCTCCTTGGCGAGCCGGCCGAGCACCTGGGCCCGCTCTTCGATCGAAACGGCCGCCCGCGCCAGTTCGCCGTACAGGGGGTGAGCGGTGCTGGCGGTCAGCGTCGCTCCCGCGGGCTGGACGCTGATCAGGCGACGCTCTTCAAGGGCTTCGAGAGCGTTCAGGTCGGCCACCTGCTCGGCCAGGTCGAGGACCAGCGGCTCGGCGAGCGCCACCACGGTCATGGCGAACGCCTGGTCGTCCGGCAGCTCGGCGAATGCCTGCTGCACCGCCTGCCTCAGCAGCGGCTGGTCGTCCGGTGACGACGACCAGCGCCACAGCTCGTCCTCGCGCTGCAGCGCACCGGACCGTGCACTGTTCTGCAGCAGATGACGAAGGTGCAGCGGGTTCCCCTGGGTCAGGTGCCAGAGCTGCTCGGCACTCACCCCGTCCATCACCCCGCCCAGCACCTCGGTGAGCAGCCCGGTGAACTCGGTCCGGTCCAGGCTGGGCAGTTCCAGCCGGTGCACCAGCCCACGTCGTTGGAAGGCCTTCACCGGCTCCGCCTCACCTGCCTCGGACCGCGCCGTCAGCAGCACCTTCGCCCCGACCGTTGCGGTCAGATGCTGAACCAGCCCGACCGAGGCGTCGTCCAACTGGTGCACGTCATCGATACCGATCACGATCGCCCGTCCGCCCGCGGCGGCGCGTAGTTGCCGGATCACCGCCCCGATCACGCCGGCGGGTTGACGCTGCGGCGGCCGGTGCACGAGCAGTTGCGCGATCACGGAGTACGGCACGTGACGCTGTTCCTCCCGCGCCTGGGTCCTGACCACGTGCCACCCTGCGGCGGCGCAGTCCTCCAGGACGGTCTCGGCCAGAGCGGATTTCCCGACCCCGGCCCCGCCTGTCATCAGTACGCCACCAGCGGTACTCCGCAGCAGCTCACCCGCCAGCTGTCGCTGGTCCGTCCGGCCGACCAGCGGCCACCGCGCCGTCAGCCGCCGATTGAGCGCCTCACTCGCCTCCACCCGCTGGCCCCCTCTCGACCGGTTCTTGGCATGGTAAGTCGCGCCACCCCCGGCCCGCCCGTTCCGGACCCGTCCGGGACCGAACCGGCCGCCGATGAGTAACGGTTGCTCATGACAAGCATCCGTCCGCGTGGCACGCTGGCGAACCGGGCGGTCCGTGCAGTGGGCCGCTGCCTACCTGGGAGACCTGATGCTGGACCTCGAAGCCGTCTCGCGCAGCGGTTCCGGCCGCCTTGTCGGCCGGGACGGCGAGCTGGCCGAGATCCGGTCGATCCTCCGACCGGCCGACGCACCGGCCGTCCTGCTGGTCGGCGAGGCGGGGATCGGAAAGACCTCCCTGCTGCGTGCTGTGGCCAAGGACTGTGAGGCCGCCGGAATGGCCAGACTGCACGCGGTCGGCCTGCCCGGGAACGTTGCCCTGCCACTCGCGGCCATCGCCGACTTCCTGCCCGATTCGCTGCCGTCCGGACCCGGCGGTGGTTTCGCAGCCTTGCGCGAACATCTGACCGCTCAGGCGGCCCTGCGTCCCACGCTGATCTGTATCGACGACGTCGACCACATCGACCAGGCCTCCACCGAGCTGCTGGCGTTGCTGGCCTCCGTACCGCGGACCAGGATCCTGCTCACCACCCGCGCGGAGACAGCGCCCGCCGCACTCACCGAGCGGGTCACTCGCCGCCGCGGACTGCGGGTCCAACAGGTCACCGCCCTGACCCGGTCCATGACCGCCGACTTGGCCGCGAGTGTGCTGGGAGGCCGGCTGGACGGGATGAGCGCGGACCAGTTGTGGCGGCTCAGCAACGGCAATCCGCTGTTCGTGCGCCATCTGGTCGAGCTAGGGCTGCAGTCCGGCGTACTGGATGACACCACCGGGATCTGGACCTGGCGGGATGGCCCGACCGCGCCTGCCGCGCTCCGTGACCTGGTCGGCGACGTGATCGGAGTACTGGAGCCGGCCGAACGCTGCGCCCTCGGGTACGTCGCACACGGCGAGGTGGTCAGCGTTTCGCTGCTGACCCGGCTGGTGGACCGGTCGACCATCGACTCGCTCCGGAACCGGCTGCTCGTCACCGTCGACGAACGCGGCACGGTCCGCCTCGGGCACCCCCTGTACGGCGAGGTCGCACGGGCCGCAAGTGGAGCGCTCAGGTCTCGCCGGCTGCTCCGGGATCTCGCAGACGCGGCCGGACAGGAGAACGATTCGGAGCAGAGGTTGCGGGTCACCACCTGGAGACTTCGGTCGGGTCTGCAGGTCACCCGGGACGACCTGGAGCGCGCCGGAATGGAGGCGCTGGACCGGTCGGACCCGATCCTGGCCGAACACCTGGCCCGGGCGGCAGCGCCGAACGAGCCACTGACCGTGCTCTGCCAGGCGCTGGTCGCGCAGAACAAGGTGGAGGAGGTCGAGGCCGCACTGCTGCGAGCCGACCAGGCCGGCGCCGGCGCGGATCCCGGTCTGGGTGACTGGCGGGCGGCGCTGCGCGTACTCAACCTCTTCTGGGGCCTGCGCCGTCCCGAGGACGCACGCGCACTGCTTGCGGCCCGAGAACACCCTGACGGCTCGTCCTCCCCCGAGCTGCGGATCGCTCGGCTGGCTCTCGCGGTCTTCGGCCCCGACCCGGAACTGGACACCGACCTGCTCACCGGGGTGTCTCCGCCGTGCCCGGTGCTCACCGGCGTCGAGGGGACCCTGCGCGCCTACGCGTTGACCTTCGCCGGGTATCCACAGCGGGTGGCCGACGGGTTCCAGCGCGGCCAGGTCAGGATGCCGGGTTTGTGGCCGACCATGCACGGCGCGATGGCCGCATGTCATCTGCACGCCCTGATGCTGTCCGGCGATCTGAAGACCGCTCAGGTCGTTGGTGAGGACTACTACCTCGCGGCCATCGAACGCGGTGACCGCTCCGACGTCGCTACCGTGTGTCTCGAGCTGGGCGTCACCGCCGCCTGGGCCGGCGACCGGCAGCAGGCGATGACCAGACTCGGCGAAGCGCGCGCACTCGCCGACGACCGGCTGCCGTTCCCCATCCAGGCATACATCTTCGCGGAGTACGCGGCCGCAGCCGCAGCGATCGGAGACTTCGGCAAGGCAGAGGCAGGCCTGGCCGAAGCCGTACTCCGGATGCCGGCCGGGGCCGGCCTGCAGGACCACCTCGCGATGGCGAAGGTCCGCAAACTGGCCTGCAGCGGCAAGGTGGCCACGGCGGCCGCGCAGATTCCGGCGCTGGTCGACCGCTACCTGGCCACCGGGCGGCGTACCAACGCGGTCGAGTGTCTGTACTACCTCGCCCGGCTGAAGCCGTCCACCGGAACCGCCGACCAGTTGGCGGTCGCGAGCGCAGGATGCGACGGCGAGCTGTTCCCGTTACTGGCGGCACATGCGTCGGGACTTGCCCGGCAGGACGCCGAGATGCTCGCGTCGGTGATGGCGGAGTTCGAGGCGCGGGGGTTCATCGGCATGGCCAGGGAGGCCGCCTCAGTGGTCACGAAGCTGCGCACGGGCAGCAGGCACCAAGCAGCCGTACAGCGCCTTCTCGACTCGACGACCGGCGAACCGCCCTTGTGGGCTGCGCTCCCGCCTGCCGTGGGCCAATTGACCTGGCGGGAGCGGGAGGTCTGCGAGCTGGCGGCCAGTGGATTGGAGAACACCGTCGTAGCCGAGCGGCTCACGGTCTCGGTCCGCACCGTCGACAACCACCTGCACCGGGCGTACGAGAAGCTGCGGATCCGTGGCCGCCTGGAATTGGCGAACGCACTCGGGCTGCGCCTTCCCCACGGCTGAACGATCCCGGATTGGGCACGGACTGCTCACGCGGAAGGGGCCGGTCCGAACTCATGCTCTGAACAAGCCTGCACAACGGCCCTCAGAACAGGAGATCCCCTATGCGCAAAGCACTCTGGATCGCGGCGGCTACCGCCGTCGCGTCCACGGGTTTGATCGCGACGGCGGCACAGGCAGCAGTGCCGTCGGACGTCGTGCCCTCGATCCCCGGCTGCACCACTGCTCCCTCCGTCGCCCGCGCCGTCGCCAGCACCGCAGAGGACATCAACCCCGCCGCCCATGCCGTCGACGGCAGCCTCTCGACCCGTTGGTCGGGGTACGGCGAGGGTGCCGCCCTGACCCTCGACCTGGGGACAGCACAGTCCCTGTGTGGCGTGAAGATCGCCTGGTACAAGGGCGATCAGCGCTGGAACGACCACACGATCTACACCTCGACCGACGGTACGACCTACACGAAGGTGTGGGCCGGACGCAGCTCGGGCGGCACCGCTGACCACGAGTCCTACCCGTTCGCCGAAGCCGTTTCCGCCCGCTATGTCCGGATCTCGTTCTGGCAGAGCGCCCAAGGCCTGTGGGGCAGCATCTCGGAGGCACGGGCGCTGACGGCGGGCAGCACCGAGCCACCGCCGGCCGGCCAGACCAAGGTGGTCGCAGCGGTCGGGGACATCGCGAACTCCTGCACCGGCAGCTCCTGCCCGCAGGCGAAGACCGCCGCTCGGGTCAAGGCGATCTCGCCCGACAGCATCCTCACCCTCGGCGACCAGGCCAACGGTGCCTATTCGCAGTTCACCAACTACTTCGCCCCGTCGTGGGGACCGCTGAAGGACAAGGTCAAGCCGACCCCGGGCAATCACGAGTACGACGACTCGGCCGCGGCCGGCTACTTCCGGTACTTCGGCAGCGCCGCCAAGCCGAACGGCACCAGTTGGTACAGCTTCGACCTCGGCGACTGGCACATCGTCTCGCTCAACTCCGAGGACCAGCGCCGGGCCGGCAGCAGCCAGCTCGAGTGGCTGAAGAGCGACCTGGCCGCCAGCAACAAGCGGTGCGTGCTGGCCTATTGGCACCGGCCCAAGTTCAGCTCCGGTTCCGAACACGGCAATTTCCCCAACATGAAGCCGTTCTGGGACACGTTGTACGCCGCCCGCGCCGAGCTGATCCTGAACGGGCACGATCACGACTACGAGCGGTTCGCCCCGCAGACCCCGGACGGGGCCGCGAACCCGGCAGGTCCGCGGCAGTTCGTCGTCGGCACCGGTGGCAGCGCCCTGCGCCCGTTCAAGGCGAAGGTGAAGAACAGTGAAGTGCGCATCGCGCAGCAGCACGGCGTACTGCGGCTGGAGCTTGCCTCCGACAACTACTCGTGGAAGTTCGTCACCGCCGCCGGGGCAGAACTCGATTCCGGCTCTGCGAAGTGCAACTGACTCATGACAACTCTCAGAAGACGAAGTCTGCTCGCAGCAAGCGCTGCCGTGGCGCTGACCGCGAGCACGCGTGAGACCGCCTCGGCAGCGGCCGCACCCCCGGCGGCGCCGTACCCTCGATCCCTTCCCCATCTGATCGAGGCCGAGCAGTTGGTCGACTATCTCCGGATGGCCGACCCACTCGACCAGTCCCGGAACCAGTACAAGGTCGCTGCCGACTCCCGGCAGACAGTGCTGACCTGGGGTACGCCGGGCCGGCCGGCGTCGTACCGGGCGCTGGCGCAATGCGGCACGTTCGTCACCAGCACGCTGCTCCGCGGCTACGGAGCGGGTACGGCGTACGGGTGGGCGACGCCGGAGTACTTCCGGCAGAACTTCTTCCCGACCGAATCGGCCGGCTCCGGCAAGTGGGCCCCGACGGCGAAGGAGTTCCAGCGAGGTTTTCTCCGAGCGGCACAGTTCCAGCACCTGACGCAGGTCACCAGACCGGTCAACCTGAAACCCGGTGACCTGGTCGCGATCGACTACGGCACGTCGGCCGCCGGGAACAGCGGCCACGTGGTGATGATCCGCGAAGCCAAGGGGCTATTCGCTCACCCGGCCGACAGCACGCTCGGTCAGCCGGCCGATCCGTACCTGTTCGAGATCATCGACTGCACCAGCGCGCCGCACGGCGATCCGAACGGCGGCAATCTGGCGAACTACGAGGCCTACCCCGACAGCCGGTTCCAGCCGACCCGCGACGCGAGCGGCAACGTGGTGCAGGTGCAACACGGGACCGGTGCCGGGTACGGACACCTGGTGATCTACGGCGCTCGGAGCACCGGGCTGTTCGCCGGCTACCGCTGGAGCGTGAACTCGTCGACGGCGTACCGGGTGCAGTCCCGGCCGTTGTCGGCGGCAAGAGTGTTCTTGCCTTGACCAACGAAATGACGGGCGCCTGTGAGGCAGGCGCCCGTCATGGTGCGCAGAGGTCAGCCGGCCCGGAGGAGCTTGGCGTTCACCGCCATCTGGGCCAGGTACTGCGGTTGGCTCTTGACCGAGTGGTTCTCCAGTGCCTGCTGCACCCGGCTGTCGAACCGGCCGAGCTTGACGAACCCGTCCGCGATCCAGCCGGTACCCTTGCCCGCCCCACTGCCGTCGACGTACACCGCCTTCTTCGGCAGCACGACGTCGGTGAGCAGGTGGCCGAAGTGACGCATCTCGGCCTCGGTCCAGCCTTCGCGGTCCTCGGCGGCGGCCGCGACGTAGCTGATCACGCCGTTCGCATGAGCGACGTCAGAGCCGGGACGGGCCTGCTGACCGAAGGTGTCGTTGAAGAAGTAGGAATCCGCGTCCACCACGCCCAGTTTCAGCTGGTCCTTGATTCCCTGGCCGCCCCGATTGGGCAGGTTGTGGTCGATGTTGCCTTTGATCTCGAGCGCTTCGGCCCGCCGCTGCGGGTCCGGGGTCTGCCTCGCGACCTCCATCGCGATGAAGGCCCAGTGCGCGGCCATATGGGTGTTCACCCGGTAGACATAGGCGTTCGTGCCTCGCCTGGTCCACTTGTCGAACAGGTTCGTGTCCAGGAACGAGGCCAGCGCGGCGTACCGGCCCCTGATCGCGGGGTCGGAGTACAGCGGACCGGCGCGGACGACTCCCAGCCCATGGGCGACATACCGCCACGCATAGCTCTCGAACAACGGCACCTCCTGTCCCTTCACGTCCGGACGTTGCGAGATCCAGCCGCGGAAGCCGTCAGGACGTCGGCTGGAGGATCTCACCATGTTCTCGGCCAGTTGCAGGAACCGCTCGGCATCGGCCCGGCGCCCGCTCGCCTCGAAGATCGCGGCTGCCGCATCGACGTAGTACGCGCCGTTGTAGTGGTCGTAGGAGTCCGCGGAGCTGGTCAACCTGTTGCCCTCGGCTATTTTCCCGGGCGCGGCCCGGTCGTACTCGGCGATCCAGTACGAAGCCGGCTTGAGCTCGGCCGACGGTGTTCCAGGCGAACTCGGCTTGGGCGGCCGTGGCGTGGTCGGGGTCGAGCTCGGCGGCGGGGTCGGGGCGGGGGGCGGCGTCCCGGTCGGGACGGGCATCGGGGGCGGCAGCGTGGGCGGGGCGCTGAGAGTGACGAGGGTGGCTTCGGCCACACCGGATCCGGGCTGGTTCGGCGCCCGGGTGACACCGAACCGGACGTATCGCGCGGTCGCGACCTCGCTGAAGGCATACGTCTGCGGGCCGCCGGCCGTGATGCGCCCCGCGATGGCTCGCCGGAACGACCGGTTGTCGGTGGAGACCAGCACGATGAAGGTGTTGTGCCGGCTCTGACCGCGATACCAGGTGATCACGGCGCCGCAGAGTGGTTGGACGGTCCCGAGATCCAGCGTGAGGCTCGCTCGCGAGCCGGTGCCGGCCCAGCGTGTTCCAAGGTCGCCGTCGATCGCGTGCCGCCCAGGATGACCGGCTTGTGCCGAACTGGCCCGCGCGCTCCTGGCCCTGATGGCGACGGCCGGCGGGCATTCGGCCGGCGGTGGCTCCGAAGGCAGCTCCGGCGACCTGGCCGGAGCTGAGGCCGGCTGCGCGATCCGGTCGGGGCCGCCGGATTTGGTGTCCGCGTCGCTGGGCAGCAGCTTGCTCGCAATTCCTGTGGAGACGGTCAGCGCCACGCTCAGCGACAGGGCCAGCGCGAATCTGCGGACTGCGACAGGTCTTTCGGTCATGGAAGTCTTTCCTCTTGGGGGGACAACGAACACAGGCACACCGAGCGGTGAGGGGCCGCCCGATGTGCCTGCTGGTCAATTCGGTCAGGTGATGCCGGTCAGAACGCGGGGACGTAGTACGGCGTGACACCCATCCAGCCGTTGCGCCTCGACCCGTAGCGCACCCCGTTGTCGTTCCTCGCCAGCGTGTACCAGGCGTCCACGAAATCCGGGTCGTCGGTCCACCAGCTGTCCGGGATCGCGGCGATGACCGCGTCCACCAGCGGCTTGTAGGCGCCCTGATCGGTGATGGTCAGCAACGCGGTGGTGAGTGCCTGCGCGAGCGCCCGGTAGTTGGTGTCGCCGTCGTCCTCCATCATCACGGCGTCGGCGAGGTTGTACTTGTAGGTCGACCAGTTCACCAGGAGCTGGTTGGGCCGGTAGATCTTCCCGTCGGTGTCCAGATAGGGCATCGTCACCGTGTTCACCACCGGCTTGCCGTCCAGGCCGAACCCGGTCACGAGGGTGAACATCTCCGCGTCCCCCTTGGCCCACGGCTCCTCGTCGTCCGAGACCCGGACCGCGGTGATCTTGGAGGTCCAGAAACCGCCTGCCGCCTGGGCCTTCTTCGGCGCGGTCAGTCCCTTGGCGGCCAGCTCCTGCTCGATCGCCCGCAGCCCCAGCTGCTGGGACTTCGCGACATCGACATCGACGACGTAAACGGGATGCTGTGGCGCCACCATCGGGTCCAGCCGGTGCGTCCGGCCGCGATGGTCGAAGGCGACCACCGTGCCTGCCCGCTCATTGCCGGAGGCAACTGCAATCCACGGCATCGTCACCCCGTCCAGCCGCTGGGCCGTCTCCGGTGCGCCGAGGCGTAGCCGGAGCAGCGATCCGGCGTCACCGGGGAGGCCCTTGGCCGCGCTCAGTCGCCGGTCGGCCTCCTTGACATCAGCCGCCAACTGACGCGCTGCAGCCGCGGTCGACCGGGACGCCAGCGCCTGCAGGTCGCCCTCACCACCGACGACCGCGGTACGGACCTGGGCCCGCCAACTGCCGTCGTTGAGCGACATGGCCAGCTGACGCGCAATCTCCTGCTGGATTCCGCCGACCGTGGACCGCGGCGCGACCTCCCGTTGTACGCCGACCTCCGCGGCCTGAGCCTGAGCCGGGGCACTGACCCCGACTCCGGCCAGCGCAATCGCACCGAGCAGCCCACCGGCGAGTGCGTCGCGCCGAAAACTCGTTCTCCTCAAGGGATCTCCTCATCTCGAGAGCGGACCACAACCTGTCCACCGCCTCACTGATCTGTCTGCCGAGAACCTTCGGTGCAGCCACCTGGGCCGGACAAGGGCCGCTCACTCTTTTCCCTTACGAAACAGCGGATTTGAGTAATGGCCACTCACGAACCTGCCGTCCAGGCCTCGCCTCCCTCCGGACCGAAGTGTTTTCGCGCGGCCTCGACGTACTCCGGAGCGATGTCGTCGAGCATCTCGACCATGACCCGGCCGCGGAGCAGTAACGCGCGGTACGGCCACGCCGACGAGTCGTCGATGGTCACAGCCACCTCGGATCGCTCCCGCAGCACCTCCACCTTCGGCGCGTGCGGCTGCGTTCCGAAAACCAGCAGTTCCCCGGTCCAGTGGAACCAGAGCGGCACCACCCGCTTCTCCTTGGTCGGGCAGCATCAGCAGATCGAGGATGCCTCCATCGACACCACGCCGCCTGAGCAACCAGCACCCAATGTCCCGGTCGCCTTCAGTTCGGGGAGGTCCGTTGTGGGCGACCGTCTTGGCTTCCTCGATCTGCCGCGGGGCCGGCGCCGCCGTTCCGGTCGGGAAGAACAGTTCGGGGTCCTCGCGGTTACGACGTGGCTGTTCAGCCGACCGCGACCGGGCTCAGGGACCCGACCCGAGCGGGATCGAGCTGCCGGCGCGAGCTCACTCCGAGCTTGTTGAAGACCTTCCGCAGATGCCACTCCACGGTGTGGTGGCTGAGGAACAACCGGCCGCCGATCTCCTGGTTGGTGAGTCCGGCCGCCGCCAGCTGTGCGATCTGGGCTTCCTGTGCGGTGAGCACCGGCCCGTCGGAGGCCGGTCTGCGCGAGGCCTCGCCGGTGGCCGCCAGCTCCTGACGAGCCCGCTCGGCGAAGGCCAGGGCACCCATCTCGCTCAGCCGGTCGTAGGCGAGCCGAAGCTGCAGCCGGGCGTCCTGGCGCCGCTGCTCGCGGCGCAGCCACTCGCCGTACACGAGATGGGCACGAGCCAGGTGTACGACGACCCGCGTACGTCCGAGTCGCTGGATCGCCTCCCGGTAAAGGGCTTCGGCTGCCGGCCCTTCGGTGAGCAGTGCCCGCGAGCGAGCGAGGATGCCCAGCGCCCAATCGGTACCGGCTGGGAGAGTCCGTTGTTCAAGCTGCTTCAGAGCCTCGGCCGCCGGTCCGTGAACGCCGGCTCGGGCGGCAGCCTCGACGAGCTCCGCGAGCGACCATCCGACGAAGCCCAGGTCCTGCTGACGGCAGGCTTTGGTAGCGGCGTCGAGCGCCTCGTCGTAGCGTGACAGGCCGTTGTAGAGCACCGCCTTCACGTGGCTGGCCAGAGCCGTCGCTCGCCCCTCGCCCCGGGCGGCAGCGTCTTCCAGACCGGCCCTGATCGCCGCCAGGCCCGCGGTCTCCTCACCGCGCCAGCCGGCCAGCAGCAGACGGGCGTAGCGCAGCGGCGCGTTGCCGGTCGCGGCAGCGAGTGAGTCCGACTCGCTGATCGACGTCGAGGCGGCAGCGAACTCACCGGCGTGTACCTGAACGGCGGCGCGGTAGGACAGCGCCACCGGGAGGATGCCCAGGGCCCCTACTTCGCGAGCGAACTCGACGGCTCGGGTGGCCAGCTCGTGCCAGACGTCGTCGTCCCACAGCTCCGAGGCAACCGGCTCCGGGGCTACCGGGCACGCCAGCCACAACCATCGGACGACGCCGTCGGTCACCTCGACGGAATCTTCGCGGAACGCGCGCAATGCCGCGCGCAGCAACGGGATCGCGGCCTCGTAGCCATCGGTGAACCGCATCGCCACGCCATCCAGCAGGAGGTCCATCGGCCCTGCCGGCGAGGGCGCCGGTCCGGCCGCGCGAGCCGCGGCAGCGGCCTGCTCGACCACCTCGAGACGACCGGCGAAGATCGCCGCTCCGAGCGCTTCCAGGTATGTCTCCCGGGTGGACGGATCACCGAGCGCCTTGAGCTGGTCTGCCGCGGCGAGCAGCAACGGAACCGCGGCGCTGCTCCGTTCCCGGGCGAACACGAGCCGTGCCCGCAGACGTGCGAGGTGCGCACGCTGCAGCGGGTCCAGCGGCCCGAGGTCGGCAACCGCAAGGAGGTTGTGCGCGGCATCGGACTCGCCTGCCGCGAACTTGCTGCCGGCAGCGGCCAGCGACCGCTCGGCGCGCCGTCCTGGCTTCGGAGTCAGTTCCACCGCACGCTCGAGGAAGGCCGCGGCCGCAGCGACACCACCTCGTGCCTGGGCTCGCTGGGCGGCGTTCTCCAGCTCTGCGGCGACCGCCTCGTCCGGTCCTACTACGGCGTACGCGCGATGCCAGGCCCGGCGATCGGGATCACGATCCGCATCCGTGACCTCGGCGAGCGCACCGTGGACCCGGCGCCGGTCCTCGGCCGACGACGCGCGGTAGATCGCGGAACGCAGGAGCGGATGCCGGAACCTGACGCCGGCCCCGATCTCGATCAGTCCCGCCGACTCGGCGCGCACGGCGGCCTCGGCCTCGATGCCGAGCCGTTCGGCCGCCAGCCACAACAGGCCCGCATCGCCGACCGGTTCGGCTGCGGCCAGCAACACCACCAGCCGGGTGCCGGGCGGCAGCGGCCAGAAGCGGCGCAAGAACTCTGCCTCGAGCTGTTGCGGGAGCGGACGGGTGCCGTACAGCCCGAATCCGCCGGCCAACTGTCCGGACAGGACATGCGACAGTTCGAGCAGGGCGAGAGGATTCCCCCGCGCCTCGGTCAGGAACCGCTCGCGCACGTGGACGTCGACCACACCGGTCGTCGCCGAGTCCAGCATCGCCCGGGCGTCGGCGTAGCCGAGCCCTGCAACGGGAAGTACGGGCAGTCCCGCCAGGTCTTGGGCCTCGTCGGATTCGCCTGCTGCGAACACCAGAGCGAGCCGTTCCGCCCCGAGCCGCCGCGCCACGAAGGCGAGGGCCTGGGTGGAGACCTGGTCGAGCCACTCGGCGTCGTCGATCAGGCAGATCAGCGGCCGGTCCTCGGCGGCCTCCGCGAGCAGATCGAGCAACGCGATGCCGACCCGGAACCGATCGGGGGACGGACCGACGTCGGGGCCGAGGGCACTGGCCAGCACAGCGTGCCGTGGTCCGGTCAGGCCACCCGGCAGCTGAGCACACAACTGGTGCAGGCCGGCGAAGGCGAGCTCCATCTCGGACTCGACGCCGGTCACCCTGACGACCCGGCAGCCGGCAGCGCGTTCGGCGAGATACCTCAGCAGTGCGGTCTTGCCGATCCCGGTCTCTCCACGCAGTACCAGGGCGGCGCTTCGTCCGGCCGCTACATCGGCCACCAACTGGTCGAGCGCCCGGCACTCGGCACGTCGCCCCAGGAGTCCGTGCTCCGACCGGCCGGCTGCCATCGCTCGCATCACCCCTGTCAGAGGCTAGCCCTGGACAGGTGGTTCGCGATAGCACCAACCGATCGCCGTACCGGGTGGCAACCGCTTCTCGTCACCGCCGGTTCCGTGCCATGCGCAACGAGTTCGGTCACGCGAAGCGGCGCGTCCCAACTCCACGCCGAGGACTGAAGTCAACTGTTGTTGACTTCTCTTGTTAGAGTGACTGGATGAAGAAGTCCGAGCGCACCCGGACGGCGATCCTCGCGGCCGCCCGCGAGCAGTTCGCCCTGCACCCGTACGACCGGGTGAGCGTTCGCGCCGTCGCCACCCAGGCGCGGATCGACCCCGCCATGGTGCTGCGGTACTTCACGAACAAGGAGACGCTGTTCGCGACGGTCGTCGACCTCGATCTGCACCTGCCCGACCTGCGCACGGTCGCCGCCGACCGTCGCGGCGAGATCCTGCTGCGGCACTTCCTCGAGCTGTGGGAAGGGGAGGGAAGGCAGACAGCACTGCCGATTCTGCTCAGATCCGCCGCGACGCACGAGACCGCGGCGGCACGCCTCAGAGAGGTGTATGTACAGCAACTGCGCGCCATGGTCGCGACGGTCGCCCCCGACGCCGAGGCCGCACGGCGGGCTGGGCTGATCAGCAGCCACCTGCTGGGCGTCGCTCTGACGCGGTACCTTCTGCGCCTGCCCGACGTGGCCGACCGCGACCCCGACGGCCTGGTCGCGGACTTGGCGCCTTCCGTGCAGCGCTACCTCTGCGGCACTCTCGACTCCGTCACGCACTGAGCACTGGCAGGCCGGCCTCACGCGCAACACTCAGTTCGATCGCTTCCCGCAGCGCCGCGAGGATGTAGTCAGGGATCTCCATACCTCGCCGCTGAGCCCACAGCAGCTCGCGCTCGACCAGACTGACCTGGCGGGCGACGTCCATCAGGTCCCGGTCGAGGCCGATGGAGCGGGCGACGTCACCGAAGTCGGCCTGCTGCCGATGACTGTTCGCACCTACGAGCCGGAACGACCGGCGACGCAGGATCCGGGCCAGCTGGAGCTGCCAGGCCTTGAGTCCTTCCTCCACCATCAGCGCCTGGGCCGACAAACGGTAGAAGGCGAAGTGGCCTGGCTCCTGACGCCGGATCGGAGCGATGACCGTCTCGGCCAACGCTCGCTCGTCCATCGCGCGCAGTCCGTCGACCAGACGCGAGTACGCGATGACGGCCGACCGCTCGGTGGCGGCGCCAGTCAAGTAGTAGAGCAGCCGGATGACACCGAGCATGCCTGGTAGCTGCGAAAGCACCCCCGCCAGCCGGATCTTGGCGCTCACCTTGCTCAGGTCGGCCGGTACCGGCGTCAGTCCCAGGTTCTGCTGCACGGCATCGAGCAGCACTCCGTGCTGCAGTTCTTGAGGCGACCAGACCTCCTGGTAGAAGAATCGATCGGTCTCGGTGGCGTCCGGCATCAGGGCGCGCAGTTCCAGCACGTTCCGCTCGACCTCGAACTCGACCCGGGTCAGGTAGCCGAACACCGCGCCGAACCGGCGGCGCACCTCTCCGGCGTCGTTGACGGTCAGGTCCGCGGCAGCCAGTGACAGCGGTGGATGGTCCTCGGCGAATCGCTCGACGAACCGGCGGAGCCCTTCCTGGGTGGCCCGCGGGGGCTGGTCACTCACCCCGTCCCGGGTCGGAATCTGCGTCATGGCCACCTCGAAAATTTGTCAATGACTGTTGACTTCTACCGTAGGATCCCACCGGAGCAAAAATCAACTTGCGTTGACTTTTAGTGTGCGGACTCTCAGTGGACAGCGGCGCGCGGTGCTGTGTGACAACCCGGCGGAGGTGTCACAGATCGGCCCCGCACCCGGTCCCAACTGATGACAGCGGTCTCGACCGGCCCGGCCGAGGCAACACCTTCCCTCAGCCAGCGGAGGTTCGGACAGTGAGCACGATCGCCTTTCTCAACATCGCCATGCACGGACGGGTCAATCCCACCCTGCCCGTGGTGGCCGAGCTCGTACGGCGGGGCCACCGGGTCAGCTACCACACCTCGCCCGCGTTCCAGGCGGAGATCGAGGCAGCTGGAGCGAGCGTCCGGCTCTACGCCGGAGGCGACCAGCCGCTGCCCGATCCGCCCACGCCACTCGCACTGCTGGCAGGTCTCGCGCAGACCTCTTTGCAGGTTCTGCCCGAGGTACTGGCCGACCTGCACCGCATCGGTCCCGACCTCGTCGTGCACGACGCTGCCTGCCCGTGGGGAGCAGTCGCCGCGCGTGAACTCGACGTACCGGCGGCATCGTCGTTCACCACGTTCGCGTTCAACCGCCGAGTGCCGAGCCCCACCGCCGTCTCCTGGGGACTGCTGGCCGCGGCGGCAGCCCGGCCCGGGATCGCCCGGAAGTACCTGCGCCTGCGCCGTCAGCTCAGCCGTGGCTACGACGCGTCCGCGGTGCCGGCGGTCGATCTGGGGAACATCAGCCAGCCACTCAACCTGGTTTACACTTCCCCGGCCTTCCAGCCGGGCGCCGAGCAACTCGGCCGGTCGTATCACTTCGTCGGCCCGAGCATCGGCGCTCGTCCCGACGATCGGTCCTTTCCGGTCGACCAACTGCGCGACCCGGTGCTCTACGCCTCGCTCGGCACCGTGTTCAGCGCCGATCCCCGGCTACTGCGCACGTTCGCGACCGCGCTCGCGCCACTCGGCGGGAGCGTGGTCATCGCCACCGGACAAACGGATCCGGCTGAGCTGGGTGCGTTGCCGCACAACGTGCTCGCCCGTCGCTTCGTGCCACAGCCGGCCGTACTCGCCCGCTCCGCGCTGTTCATCACCCACGGCGGGATGAACAGCGTCAACGAGGCCCTGTACGCCGGCGTACCGATGCTCGTGATTCCGCAGGGCGCCGACCAACCGCTGGTTGCCCGCCGGGTCGCCGAACTGGGCGCCGGCCTGTCCATACCGACGCGCGATGTCACCGAGCACGCTGTCGGCACCATGGCTCGCCGCCTCCTCGAGGATCCGCTGTTCCCTGCAGCCGCGGCCAGGATACGGACGGAGCAGCACCGGGCCGGTGGGTATCACCGCGCTGCCGACGAGCTCGAGCGCTACCTGCGAGCCGCCAATCCCGTCATCGCTCCCTTGCTGCCGGGTCGTCACCGCAAGGCCGAGCGATGAGCCCTCTGCTCGGTGCCCTTCTGTTGCTCGCGGGGTTGTCGGAGGCCGCCGGGCGGATCCTTCCCCTGGTCATCCGCGGGCCCGCCCTGTCACGGTTGTCCGTTGTCGGATTGCTTCTGGCAGGCGCCGTCGTCGAGGCGGTGGTATTCGCCCTCTGGCCGCTGACCGCCTGGACCCTCGCCGAACTCGTGCTGGCCACGCCGCCGCCTGGGACCGGACTGGAGTGGACGCCGAGCCTGGCCGTCCCGATGGTGTTCGCCGCTGTCCTCGCCTTTCCGCTACTCGGTCCCCTGCTGCACTTCGTGCTCTTCCTCGGAGTGGGCTCCGGGCTCGCAGGTGCCCTCGCGGTTGGGATCGGCTGGACCTCCGCGGCCACCTGCGTACTCGTCGCCGGGGTCGGCCTCGGCCTCGCCGTCGAGCTGGTACGGCGTCTGGTCGTGACGATCAGTGTGCCGATGCCGAGGGAGCCGGGCGCATGAACGACTTTCTGTTCTGGGTCGTCCTGCTGGGACCCGTGCTCCTCGCCGAAGGCCTGCTGGCCCGGTACGAGGTACTCGTCTACGGCGTCGGCTGGCGAAGACCGAACGACGTCATGCCGGACGGAGTGCCGTACGCCCGGGGCGCTGCTCCGGACCGGCCGCCGAACGCCTACCTGGTCTACCTGGACGGCATCGGCAAGCGCCGTGCGCGCGATACCCGCGACGGTGGCCAGCTGGTCAAGGCGCTGATCGAAGGCGCACCCGAGCTACGGATACTGGGCCAGGTCCAGCCGTACTCGCCACTCGCCTCGCCGCTGGCCGATCGGCCGGTGTGGGCGTGGTTGCGTAGCCACGTTGGACTTCTGCTGTTCCTGCACAACGTGATGCAGACCTTCGTCGCCGCCGACCACCGGTACCGGCCGCTCTACAACCGAGCCGTGGGTTCCCAGATCGCGACGCAGCTCCGACTCGCCGGCTACCAGCCCGGCAGCGGCATGCCCGTCGTCCTGCTCAGCTACAGCGGTGGCGCCCAGGTCGCGTCCGGTGCGGTCGAGGAACTGCACAGTCAGCTCGACGCGCCGCTGTCCTTGATCTCGATCGGTGGTTTCCACAACGGCGCCAACGACCTGACCAGGGCCGAGCATCTGCACCAGCTCACCAGTGCCAGTGACTGGATCGAACGGGTCGGCGCCTTGCTCTTTCCCCAGCGCTGGCGGTTGTTCCGCTGGACCCGTTGGAACCGGGCCGTTCGGGCCGGCCGGGTCACCACTCACTCGCAGGACCCCGCCACGCACGTAGGACCGGCCAGCTACATCAGCCCCACGGCGCTGCTGCCCGACGGCCGCACACACCTCGCCCGCACCACCGACACCGTCATCGCGATCGTGCGCTCTCACTACGGACCACGCGGGACAACGGACATTTCCTTGCTCAAGGCATCTGAATGGAACCGGGCCGCTGTCACAGAGCCGGACGCCACCCGGTCCATCCCGAAGAGTCGTGCGACTCCGCCGCCCACCGCACAGAACAGGACATCGGCACCATGAGGCTCTTCATCAGCACCACCCACCGGACGCGCCCACCGCTCATCGCCACGATCCTCGCCGTCCTCGCGCTGCTCGCGATCAACCTGGGTGCGACGCAGAGCGCCGCTTCCGGCCCCCGGACGGCCAAACCGACCATCGTGCTCGTGCACGGAGCCTGGGCCGACGCGTCGAGCTGGAGCGCGGTCATCAGCAGACTCCAGGACGACGGCTACCGGGTCGTCGCCCTCGCCAACCCGTTGCGATCGCTGTCCGGCGACGCGGCCTCCGTCCGGGCCTACCTGGACACCATCGCCGGCCCGATCGTGCTGGTGGGCCACTCGTACGGCGGCGCGGTGATCACCAACGCGGCCGCCGGTCACCCTGGAGTCGAAGCCCTCGTCTATGTGAACGCTTTCCTGCCGGACGCCGGCGAGAGCGCCACCCAGCTCGCCGGGCCGGACTCCGCCCTCTCGGCCGACCCGACCACGATCTTCGACTTCGTGCCGGCCGCCGCGCCGACGCCGAACACCGAGCTGTATCTCAAGCGGTCAACGGTCTTCGCGTCGTTCGCGACAGGTCTGAGCAACGACGGCAAGGCACTCGTGGCCGCCACCCAGCGGCCGGCCACGCTGGGCGCCCTGAACGAACCCTCCTCTGCACCGGCCTGGCGGACGATCCCGTCCTGGGCGCTGCTGGGCAGCGGGGACCGGATCATCCCCCTGAGCGCGCAACGCGCCATGGCGAACCGGGCGAACGCCACCACGACGACGTACGACGCCGGGCATGTGGGCCTGATGACCCACCCCGGCACCGTCACCCGGGTCGTCGAGAGGGCAGCGAAGGCCGCGCGCTGAGCGATCGCACGACCAGCACCGACCGTGCGCCGGACCTGCTCCTGGTCCGGCGCACTTTGCCGCCTGCCGAGTACTCCTACGCGACGGTTGCCCGGGGCCACGTGATGTCCGTGGTGGGACCACGTGGTGACCACGGACCCTCCAGGGCGCGGTGGACCGGCCCGGAAAGCGACGGTGGTGAGAGCAGCGGCACTCAGGAAGTGCCGGCCCGATCGCAGCGAAAGGAGTCGGGACCGTGGCTGAAGAATCGTTGACAGCGCCCGCAGAGAGTACGGCGCTGACACCGCCGCCCGAGGACGACCGACCCGGCCTGGACGCCGCCGTCGCGATCTTCCTCAGCGTCCGGCCCCGCTTGGTGCGGATCGCGGGCCGCGTCCTGGCCGGCTCGAGCGACGCGGAAGACGTCGTCCAGGAGGTGTGGTCGCGCTGGCAGCGCACCGACCGCAGTGTCATCGCGAACCCTCAGGCATTCCTGGTGACGGTGACCGTCCGCCTCGCCATCAACGCGGGCCACTCGGCCCAGCGGCGTCACGAAACGCCCGTCGACGAGTGGTTCCAGGACCACCTCGGCTGCCCCGACGACGATCCGGCGATCGAAGCGGAGCGCGGCGACGAGGTCGAGCGGGCTGTTCTCGTGCTGCTGGGATCGCTGCCTGCCAGGGAACGCGCCGCCTACGTGCTGCGGGAGGCGTTCGACTACCCGTACGGGCGAATCTCCGAGATGCTGCACCTCCGCGCGGCCAACACCCGGCAACTGGTCTGCCGTGCTCGCGGCCACCTCACCGCAGGCCCCAGTACGCCGGTGGCCGCGCTCGCGCACCGGCAGTTCGTCGAGGCCTTCCTCAAGGCGGCCCGGAGCGGCGACCTCACCGATCTCGAGGAGGTGCTGACGGCCGACCTCGCCTGCGGCGCTCCGTGCCGCCCGAGCTAGGCACTACCCGTCTCGCAGGTCTCGCAGTACGCCAGATCGTCGTGGCGCAGGCGATACAGCTCCAGCGGCCGGTGATGGTACCGGTTCGTCCGGCCGATCCATTCCATCCCGGTACGTGTGGCTGTCGCCGCGGCGCGCGCGTTCGACGACCCGACCAGAGCGAACAGTTCGTCGACGTTCGCGTGGTGCATCGACCAGCGGGCCGGCGCCTCGCCTGCCTCGGCCGCGTCACGGACGGCGTGCGGCGTGGATCAACTGCATCGAGAGGTGGCCGGAACTGAACAGCCGGCTCAGCCGCTCGCTCTGCCGGGCGGCCAACCGGTACGCGGGGTCGGCACGGTGCTGCGCAGCGACAGCCGCGGTCACCTCCTCGAGCCGTCGCGACCACGACAGCGGTGCGATATCGGGCCGCGTCGTCTGCTCGACCAGCGAGAATCCGGCACCGTCCAGCAGACGGTCGAGCTCGTACTGGACAGGGAAGTGGTTGCCCTCGGGCAGCGGCTGACTGCGTCGGCCACTGGCGACGACGACCAGAAGTCCCAGCGGGGCGCCCGGACGCAGAACGCGATGGATTTCACCGAGGAGGGCAGCTTTGTCCTCCACGGTGCACAGCACTCCGAGGCACCAGGCAGTGTCGATCGAGTTCGTTCGCAGCGGGATCCGGGCGCCGTCGGCAGCGAGAACCGGGAGTCCGAACAGCCGCGTGGCAGCCCGGCACGCCGTCTGCATCGGCTCGAGCAGTACAGCCCGTACGCCGAACCGCCGTGCCGCCCAGGCCGCCGGGCCGCCGACTCCCGCCCCGACGTCGAGCAGCGTCGTACCGGCGGAGAGCTCGCAGGCTTCAGCCAGCCAGGCAAGGGCGGCCGGGCTCGCACTACCCCGGCAGGCGGCCGGTATCGCGTACCCGTCGCCCAGTTGCTCGACGGCATCGGCGGTCCAGCCGGCGACGTCGTCGAACTCGGCCACCATCGCGGCGGCTGTCATCCCGCGTCACTTTCGGGTCGGTCGGACCGACGGCCGGGAGACGTCTGCTGCACGAGGGTCACCGCCACCACCAGTACACACACCACGGCGACCAGTACGACGACCAGTGGCACACCGCCGTACGGGGCGAGCAGTGGCGCCAGCCCGATCAGCATCATCGCCGCCACACTCGTGCTCAGCCGGAGCAGCGACGCGGCGATCGTCCGGTTCACGACCCAGAGCAGGCCGACGAACAGCGCGACCGGGACTGCGATCGCGAAGCCCGCGGCAGTGGGCGAGATCGGCAGTGAGTGGCTGGTCTGCTCGACCGCAACCTCCAGTCCGGCGCCGAGCGCGGCCAGCGTCGCGAACAGGCCGTAGTGGCCGTAGCCCCAGACGAACGACTTGTCGCGATTCGCCGCCAGCCCAGCGCCGGCCGGCTGGACGAAGTACAGCCACCACAGCGAGAACAGGAGCAGCAGACCGCCCGCGGCGACCACCACCATCGCGAGGCTGACCTCAGTGGCGCGAACAGCGTTGCTGACGGCAAGCACGCTCTCGCCCAGCAGGATGATGGTGAACAGCCCGTACCGCTCCGCAACGTGATGGGGATGCCAGCCGGTGTCGCCCTTGCGCTGTGCCCACCACGGCACAGTCAGTTCAAGCACCGCCAGACACACGAAGGTGAGCGTGGTCGTTTCACCGGTCGCCAGCCGGATCAGCCAGCCGGCCTGCAGCACACTGATCCCGGCTGCGTTCCGCAGTGCCGTACGGCGTCCCTCGCGGTCCTCGACCGCCGCCCGCAGCCACTGGACGATCTGGCCGCCACGCATCAGCAGGTACCCGAGCGTGACGACCCGGAAGTCGGCGTCGGCCGCGGCGGCCGGTACGCCGGCTGCCAGGACCAGCACGCCGCCCATCTGCACCATGGTGAGCAGCCGATAGGCCACGTCGTCGGTGTCGTAGGCGGTGGCGAACCAGGTGAAGTTCATCCACGCCCACCAGATCGCGAAGAACACCTGCAAGAACCCGGTCGCGGCGTAGTGCCCGTCCGCCAGGCTGTGGGCGAGTTCGGCCGCGGCGGCCGCGACGGCGACCACGAAGGTGAGGTCGAAGAGCAGTTCGAGCGGACTGGCCGAGCGGTGCTGTTCGTCGGGTCCGCGCGGACGCATGCGCGCCGAGATCGGTGCTGCCTGCATGGTTCGGGCTCCTGAGCTAGTCGGTCTTCACCAGCACAGACAGGGCACCGGGGCGATCTGTGACCGGCCGGCTCAGCTGTGGCTGATCTTCCACACCCCTGTTGTCACAGAACCGGGCCCTGCGAGGTCTTCTGTGTGGAGGCCGAACCCTTCGGCCGATCGGAGCCTTGTCATGCAGTCGCTCGAACGCCGGATCGCCACCGGGGTGCTCGTCATCGGGACCGGCGGGTCCGGTCTGCGCGCAGCCATCGAGCTGGCCGGGCAGGGCGTGGACGTCTGCGCAGTGGGCAAGCGCGCCAAGCTGGACACCCACACCTCGCTGGCCGCCGGCGGCATCAACGCGGCGCTGGCCACCACCGACCCCGATGACATCTGGCAGCAGCATGCGGCCGACACGTTGCGGGAGAGCTATCTGCTGGCCAACCCGCACACCGTGCAGATCGTCACTCAGGGGGCGGCGCGAGGTATCGCGGACCTGGAGCGCTACGGCATGCCGTTCGCCCGGGACGCCGACGGGCGGATCGCGCAACGGTTCTTCGGCGCGCACACCTTCCGCCGGACCGCCTTCGCCGGCGACTACACCGGGCTGGAGATCCAGCGCACGCTGGTGAACCGCGCCGCGCAACTGCAGGTTCCGATCCTGGACACGGTCTACATCACCAGGCTGCTGGTGCGGGACAACGTGGTCTTCGGCGCCTACGGCTTCGACCTGACCGACGGGACCCGCTACGTCATCCATGCCGACGCGGTCATCCTGGCCGCCGGAGGGCACAATCGGATCTGGCGACGGACGTCGTCGCGACGCGACGAGAACACCGGAGACTCGTTCCGGCTGGCAGTCGAGGCGGGCGGGCGGCTCCGCGATCCCGAACTGGTGCAGTTCCACCCGTCCGGCCTGATCGAGCCCGAGAACGCCGCCGGCACACTGGTCTCGGAGGCCGCCCGCGGCGAGGGCGGCATCCTGCGCAACGAGCTCGGTGAGCGGTTCATGGCGGCCTACGACCCGGACCGGATGGAGCTGTCGACCCGGGACCGGGTCGCGCTCGCGGCGTACACGGAGATCAAGGAAGGCCGTGGCACCCCCAACGGCGGCGTCTGGCTCGACGTCTCCCACCTGCCCCGCGAGACGATCATGCGGCGGCTTCCACGCGTCTACCAGACCCTGCTCGAGCTGCAGATGCTCGACATCACCACGACCCCGATCGAGATCGCGCCGACCGCGCACTACTCGATGGGCGGGGTCTGGGTGCGCTCCGAGGACCACAGCACCGATGTCGAAGGTCTCTACGCGATCGGCGAAGCGGCCAGCGGTCTGCACGGGGCCAACCGGCTCGGTGGCAACTCGCTGATCGAGCTGCTGGTCTTCGGCCGGATCGTCGGCACGGCCGCGGCGCGGTACTCCGCACAGCTCGCTGCCCAGCCACGCTCGGCCGGCGCGTTGGCGCAGGCCCGGGCGGAGGTGGACGACCTGCTCGCCGCCGACGGCCCCGAGAACGTCCGAGCCCTGCAACGCGCGCTTCGCAACACCATGACCGAGCACGCCGGGGTGGTGCGCGACGAACAAGGGCTGCTCACCGGCCTGGCGGAGCTCGACACCCTGGAAGGCCGGATGAAGGACGTCGGCGTCCACCCCGACATCGCCGGCTTCCAGGGCCTCGCGCACGCCTTCGACCTCAAGGCCGCGACCCTCGCTGCCCGGGCCACCCTGGAGGCCGCGGTCGAACGCCGCGAGACCCGAGGCTGTCACAACCGCTCGGACCACCCGGCATCGGACCAGTCTCTGCAGGTCAACCTCGTCTGGTCCGGTCCCGGCCGAATCGAGCACGAGCAGATTCCGCCGATCCCCGAGGAGATCGCCGCCCTCATGCAGGACGTCTCCACCATTGGCAAGCTCGTCGAGTAGCTCCACCTGGCTGGTGAACGAGACCGGCCGCGGCCGGTCGTACCTGTCGCGCCTCGGCTCCACGCGCTGGTACGGGCGCAGTACGGGCAGCACGGCGAACGCGGCGACCTCTAGCGTCGACGCCACGCCGTCTGTTGGAGAACGCCGGTGCAGCCGGTTTCCCTCCAGACCCGATCGTCAAAAGGATGAAGATGCAGATCAGGAAACGATCCAGGCGCGTTGCCGCCGCGATCGCGTTCACCGTGGCCACCGCCGGTTTGACTGTCACCGCCGCTGCTCCGGCCGCCGCGGACGGCTCGTACTCCGGGCGCCCGACCATCTGGGGCTCCGGCCTGCTGGCCGGAGACTGGGAGGACGAAGGCGTCATCAACGTGCGCACCCATCGCAATTCCGACGTCACCTGCCTGTGGCAGAAGATCCTGGTGGCGGACGGCTATCTGCCGTGGACCGAGAAGGACGGAATCTTCGGCGACGACACCCACGCCGCCACCGTTCGCTGGCAGCGCGACCGGGGTCTGACCCCCGACGGGTCGGCCGGAAGAGCGACCTGGGCCAAGGCGGATGACCGGATCCGCGAGAACGGTATGGACGGCAGTTACCGCATCGGCTACTACGAGGGCTCGCGGTCCTACTTCCCGATCCGGCGTACCGCCTCGGGTGTCCACCAGTTCTGGGACCACGCGGACGGGCCGCTCCGCACCGCGTCGTACAACGTGCGAACCTGCCGGTAGATCCTCAGGACGAGGTCCCTGGCGGTCGACGGACTGCCAGGCACCTCGTCCCGCGCCGTCACGGCCCGTTCAGGACGGGTCAGAGGGACTTGAGGTAGGCCGCGCCGCGGGGGGAGAGTTCGTAGCCGGTTTCGAGGCTGTAGGTGAGGCCGAGGTTCTTGAGTTTGCGGACGTCGAGTTTGAAGCCGGCCGGGTCGCGGCCGAGGTCGGCGGCCAGGTCGCCGGCACGGGTGCCCGGGCTTGCCTGGATCTGCTGCAGGATCGCGGTGGTCCAGGCGCCGTGCCGGCTCAGCTCGTCGAGTTTGGCCAGCCGGGCGCGGAGGTCCGCCAGGTCTTCGGGGGTCAGCTCGGCCGTGGCGGCCAGCTCCTCGCGGGGGTCGGCGCCTTCGACCAGGTGGAACTTGATCAGGAAGGTCGGCCAGTCCTCATTGCCCCGCAGGCGGCGGCGGACGTCACGGGCGTTCTGCCGGTCCGCGGCGAAGATGTCGTCGTCGTAGTCGGAGATCAGCTCCGGGTTGACCTCCCGGACGCTGTCGATCTCGATCCGGCCGGCGTTGGTCCGGTAGATCCGGCCCTCGGCCACGCGGGCCTCCGCCCACCGCCGGTACGCCGCGGTGATGCGTCCCGCGGCGACGCCGTCTCGATCAGGTCCCGTGAACAACATGTCAGGCCTCCAGTGCTTTCGCCACGATCGGAGCCAGTTCGCGCAGCGCCTTGCCACGGTGGCTGATCGCGTCCTTCTCCTCGACCGACAGCTCGGCCGTGGTGCGGTCGTACCCCTCCGCCTGGAAGAGCACGTCGTACCCGAACCCGCCGGTACCGCGCAGTTCGCGGATCACCGAGCCGGGCATCTCGCCGCGGACGACGACGTCCTCGGCTCCTTCGCGGACGAACGCGACGGCGGCCACGAACGAGCCGCCCCGCCGCTCGTCCGGCACGTCCTCCAGCTGGCCGAGGAGCAGCACGTTGTTGGCGTGGTTGTCCTTGGCCGGGCCCGACCAGCGGGCCGACAGTACGCCGGGCATCCCGTTCAGCGCGTCGACGCAGATACCGCTGTCGTCGGCGATCGACGGCAGGCCGGTCGCGGCCAGCGCGGCGTGCGCCTTCAACAGGGCGTTGCCCTCGAAGGTCGGCTCGGTCTCGGCCGGCTCGTCGTACGCCGGGACGTCGCCGAGCCCTAGCACCTCGATGCCGGGCACGATCGGGCTGAGGATGCGGCGCAGTTCCTCGAGCTTCTTCTGGTTGTTCGACGCCAGCAGCACCTTGGTCACGCGAGGGCCTCCAGCTGCAGCTTCGTCAGGTCGGCACAGCCGGCGATCCCGAGGTCGAGCAGGCCGTTCAGCTCGTCGCGGTCGAACGGCGCGCCCTCGGCGGTGCCCTGGACCTCGATGAACTTGCCGTCGCCGGTGAGCACCAGGTTCATGTCGGTCTCGGCCCGGACGTCCTCCTCGTAGCAGAGGTCGAGCATCGGGGCGCCGTCGATGATGCCGACCGAGACGGCGGAGACCGAGCCGGTCAGCGGCTCGCCCTTCAGCGCCTTGCGGTCGCGCAGGTAGGAGACCGCGTCGGCCAGCGCGACGTACGCGCCGGTGATCGCGGCGGTCCGGGTGCCGCCGTCGGCCTGGAGCACGTCGCAGTCCAGCAGGATGGTGTTCTCCCCCAGCGCCTTGTAGTCGATCACTGCCCGCAGGGAGCGACCGATCAGGCGGGAGATCTCGTGCGTCCGGCCGCCGATCCGGCCCTTCACCGACTCGCGGTCCGAGCGGGTGTTGGTGGAGCGCGGGAGCATCGCGTACTCCGCGCTGACCCAGCCCAGGCCGGACCCCTTGCGCCAGCGCGGCACGCCCTCGGTGACGCTGGCCGCGCAGAGCACCCGGGTCTTCCCGAACTCCACCAGCACCGACCCCTCGGCGTGGTCGAGCCACTTGCGCGTCAGGGTCACCGGGCGGAGCTGGTCAGGAGTGCGTCCATCGATACGAGCCATGGGTGAAACCCTATGCCCGAAGCCCCTGCACCTCCGCATCGACGGATGGAACCGCCACCGCGCTGCGCGCGGCGGCGGTGAAGGCGGCGCCAGCGCCTCGAAGGTGGCGGGGAGGTAGGTGCCCCGGAGGGGAGGGGCAGGTGCCCCGGAGGGGCGGGGACGGCGCAAGCGCTCTGCGGTGGGTGGGCTGCTAGCTGCTGGTGATGCGGACGCCCGCCGGGGGTGGGCGTAGCTGGGAAAGGGCCAGGCGGGCGGCCCATGGGGTGAGGTCGTTGGCTCGGCGGGCCAGCCAGGGAACTCCCTCGCGGAGCATCCAGACGGCGTCTGCCCACTGCGATGGGGTGTGGACGGCGCAGTCGAGCGCCGGGGGTGTGGCGATGGGGAGGCCTTGCAGAGCGAGGGCGTCGGCGAAGGCTCGGGCCAGGTGGCGGTGACCGCGTTCGCCGGGGTGGAGTCGGTCGACGCTCCAGTACTCGCGCCGGTAGACCTCGGGGCAGGCGGCCAGGTCGATCCGGATTCCGCCGTACCGCGAGGACAGTTCGTCGTACACCGCGTTGACCTGCTCGATGCGCTGCCAGAGCGGACCGCGGAGCCAGGACGGGAGGCCGAAGACGTGGCCGTGGTCGTGGAAGCGGACGGTCAGCAACAACGCGCCGCGGGCGGTCAACTGCTCGGCGCAGCACAGGAGGCACTCGCGGATCTGCGCGGCGTCGAAGCCGGAGCGCATGGTGTCGTTGACGCCGACGATCAGGGAGGCGAGGTCGATCGGGCCGGTGCCCGTCGACGGGAGCTGCTCGGCGGCCACCACCGGTGCGGTGGCGCCGCTGGTCGCGAGGTTGGTGAACGTCACCCGGTGGGAGCTGCCCAGGGAGTCGGCGAGCAGCGAGGCCCAGCCCCGCCATCCCTCCCCCGGTCGAGCGCCGGCACCGGCCAGGTCGGTCGTACTGCCTTTCATCGGGTCCCCGACACCCACGGTCGTCGAGTCGCCCAGTGCCACGTAGTGGAGGCTCACACTCCGTCATGGTGCAGGAGCCGTTCGAGGTCTGCGTGTGCCCGAGATGACGGCTCGGTGGACACCTCGGGATCAGAGGGGTGTTGAAGGGCGGAAGTGTTCGGACATAGGCTCTAGCAATCATCTATGTGCAGGAGTTGCTGGCATGAGTACAGAAGACCTCCGATTCGGTGTGGTGGGGCTCGGCGCCCGGAGCCGGCTCGCCCAGCATGCCCACGCGCCCGGCGCAGGATCCCGGATCGTCGCGGTCTGCGACCCCGTCGAGGCGCAACGGCAGGCGGCGCTCGCGGAGTACCCGGAGGCACAGGCCTTCGCCGACCACACCGAACTGCTCGACCTCCGGCTCGACGGCGTGTTCATCACCACGCCGGACGATCTGCACGAGGATCCGGCGATCGACTTCCTCCGGGCCGGGATCGCCGTCTTCGTCGAGAAGCCGCTGGCGATCACCACGCCGGGCTGCGACCGGGTGCTGCAGGCGGCGTACGAGACCGGAATCCGCCTGTACGTCGGGCACAACATGCGTCACATGCCGGTCGTGCTGACGATGCGCGAGCTGATCGAGGCCGGCGCGATCGGCGAGGTGAAGGCGATCTGGTGCCGCCACTTCGTCGGGCACGGCGGTGACTTCTACTTCAAGGACTGGCACGCCGACCGCCGCCGCAGTACCAGCCTGCTGCTGCAGAAGGGTGCTCACGACATCGACGTGATGCACTGGCTGGCCGGCGGCTACACCACCCGGGCGAACGCGCTCGGCGGGCTCACCGTGTACGGCGGGATCGAGGATCGCCAGGACCGTTCCGGGCAGCGCTTCGCCGACTTCGTCTCCGAGGACAACTGGCCGCCGCTGTCCCAGACCGGGATGGCACCGGTGATGGACGTCGAGGACCTCTCGATGGCGAATCTCCAACTGGACAACGGGGTTTTCCTCACCTACCAGCAGTGCCACTACACGCCCGACTACTGGCGCAACTACACCGTGATCGGCACCGCCGGCCGGCTGGAGAACTTCGGCGACGGCCCCGGCGACGTGGTGAAGGTCTGGAACAGCAAGCGCTCCGGCTACCGCGAGGACGCCGACCAGATCGTCGAGATCCCCGACGCGGAAGGCGGCCACGGTGGCGCCGATCCCCGCCTGGTGGCGGAGTTCGTCGCTTTCGTCCGGGACGGCGGAGCCACTCTCACCTCGCCGATCGCCGCCCGGGCAGCCGTCGCGGCCGGCTATGCGGCCACCACTTCGCTCCGCACCGGTGGCGCCCCGATCGACATCCCGCCGCTCGACCCAGCCCTGATCGAGTACTTCGAGCGCGGCCAGTCCCGCTAGCCCGCGAGAAGCTCCTTCAGGACCTGACGAAACGCGTCCGGCCGCTCCCGCCAGGGCGAGTGGCCGGCGCCTTCGATCAGGCGGACCTGGTGGTCGGGCACCTGCTTCGCAAGCTCCTGTACTGCGCTCGCGGGGCGTGGGTCACCCGTCCCGTGGACGAACCAGACCGGCATGGTCAGGCTCGCCGCCAAAGCGGCGAACTCGGCGTCGGACCAGGCATCGACCTCGCCGCTCAGCGCGCGGTTGGCCGCGAAGTTGATCGGATGCGGGACCGCCGCATCCTCCAGCGCCCACTGCCAGGCACGATCACGATCAGCATGATCCGTGAACCACGACAGCGCCCGGAACTCGGTCTCCTCCGCCGGGGATCGGCTTGCCTGCAAGGCGGTCAGCCGCTCCACCTGAGCAGGAGTCGCCCGCCGGTCACGTTCCTCGTAGTACGCCGTGCGCCAGTCGCCGAGGCCGAGCCCACTGCAGTGACCGACCTTGACGACATGGTCCGGACAGGCGGCCGCATACGTCAGCGCGAGCTTTGCCCCGAAGGAATGACCGAGGACAACCACCCGCTCGTGTCCCCAGTGCTGCCGGAGCTCCTCGATGTCGTCCTGCAGGCGCTGCATCGTCTGCGTGGCCGACGGGTCCGAGCCGCCGCAACCACGCTGGTCGAAGCGATGGACGACGGTCTGATCGGCCAGCATCGACGCGACGGGTTCCAGGTAGTCCCACAGCCCGGGGCCGCCGTGCAGAAGGACCACCGGTGGCGCCGCGGTCGGCGTACCGGTGGTCCAGCTGCGCAGGCGAATCCCGTCGGACAGGGGAATCAGGGGCATCAGAGGTCGAAGGTGGCGTTCGGGGTGGCGACCAGGACCTCGCCCGGGTAGGTGCGGCGGGCCCCTATCGCCTGGGTCTCGCGGTCGAACCAGGGCGGGACATGGGTGATGACGAGGCGTTTCACGCCGGCCCGCTTGGCGTGTTCGCCCGCGTCGGCCGGGGTCAGGTGGAGATCGGGTGGGTTGTTCGGGTCGTCGTCACGCAGCGCGGCCTCGCAGAGCAGCAGATCGGCGCCGCGGGCCAGCTCGATCAGCCCGTCGTTCGGGCCGGTGTCGCCGGAGTAGACGAGCGATTTGTTGCCGTACTCAACGCGGATCGCGTACGCCGGGACCGGGTGCACCATCGCGGTGGTGCGCACGGTGAACGGCCCGATCCGCTGTTCGTCCTTCCAGGTGTGGAAGTCCAGCTCCTCTTCCATCCCGGGGTCGATCGGCAGGTCGTAGGCCAGCGCCATCCGCTCGGCCGAGCCGGGTGGGCCGTAGACGGGGATCTTGGGCAAGGGGGAACACGGCGAGTACTTCGCCGCGACATAGAGGCCGCACAGGTCCATGCAGTGGTCGGGATGCAGGTGGGACAAGGCGATCGCGCCGATCTCCGGCACGGAGAGGTGGCGTTGCAGCGCGCCCAGCGCGCCGCTGCCGAGGTCGAGAATCAGATGGAATCCGTCGGCGGTGACCAGATAGCTCGAGGCAGGCGAGTCTGGACCGGGGACGGACCCGGAGCAGCCGAGCACAGTGAGCTTCATATTTGAAGATTACCGGCGGGTTGCCGACTTCGCAGAGCGACCAGAGCGTCGCCGAGGGCAACCAAATCCCTGTCGGCCGGCCGCATCGTCAGCGAACCCAGGCGAACTGGTCCACCCCGGCGATCACCGGGCCGAGGAAGCGGGTGCCGATCGCGGCGAACTCCTCCGGGCTACCGGTGGTGACGAAGCGGTGTCGCGGCGCCGGCAGTTCGTCGGCTCGCAACAGCTCACGCTTGGTGAGCACGCCGTAGACGTCCTTCGCGCACTCCTCCGCACTGCTGACGAGGGAGACGTTGTCACCCATCACGTAGGAGATCACGCCGGTCAGCAACGGATAGTGCGTGCAACCGAGGATCAAGGTGTCGACGCCTGCCTCGACCAGCGGATCGAGGTACTTGTGGGCGGCGGCCAGCAACTCCGGGCCGGACGTCACCCCGGCCTCGACGAAGTCCACGAAGCTCGGGCAGGCCTGGGTGAGCAGCTGGACCTGCGGCGCGGCGGCGAACGCGTCCTCGTAGGCCAGTGAGGTGGCCGTCGCCTGCGTGCAGATCACGCCGACCCGCTGGCTGCGCGTTGCCGCGACGGCGCGGCGGGCCGCCGGGAGGATCACCTCGACCACCGGTACGTCGTACCGCTCGCGGGCGTCCCTGAGCATCGCGGCGCTGGCCGAGTTGCAGGCGATGACGAGCATCTTGACCCCGGCCTCGACCAGGTGGTCCAGGCACTCCAGCGCGTACTCGCGGACCTCGGCGATCGGCTTCGGACCGTACGGCTGGCGGGCCGTGTCGCCCAGGTACAGGATCGGCTCGTGCGGCAGCTGGTCGAGCACCGAGCGGGTCACCGTGAGTCCGCCGAACCCTGAGTCGAAGATGCCGATCGGCGCGTCTGTCACGCTGGGAAGCCTAGCTCGCGGCACCGACAGGACCGGTACCGGGCAGAGCCGGCGGTAAGGCTTACCTCACCCCGCAGAACGACACGCCGGAGTTATCCACATCTTTACTCTCAGGAATTGCAATGTCACGTGACGCAGGCCACTCTTAGCGGATGCATTTTCTCCCGCCCCCCGCGACGCCATGAACCTGGTGGCCCAGATAGCGGTGGTTCTCAGCACCACCGGTGCACCGAATCCGCACCCCAGCAACGCCGCGGTGGCAGGCTCTGCCACCGGTCCGGCCGTGGAGACGAACACGAGCAGTACCAGCGCCGACGTCGCGTCGACGCTCGGTCCCACGGGCATGCTGCTGCTGCTCGCGCTCGCCGTCTTCGCCGCGTATCTCGTCTCGCTGTCCCTGCACCCGAATGCCAAGTGCAATCGCTGCAAGGGGGCGGGCCGGCATCACGGCACGTTCTTCAGCTACGCCCAACGCCCCTGCAGCAGCTGCAAGGGCCGTGGCGTCCACCCTCGACTAGGACGCAAGGTGCTTTTCAAGACGTAACGGATCCCCCTGACCGGCAAGCAAATACTTGAACTTCCGCGGGTACCGACCAGGGCGGCCGCGAGGTCTTGTAGCGTGGGCGCAACCCGCCTACGGTCGGCTGACTTTCGCCCACCGAATCGGAGTAAGACGATGCGAGTGCCGCTCCACTTCATCCGCCGTACCACCGCCGTCGTGCTGACCACTGCCGCCCTCGGCATCGCCCTCCAGGTGGCACCCGCCACCGCGGGGCGTGGACCGTTCATCGTGCAAGGCCCGTTCTCCAGCCAGGCACAGTGCAACTTCTACCGGGCCGAACTCGAGGGTTCGGGCATCGTGCAGAGCTGCTACACCGCGAACGGGCTGTGGTACTTCAAGTTCGCCCAGGAGTTCTAGGCCCAGAGCTGACCCTCGAGGCGGTCCTCCGCCTCGTCGATCGTGCCCTCGTAGGCGCCGGTGGACAGGTACTTCCAGCCGCCGTCGGCGACTACGAAGGCGATGTCGGCCGGCTCGCCGTCACGGACGCACTTGGCCGCCTGGCCGAGCGCGGCGTGCAGGATCGCGCCGGTGGAGATCCCGGCGAAGACGCCTTCGTTGTCGAGCAGCTCACGGACCCGGCGGACCGCGTCGCGCGGACCGACCGAGAACCGGCCGTCGATCAGGGTCGGGTCGTACAGCTCGGGCACGAACCCCTCGTCCAGGTTGCGCAGGCCGTAGACCAGTTCGCCGTACCGCGGCTCCGCCGCCACGATCCGCACCTCGGGCTTGTGCTCGCGGAAGAACCGGCCGGCGCCCATCAGCGTGCCGGTGGTCCCGAGGCCGGCGACGAAGTGCGTCACCGACGGCAGGTCGGTGAGGATCTCCCGAGCGGTGCCGTCGTAGTGCGCGGCGGCGTTCGAGGGGTTGCCGTACTGGTAGAGCATGACCCAGTCCGGGTGCTCCTCCGCGACCTGCTTGGCCACCCGGACCGCCTCGTTCGACCCGCCCGCGGCGGGTGAGGAGATGATCTCCGCACCCCACATCCGCAGGATCTGCCGGCGCTCCGCGGAGGTGTTCTCCGGCATCACGCAGACCATCCGGTAGCCGCGCAGCTTGGCGGCCATCGCCAGCGAGATGCCGGTGTTGCCGGACGTCGGCTCGAGGATCGTGTTGCCCGGCCGCAGCCGGCCGTCCTTCTCGGCGTCCAGCAGCATCCGCAGCGCCGCCCGGTCCTTGATCGAACCGGTCGGGTTGTGGTCCTCCAGCTTGGCCCACAGCCGCACGTCGCCCGAGGGTGAGAGCTTCGGCAGACCGACCAGCGGCGTACCGCCGATCGAGTCGAGCAGGCTGTCGAAACGCACGGTCAGCCGCCGGCGACCGCGGGCAGTACGACGACCACGTCGCCGTCCTTGACGCCGGTCTGCAGGCCGCCGGTGAACCGGACGTCCTCGTCGTTCACGTAGACGTTGACGAACCGGCGCAGTTCCTCCGGCTCCCCCTCCACGATCCGCTCCTTCAGGCCCGGGTGGGTGCCGTTCACGTTGTCGATGAACTCGGCCAGCGTGCTGCCGTCACCGTTCACGGCCTTCTCGCCGCCGGTGTAGGTGCGCAGGATGGTCGGGACGCGAAGCTCGATCGCCATGTCAGTTGTCTCCTTGGTTGCTGTGGTCCGCCACGACCTTGACCTCTTCTTCGGTGACCACGCCGTCGACGATCCGGTACGACCGGAACTCCACCGGCCCGTCGTACGACGGCGAGTCCGCGCCGTCGCGGGTGGAGACCAGCACGTAGTGCGCGCCGGGCTCGGAGGCCAGGTTGATATCCGTCCGGGACGGGTGCGCCTCGGTCGCGGTGTGCGAGTGGTAGATCACCACCGGCTCCTCGTCGCGCTCGTCCATCTCCTGGTAGAGACGGAACAGGTCCCCCGAGTCGAACTCGTAGAACGTCGGCGACATCGCCGCGTTCAGCATCGGGATGAACCGCTCCGGCCGGTCGGACCCGGCCGGGCCGGCGACCACGCCGCAGGCCTCGTCCGGATGATCACGGCGCGCGTGCGCCACGATCGCGTCGTACGTGGCCTGGTCGATGGTGAGCACGACTCCACGGTAATGGCCCGGCAAACCCGACCCCTCCACCAGAACCCTCTGTCCACATGATGGATGGTTTCGGAGAGTAGTCATCGGTGCATAATCGGTAACCATGAGGGGATTACGGAAGTACTGGGGATGGCTGCTGTTCTTCGCGCTGATCACCACCGCCTGGACCTGGCGCCTAGGGCCAGGGGTGCTGGTCGCCGGCTGGCTGGTGGTCACCGGCTACTTCTTGTTCCAGACCCCGGTTTGGTGCGCTGCCGATGGCCGGCAAGGACCGTGCCGCAACAACGCCTCGGGCATCCTGATGGGATGCAAGCTGCGTCAACACAAGTGGCAGAAACTGAAGCTCGCGGTGGTGCCGAAGCGATGGCGTGAACTCAACAAGGGTCTCTGGGTGAACGGCACCAAAGCTCTCGCCACCATCACCACCATCGTCGGCATCATTTCCGGGATCGTCAGTACGGTTCTCGCGGTCGTCGCGGCCTAACTTCCGCCCGGGTGCCGCTACCAGCGGTCGTGGACCTGCGGGCGGATCAGCTCGTCGTACACGGTCTGGACGACCTTCAGCTCACCGGTGCTGAGCGGGGCCAGGGCGGCGGCGCCGATGTTGCCGGCCACCTGCTCGGGGTTGCGGGCGCCGGGGATGACCACGCTGACGCCGGGCTGGTCGAGGATCCAGCGGAGCGCGAACTGGGCCATCGTCGCGCCGTCCGGGACGAGCGGGATCAGCCGCTTGACCGCCTCCAGGCCGGTTCCGAAGTCGACACCGGAGAACGTCTCGCCGACGTCGAAGGCCTCGCCCTTGCGGTTGTAGTTGCGGTGGTCGTCCGCGCCGAAGGTGGTGTTCTCGTCGTACTTGCCCGACAGCAGGCCGCTGGCGAGCGGGACCCGGGCGATGATGCCGACGCCGGCCCGCTCGGCGGCGGGCAGCACCCGGTCGAGCGGCTTGAGCCGGAGGGCGTTGAGGATGATCTGGACCGAGGCCACGTTCGGGCGGGCGATCGCGGTGAGTGCTTCGTCGCAGGTCTCCACGCTCACGCCGTACGCCGCGATCCGGCCCTCACCGACCAGGGTGTCGAGCGCGTCGAAGACGGCGTCGGTCGAGTAGACCGCGGTCGGCGGGCAGTGCAGCTGGACCAGGTCGATCGTGTCGACGCCGAGGTTCTCGCGGGAGCGGTCGTTCCAGGCGCGGAAGGCGTCCAGGGTGTAGTTCTCGGGGAGCTGCTCGACCCGGCGGCCCATCTTGGTCGCCACGGTCAGCTCCGGGTGGTCCTTCAGGACCTGCCCGACCAGCCGCTCGCTGCGGCCGTCGCCGTACACGTCGGCGGTGTCGATGAAGGTGACGCCACCCTCGATCGCCGAGTTCAGCACCGCCAGCGCGTCGCTCTCGTCGACCTCACCCCAGTCGGCTCCCAGCTGCCAGGCCCCCAGCCCGACCACGCCGACATCCCGCCCAGTACGTCCCAGCGTCCGCTTTTCCATGCCTCCCACCCTATGCGGACTTCTCGACGGCGATGAGCAGCTCATCGCCGTCGGTGAGCGCCAAGGTGGCAGCCAGCGTTTCCGCCAGCAGGGTGTCGCGGTGAGCTTCGAGCGCCGCCCGGGTGGTGGCATCCGCGGTCAGGCGAAGGTCGATGCGGTCGGTGACGTCCAGCCGCGCGTCCCGGCGAGCTTGCTGTACCGCGCGGATCACGTCGCGGGCGATACCTTCGCGCTCCAGCTCCGGTGTGAGGACCAGGTCGAGTACGACGAAACCGCCGTCGGCCAGCAGCCCGCTCGCCGAGTGCCCGTCGATCAAGGTGGTTTCCAGCGTGTACTCCCCCTCGACCAGAGTGATGCCGCCGGCAACTACCTCACCGGACGGCGAGACCGACCAGTCGCCCGACTTCGACGCCTTGATGACCGCCTGGACCTCGCGTCCCAGCCGCGGCCCGGCAGCTCGCGCGTTGACGGTCAGCTTCTGCGAGACCGGCGCATCCACGTCGTCGACCCCGGCCAGTACGACGTCGCGCACGTTGACCTCGGCACGCAGGATCGGGATCAACCCCTGCAGCGCCTCGGCGTCAGGCGTGGCGACCGTCAGCGTCCGGAGCGGCTGCCGGCCCCGGATCCCCTCCGCCTTCCGGATCGCCGAGGCGACCGAGCAGATCTCGCGGATCCGCTCCATCCGGGTCACCAGGTCGTCGTCCGACGGCAGGTCGTGCACCGACGGCCAGTCGGCCAGGTGCACCGAACGCCCGCCGGTCAGCCCGCGCCAGATCTCCTCGGCCGTCAACGGCAGCAGCGGTGCCACCGTCCGGGTGACCACCTCCAGCGCCGTGTAGAGAGTGTTCAGCGCAGCCTGGAACGATTCGCCCTGCTCGTCCCAGAACCGCTCCCGCGACCGCCGGATGTACCAGTTCGTCAGCACGTCCAGGTAGCCGGCCACCGACTCGCACGCCGAGGCGAGGTCGTAGCGATCGAGCCGCTCCTCGACCTCACCGACGAAGATCCGCAGCCGCGCCAGCAGGTACCGGTCGAGCTCCACCTCGGACGAGACCGACCAGGAGGCCGTGGCCGAGGCGGCGTTCGCGTAGAGCCCGAAGAAGTACCAGGCGTTCCACAGCGGGATCAGCACCTGCCGTACGCCGTCGCGGATCCCCTGCTCGGTGACGACCAGGTTGCCACCCCGAAGGATCGGCGACGACATCAGGAACCAGCGCATCGCGTCCGCGCCGTCGCGGTCGAACACCTCGCGGACGTCGGGGTAGTTCCGCAGCGACTTGCTCATCTTCTGCCCGTCGCTGCCCAGCACGATGCCGTGCGACAGACACGAGGAGAAGGCCGGCCGGTCGAACAACGCCGTCGCGAGCACGTGCATGGTGTAGAACCAGCCGCGGGTCTGGCCGAGGTACTCGACGATGAAGTCGCCCGGGAAGTGGTGCTCGAACCAGTCGGTGTTCTCGAACGGGTAGTGCACCTGCGCGAAGCTCATCGACCCCGAGTCGAACCACACGTCGAGCACGTCGGAGACCCGCCGCATCGTCGACCTCCCGGTCGGGTCGTCCGGGTTCGGCCGGGTCAGCTCGTCGATGAACGGCCGGTGCAGATCCGGTACGGCGACGCCGAAGTCCCGCTCCAGCTCCGCCACCGACCCGTACACGTCGATCCGCGGGTACGCCGGGTCGTCCGAGCGCCAGACCGGGATCGGCGAACCCCAGAACCGGTTCCGGCTGATCGACCAGTCCCGCGCGTTCGCCAGCCACTTGCCGAACTGCCCGTGCTTGACGTGCTCCGGCACCCAGGTGATCTGCTCGTTCAGCTCGACCATCCGGTCGCGGACCCGGGTCACCTCGACGAACCAGCTCGAAACCGCCTTGTAGATCAGCGGATTGCGGCACCGCCAGCAATGCGGGTAGCTGTGCACGTAGCTGTCCTCGCGAACCAGCGCTCCCGCGGCTTGGAGATCGCGGATGATCGGCCGGTTGGCGTCGAAGACGTGCTGCCCGGCGTACGGCGGAACGACGGTGGTGAAGCGGGCCCCGTCGTCCACCGTCAGCAGGGTCGGGATCCCGGCCGCGTCGCAGGCGAGCTGGTCCTCCTCGCCGTACGCCGGGGCCAGGTGCACCACGCCGGTGCCGTTCTCCGTGGTCACGTGGTCGGCCGCGATCACCTGGAACGCCTGCTCGGTACCCCAGCGCTCGGCGTCGGTGAAGAACCCGAACAGCGGCGTGTACCGCAGCCCGATCAGCTCAGAACCCTTGAGCCGCCGGATCACCTCGTCGTACCCGTACGCCGCCTGCCGCGCCTCGGCCAGGATCGTCGGCCGCCCCTCGGCGTCGTTCACCACCACGTAGTCGAGGTCAGGGCCGACGGCCATCGCCAGGTTGCTCGGCAGCGTCCAGGGCGTCGTCGTCCAGGCCAGCAGCCGCTCGCCCGTCTCCAGCACGACCGCCACCGTCACCGACGGGTCCTGCCGCGGCTGGTAGACGTCGTCGTCCATCCGCAGCTCGTGGTTCGACAGTGGCGTCTCGTCGTTCCAGCAGTACGGCAGGACCCGCAGGCCTTCGTACACCAGACCCTTGTCGTACAACGTCTTGAACGCCCAGATCACCGACTCCATGTAATCGCGGTTGAGCGTCTTGTAGTCGTTGCCGAAGTCGACCCAGCGCGCCTGCCGGGTGACGTAGGCCTGCCAGTCGTCGGTGTACTTGAGCACCGACGACCGGCACACCTCGTTGAACTTCTCGATCCCCAGCTCGAGGATCTCGGCCTTGGTCTTCAGCCCCAGCACCCGCTGCGCCTCCAACTCGGCCGGCAGCCCGTGCGTGTCCCACCCGAACCGCCGCTCGACCCGGTGCCCCCGCATCGTCTGGTACCGCGGTACGACGTCCTTCACGTAGCCGGTCAGCAGGTGCCCGTAGTGCGGCAGCCCGTTCGCGAACGGCGGCCCGTCGTAGAAGACGAACTCGTTCTCCCCGTCCACACCGGCCGCGCGGTCCGCCACGGAGGCCAGGAACGTCTGATCCGCCTCCCAGTACGCGAGCACTCGCTCCTCGATCGCCGGGAACACCGGGCTCGGGGTCAGTCCGCCGGATCCAGCCTTCGGGTAGCTCATTCGCCGATGGTATGCGGGCCCGCCCGCCCGCGGTGGGCGACTACTTGATGTTGTGAAGAAGGGCTGACTGCAGGTAGCCGAGCCCCTTCCCCACCGCCCTTGCTTTTATTTGATGTTGTGAAGAAGTGCTGACTGCAGGTAGCCGAGCCAGTCGTAGAGGTCGTAGGTTAGGCGGCGGGGGTCGTCGTCGGGGAGCTTCTCCCAGACGGCGTGGTCGTCCTCTTCCTTGATGTCGAGCCGGGTGCCGATCGCGAGCCGCAGGTCGTTCAGCGCGCGGAGCCAGGCGAGCTGGTCGTCGCCTTCCAGCGGGATGCCGTCCCCGGAGGGCTTCTCCAGGGCGGCGAGCACCAGCTTCGCGTCGGCGGCCTTGCTGTCGCGCAGGCCGCGCTCGGTGAACCGGCGGAACTCCGACGACGCGTGGTCGTCGGACCGGTACGCGTCCGGCAGCAGCCGCTGCAGTACGACGTCCTCCGGCGGCGAGGTCGGCCCGTCGTTGTCCAGCAGCGCGGCCAGCGGGTCACTCGAGGTCGAGGCGCGCGGTGGCATCCCGTCGTACAGGAGCTCGACCAGGTTGCGGAGCAGGTTCGCGAGGATGTCGGCCTCGTGGTCGGCGAAGCTGACGATCACGGTCTTCTTGCGCTTGCGGAACCTGGTCATGACTTCTCGCAGGTGGCCCACAGGCCGTACTGGTGCATCGCCTCGACGTCGCGTTCCATCGCCTCGCGGTTGCCGTTCGAGACGGCCGACTTGCCCTCTTCGTGCACCTGCATCATCAGCTTCTCCGCCTTCGCCTTGGAGTAGCCGAAATGGGTCTGGAAGACGAACGTGACGTAGTCCATCAGGTTGACCGGATCGTTCCAGACGATGGTCACCCAGGGTGGACTCAACTCGATCGCCTCGTCGATGTCGGGGCTCGCGAGTTCACTCGGTGCGGTGGTCACTGGGCCATTCTCTCCATGTTCCGATCCGGGCGCGCAATAGGCTGCCCCTTGTGAACGCCTCGACAGCGCTGCTGACCGACCACTACGAGCTGACCATGCTGCAGGCCAGCCTGGCCGACGGTACGGCGCACCGCCGTTCGGTCTTCGAACTCTTCGCCCGCCGGCTGCCCGACGGACGCCGCTTCGGCGTGGTCGCGGGCATCAACCGGCTCCTGGACGCGCTGGAGCGGTTCCGGTTCGACGAACAGACGATCGCGTTCCTGGCCGATCGCGGCATCGTCGACCAGGCTACCCGCGACTGGCTGGCGGACTACCGCTTCTCCGGTGACATCGCCGGGTACGCCGACGGCGAGATCTTCTTCCCCGGCTCCCCGGTGCTGGTGGTGGAGTCGAGCTTCGCCGAGGCGGTGCTGCTGGAGACGGTCTTCCTGTCCATCCTCAACCACGACTCCGCGGTCGCCTCGGCCGCCTCGCGGATGACCTGGTGGGCCGGTGGCCGGCCGTGTATCGAGATGGGGTCGCGGCGCACCCATGAGGAGGCTGCGGTCGCGTCCGCGCTGGCGGCGTACATCGCGGGCTTCGCCACCACCTCCAACCTGGAGGCCGCCCGCCGGTTCGGCATCCCGAGCGCCGGTACGGCGGCGCACTCGTTCACGCTCCTGCACGACAGCGAGCGGGACGCCTTCGTCTCCCAGGTCGATGCCCTCGGCAAGGGAACGACGCTGCTGGTGGACACCTACGACCTGACCGAAGCGGTCAGGACCGCGATCGAGGTGACCGGTACCGAGCTCGGAGCCGTCCGGCTGGACTCCGGCGACCTGCCGTCACTGGCCGGCCAGGTCCGCGAGCAGCTCGACGCGCTCGGCGCGACCAGGACCCGGGTGATCGTGACGAGCGACCTGGACGAGTTCCAGATCGCGGCGCTGGCACCGGCCTCGGTGGACGGGTACGGCGTGGGCACCTCGCTGGTCACCGGCAGCGGCTACCCGACCTGCGGTTTCGTCTACAAGCTGGTCGCTCGCGAGGACGCCACCGGCACGATGATCCCGGTGGCGAAGAAGAGCCCGGACAAGACCTCGATCGGCGGCCGCAAGTACGCGCTGCGCCGGCGCTCGGCCGCGGGTGTCGCCGAGCTGGAGCTGATCGGGGTCGGTGAGCGGCCCGTGGACGACGGCGACGACCGCGAACTGCTGCGGCCGCTGGTCGAGGCCGGCAAGATCATCGGCCGCACCACCCCGGCCGAATCCCAGGCCCACCACCTCAAGGTCCGCGACGAACTCCCCCGCAGCGCCAGCCAGCTGAGCCGCGGCGAGCCCGCCATCCCGACCGAGTACATCGGCGACATCCGGGCCCGCAACCCGTTCGCTCCCCGCAGCGCAATCTGAGCGCCCCGGGGAGCGAGCCGGCCAATCGATCAGGAAGAGGTGACCGAATAGGAGTTGGTGCTGAAATTCAGGCCACCGCTGGACGAGGTGATCTCGAAACCGAATTGCACGTCGTTCATCACCGCGTCGCCGATCCAGCCCCGGTTACGGATCCAGTTCATCACCGCTTTGATGTCCACCGTGCCGGCATTGGTGTTGCTGGTCCGCAGGAACGAGAACACCTCGTTGGACCCGTTGCTGCCCTTGTAGACGTCCCAGGTGTGGCCGCCCACGGTGGCGGTCGTCTGCCGGCTGCCGATCGCCCCGACCGGGCCCTGCTTGTTCATCCACAACATGATCTCGTAGGCGTGCCCGTCGGCCCAGATGTCGTACGCCGTCGCGTACGCGCCGCTGCCCGGCCGGGAGACGTTGAAGCTGCTGGTCAGCGTGCCGAGCGCGCTGATCCGCTTGCCGATCGCCTTGGCCGAGTGCGGGTAGGACTTCACCCCGCCGGTGTTCGGGTGGTTCGCCCAGACACCGAAGTTGGAGGCGGAGTTGGCCCAGATCGACTGCGCCCCGGCACCACCGCCCCAGACGTTGTTGCGGACGGTGTAGCCGCCGGTCGACCACGTTCCCCACTTGTCGCTGGACTCCCAGGTGGCCGCGCTGGCCGGCAGCACCGACGCCGCGGTGGCGGCGAGCAGCGCCACCAGCGCCACCACCGGCCGCAAGGTTCCGATTCTCATGTGCATCCCTTTCCGAAAGGCAGGGGAAATGATTCGAACAATACCGGTCGTCGAATTCGAATCGAATTCGACGAATTCGTTCATCGCTTTTACAGCGGCGATTGCGAGAACTATCCCAGGGCATATCCGAACAATCAACAAGCATTTCGCTCTTGACAAGGGCAGCGATTCACTCGACCCTGGAGCCTGAGAAATCGAAGCGCTTCGATCCGCGAAGCCCGGACTTTGGAGGCAGCCATCGTCACGATCGCCGACGTCGCCCGGCACGCAGGCGTCGCGGCCAGCACCGTGTCGTACGTCCTCAGTGGCAAGCGGTCGATCTCCAGCGAGACCCGCGACCGGGTGCAGGACAGCGTCCGCGCCCTGGGCTACCGGCCGAACGCGAGCGCCCGCGCGCTCGCCTCGAACCGGTCCAACGTGCTCGCCCTGGTGATCCCGTTGCGGGCCGGCATGCACGTCCCGGTGCTGATGCAGTTCGCCACGGCGGTGGTCACGACGGCCCGCCGCTACGACCACGACGTCCTGCTGCTGACCGCCGACGAGGGCCGTTCGGGTCTCGAGCGGGTCTCGCAGAGCGCGCTGGTCGACGCCCTGGTGGTGATGGACGTGGAGCTGCACGACGAGCGCGTCCCGTTGCTGCGGGAGCTGCCGATGCCGTCGGTGCTGATCGGTATCCCCGCCGACACCGAGGGCCTGACCTGTATCGATCTCGACTTCTTCGCCGCCGCCGAGCACTGTGTCGATCACCTGACCGGGCTCGGCCACCGTGAGATCGCCTTGCTGGGAACGCCTTCGGCCGTCTACGAGCGGCAGACCGGCTTCGCCGCCCGTACCCTGGCAGGCTTCCGGGCAGCGGCCGAGCGGCACGGCGTGACCGGCATCGAGACGCCCTGCGAGCCGACCTTCGACGCGGTCCTCGGCACGGTCGAGCAGCTGCTGCGCGAACATCCCCGGATCACCGGCCTGGTGGTCCAGAACGAGCCGATCATCGGCCCGCTGCTGGACGTCCTGCGCAAGCTCGGCCGGCGGGTGCCGGAGGACATGTCGCTGCTGGCGATCTGCGCCGACGACGTGGCCGAGCGGCATGTTCCCAACCTTTCCTCCGTCACGCTGCCGGCCGACGAGATCGGCCAGCAGGCGGTCGAGATGCTGATCGCCAAGCTCGAAGGCAGCCAGCCGGCCGCCGTGACGCTGGTACCGGCGCAACTGGTGCCCCGCGCCAGTACCAGCGCAGCCCCGGGCACTCAGGCCCGCACCACCGCCTGAGCACCGGCCGCCAGCCTCAACGGACTCACGACCTCCACACCGGACAGCAGCTCGAAGCCCGTGACGGGGATTGCCACGTCCTCCTCCGAGTGGTTGATCAGCACGGTCCAGGTGACCTGCTCGGCCTTTCGACGGACCACTTCCACTCCGGCGGGCAGGCCGGGCTGCGCGACGCCCGCACCGCGAACCACCTGCCCCACCAACTCTCCGTACCCCGCGTCGTCGAGCTGCGTCGACACGTACCAGGCCACGCCCTCGCCGTACTCGTGCCTGGTGATCGCAGGCGAGCCGTCGAGCACCCCACCGGCGTACCGGTCGACTGCCTCGGCCCCAGCCAGGTGGACGTGCTCGCTCCACAGACCACCTCGACCACCGGAGGCCAGCTCGACCTCCGCGACCGGATGAAACTCCTCGACCCTGATCCCCAGCACGTCGCGGAACGCTCCGGGATAGCCACCGAGCCGCACCTGCGCGTCCTGATCCACGATCCCGCTGAAATACGTGACCAGCAGATGTCCACCGCCTTCGACATAGCGGGCGATCGACTCGGCAGCCGCATCCGAGACGAGGTACAGACTCGGCACGACCACCACCCGGTACGCCGAGAGGTCGGCGCCAGGGCCGGCCAGATCAACGCCGATCCCGGCGGTCCAGAACTGCCGGTGAGCGGCCTGCACCGCCGTCAGGTAATCGAGGTCCTCCGACGGCAGATGAGTCGCCTGCATCACCCACCAGGCCTCGGCGTCCCACAGGATCGCGACCTCGGCCTCCACCTCGCTGCCGTCCAGCTCGGCCAGCCGCGGCAGCGCCGTACCGAACTCGGCGATCTCGCGGAACCTCCGCGAGTCCGGACCGGCGTGCGGCACCATCGCGGAGTGGAACATCTCCGCTCCACCCCGCGAAGCGCGCCACTGGAAGAACAGCGCTCCCCGCGATCCGCGAGCGAGATGGGACAGACTGTGCCGCGCCATCCGGCCAGGCTCCTTGGTGTGCAGCCGATGGCCGTCGTTCACCGAGCCGGCCGCCTGCTCCATCAGCAGCCACGACTTGCCACCCGCCCATGATCGGGCCAGATCGGCGCCGAAAGCCGTCTGTTCCTCGGCGCCCCGGCCCGCACTGCCGGGGTAGTGGTCGATCGCGACCAGGTCGACCTCGCTCCCCCAGCGGGAGTGGTCGACCGGCACCCAGCCGCCGAAGACGAAGTTGGTCGTGATCGGCAACTTCGGGGTGAGGCCGCGCAGAACCGCCTTCTGCTCCCGGAACGCCTCGAGCAGTTCGTCGGACCAGAACCGGCGGAAGTCCAGCGCCTGCGTCGGATTCACCAGGTACTGCGTCGTACGCGGCGGCTGGATCTCCTCCCAGTCGGCGTACCCCTGACTCCAGAACGCCGTGGTCCACGCGGCGTTCAGGCGATCGAGTTCGCCGTACCGATGCTGGAGCCACCGCCGGAACGCCGCCGCGGCGTGGTCGCAGTGGCAGGTCGTGCCGTACTCGTTGTGGACGTGCCACATCGCCAGCGCCGGGTGCTCGGCGTACCGCTCACCCAGCGCCTTGGCGATCCCCACCGCCGCCTCCCGGTACGCCGGTGCGCAGGCGCAGTACGTGTCCCGGCTCCCGTGCGTCAGCCGTACTCCGCTCGCGTTCACCGGCAGCGCGTCGGGATGGCGCAGGCCGAACCACGGTGGCGGCGATGCCGTCGGAGTCGCCAGGTCGACCTGCACACCCCCCTCGTGCAGCAGGTCCATCACCTGGTCGAGCCAGCCGAACTCGTACCGCCCGGGCTCGGGTTCGAGGCTGGACCAGGCGAAGACGCCGACCGTCACCAGGTTCACGCCGGCCTGGCGCATCAGGGCGACGTCTTCCTTCCAGACCTCCGGCGACCACTGCTCGGGGTTGTAGTCACCACCGAAGTAGAGCTTCGTCATACCGGTTCCCCGTAAGGGATTCCGAGGCCGTTCGTGGAGACGTAGACCCGTCCGAACACCCGTGGGTCCCCGGAGATCGCGTCGTTGGTGGACGCGTACTGGTGCCGGTCGTCGTTCACCCGGATCCATCCGGCGCCGCTGTCGTCGGACCGGAAGATCCCCCACACCCCGTCGACCTTGCCGGAGGTGTAGACGGCCATCTCGGTCCTCCCGGGCGCGGCCTTGCCGAAGCCCACCGTCAGCGCCTGCTCGATGGTCGCGAGCCGCTGATAGGTCAGGCCCTGGTCGACCGAGCGATACATTCCACCGGCGCCAGCGGCCAGCCAGCAGTGCCCGCTCCGGTTCAGCACGGTCTCGAGCTTGCCGCCGCCGGCCGGCAGGCCAGTTGCCGTCGGCAAGAAAGTCACACCGCCGTCAAGACTCCGGTACGCCGTACCGGTGGCAGCGTCGAAGGCGTAGAACAGACTCGGGCTGACCCGGTCGGCGACCATCGCCACCTGGTTGGGCAGCCCACTGATCGGTGTCCAGGTCGCCCCACGGTCGCGCGAGTAGTGCGGGGCAACGTCGCCCGGCACCCACACGATCGTGCGGGCGTCCGTGCTGACGACGATCTTGCCAGGCTGCGCCGAACCGCTCGGCTCCCCCGCGAACGGCTGCCAGCTGATCCCCGCGTCGGTGGAGTAGGCCCCACGTTCCAGGCTTCCGCCGTACGCGACCCGGACCACGAACCCCTCGGCCTTCGCCGCGTAGTCGACACTCGGCGAGCTCCCGCTGACCGGGTTGGCCGCCTGCCCGTCCGGCGGTACGACGTCCAGCCGCGCGTGCCGGTAGACCCCGATGTCGCCGAGCGCGCTGATCAGCGGAGGTCCCCAGGGCGGGCTGATCAGGTCGAGCACGGCCGTCTCCTCCAGCCCCTGCGCCCGGACCGACCAGTGCGTACTGCGGCCCGCCTCGGCGTTCGTCACGTCGTCGGTGCCGAAGATCGTCGCGCCGGTGACGTACATGACCTTGCCGGAGTCGAACGGGTCGATCGAGATGTCCCCGATCATCCAGCCCAGCTTGGCCGTGCCGTGGAAGTCGAGGAACGGAGCACCTGACGTGTCGAGGACGATCTTCGCGCCGATCGAGTGCCAGGTCGCTCCCCCGTCGACCGACCGGAAGACGTCGTCCACCGGACCCCAACGGCTCATCGTCGCGACCATCAGGGTGCCGGGCCGGCGAGGGTCGATCGCCAGCCCGGCATAGCCGAAGCCGGCCTCGCCGCCGGTGTTCGGCCGCAACGGGGTGATGTCGGTCCAGACACCGGTCGCCGTGTCGACCTTGTGGACCGCGCCGTCGTACATCTCGTACGGCCCGGGCAGGTCGCCGTAGGTCAGGTAGAGACACCCGTCGGGTCCGAGCTCGCCGTGGTGCGGCAACAGGCCGGTCGGCTGACCAGCAACGGCCGACCAGCTCGCGCCGCCGTCCGTACTGCGCCACAAGGGATTCGCCCGATCGGTCGTGCCGACGTAGATCGTCCCGGTACGCCGCCCTCGCCGCCCACCGCGCGGATCGAAGAAGACGAATCCGAGCCCCAGCCCGGCCTCACCGGTGGTCGGAAAACTCTCCACCCGCGCCCAGGTCTTCCCGCGGTCAGCACTGCGCCACAACCCTTGGTTGCGAGTGCCGAAGTACAGGATGCGGCCGTCGTGCGGATCGACCGCAAGCCGCTCGCCCATCGACCGGCCCGGCTCGTTACCGCCGAGCTTGAACGGCAGATCCGTGCGCTGGAAGGTGCGGCCCTGGTCCGACGAGCGCAGGATCGCGCCGTTGATCGGCGACCAGTCGTTCGTATAGGTGCCGACGGCAAGGTAGAGCCGGGACGGGTCCCGCGGGTCGAGAGCGAGACTCTCGACCCCGGTCAGGCTCCAGTCCTCGAAGCCGACCCATTCCAGCAACTGGACCCAGCGCTGGGTGCGTTGGTCCAGCCGGGCCGCGCCGCCGATGTCGGTGCGGGCGTAGACCAGGCCTCGCCGGGCCGGGTGATGGATGATGCCGGTGACGAAACCGCCGCCGACGATCTCGACGTTGCGCCAGCGGTACCGGCGGGAAGGGTGGTGCGGGCCGGCCGTGGCCGGCTGCGGGAACGCGGCGGCGGCCACGGCCGCACCCGCGCCCAGCCCCAGGAAATGCCTGCGGACAAGCGTCATCTCACTCCTTCTTGACGGGCTTCAGCCCTTGACCGCGCCGATGATGACGCCCTTGGTGAAGTGCTTCTGGATGAACGGGTAGATGACCAGTACCGGCACGATCGCGATCACCACGATCGCCATCTTGATCGCCAGGCTCGGGGCCGGCGCCAGGCCGATCCCGGTCGAGGTGACGCCGCCCGCTCCGGTCGGCAGCACCTGCTCCTGCACGATGTAGGTGCGGAGCACCATCTGCAGTGGCCACTTGTTGTTGTCGTTCAGGTAGAGCATCGCGTTGAAGAAGGCGTTCCAGTAGCCGACCGCGTAGAACAGGCCGACCACGGCGACCACCGCCTTGGACAGCGGCATCACGATCCGGCTCAGCACCGCGAACTCACCGGCGCCGTCGATCCGGGCGCTGTCGATCAGCTCACCGGGGATCCCCATGAAGAAGGACCGCATCACGATCAGGTTGAACGCCGAGACCGCGGTCGGCAGGATCAGCGAGCCGTAGCTGTTGATCAGGCCGAGCGAGTTGACCACCAGGTAGCTGGGGATGATGCCCGGCCCGAACAGGAAGGTCAGCAACACGACGAACAGCAGCGGCCGGTGCAGCAGCGACCCCGGCCGCGACAGCCCGTACGCCGCGAGCACGGTGATCGCCAGGCTGAAGAAGGTGCCGATCGCCGTGATCACGACGCTGATCAGCAGCGCCCGGGTGACCACGCCGCCGGAGAGCAGTTGCACGTAGGCCGCGACGGTGAGTTCCCGCGGTACGACGACCAGGCCGCCGGCCCGGGTCACCGCTTCGGTGCTCGACAGGCTGGTCACCACGACGACGTACAGGGGGAACGTGACGAGCAGGATCACCAGGCCGAGGACGACCGGTTTGCTCAGCCGGCCGAGGAAGCTGGGCTCCTCCTCCCAGACCGGACGGCCGGTCTCCTCCTCCGAGCGGCGCCGGGTGAGCCGGCGGGGCAAGGTGACGGGTTGGGTGGTCATGATCGGGAATACACCCCCTGCTCGCCCACCAGGTGGGCGAATCGGTTGGCCAGCAGGACCAGGACGAGCCCGACCACGCCCTTGAACAGGCCGGCGGCGGCGCCGTAGCCGAAGTCGCCGACGAGCAGACCCTGGTAGTAGACGTAGGTGTCGAGCACTTCGGCCGCACCGCCGCCGACCGCGCTGCGTTGCAGGATGAACTGCTCGAAGCCGACTGTCAGCGCGTCACCGAGACGAAGGATGAGCAGCAGCACGATCACCGGCCGAAGCCCGGGCAGCGTGATGTGCCAGAGCCGGCGCCAGCGGTTGGCGCCGTCGGCGGCAGCCGCCTCGTACAGCGCCGGATTGATCGTGCTCAGCGCGGCCAGGAAGACGATCATGCCCCAGCCGGCGTCCTTCCAGATCGACTGCGCGGTCACCAGCAGGATGAAGCTGTCGGGCTTCGTCATCAGGTCGACCGCCTGGTAGCCGTTCGACCGAAGGGTCTGCGCGAGCAGCCCGGCGCCACCGATCATCTGCTGGAACAGCGAGACGACCAGCACCCAGGAGAAGAAGTGCGGCAGGTAGACCACCCCTTGGACCAGCGTGCGCAGCCGGACCGACAGCACGCTGTTCAGCAGCAGGGCCAGGAAGATCGGCACCGGGAAGTAGAACACCAGCTGAAAGGCCGTGATCGCCAAGGTGTTCAGCAGCGCCGACCAGAACGCCGGCTCGGAGAACATCCGCTCGAAGTTGGCGAACCCGATGAAGTCGCTGCCCCGGATCCCGGCGTACGGCGAGTAGTCCTGGAAGGCGATCACGTTGCCGAGCGTCGGGAAGTAGTGGAAGACGCCGAGCAGCACGATCACCGGTGCCACCATCGCCAGCAGCGGCCAGTCCCGGCGCAGCCGGTGCCGCCAGCTCGCTCCGCCCGCCTTCGCGGAGCCGCGGGCCCGCGAGGCCTTCGGGCGCAGCGAGCTACCGACCGTTGTCACTGAGAACCTTGGCGTAGAAGTCGCGGCCCTCGTTGCCGCCGTTGGTCTGCCACTCCTTCACGGCCACCTTGAGCTCGCTGACCGGCCGCCGGCCGCGGTAGATGTCCTGCAGCTTGTCGTCGAACGGCTGGGCCAGCGCGGCCATCTTGGACGGCTGCTCGACCCGGATGCCCTCGAACAGGTTCGGCTCGCGGAGCTTGGCGGCGTTGTTGCCCCAGGCGTTCATCGCCTCGACGTACCCCGGGTACTCGCTCTGGGTGATCGCCTCCGGCCTGCCGCCGAGGAACGTGTAGGTGGTGGCCACCTCCTTCTGGCCCAGCGCGGTCAGCTTGGGCGCGCCGGAGCTCTGCCGGGTGTAGTGCTTGCCCTCGACCCCGTAGCTGTAGAGCTGGTTCTCCTCGGTCCCGAACGGCGCTGCCGTGTAGTTGAGGACGCCGAGCAGTTCCGCGATCCGGTCCTTGCCCAGCCCCTTCTTGACGAAGGTGAAGATGCCGGCCGGGTCGCCGCCCCAGGTGATCGGCGTCCCGCCGTCGTGCGCGAACGGCGCGATCGGCTGCATATCGAACTTCGGGTTGATCGACGACTGGCGCTGCAGCGACTCGGGCCAGGCACCGAGGCCGTCCTGCCGGATCACCAGCTGGCCACCCTCGAACAGCGGCTTCTCGTCGGTCGCCTTGTTGCCGACCACGGTCGGGTGCACGTAGCCGTTCTGGAACACCTTGCGGACAAAGGCGATCGCCTCCTCGAACTCCGGCGTCTCGACCTTGTGCACGAGCTTGCCGCTGGAGTCCTTGCGCCAGCCCGACGGCACTCCGAAGGCGCGCTGGATCTCGTCGGTGATGCCGCCGAAGGCCCAGCGGTTGGCCCGGGCATCGGTCAGTTGCTTGCCCAGGGCCAGCAGTTCGTCGGCCGTCTTCGGCGGCGCGGCGCCGACCTGGTCGAAGATGTCCTTGCGGTAGAACAGCGCCCACGGGAATCCGGTCGAGGGGAACGGGACCGCCTTCAGTTGCGAGTTCCACACGCCGTACGCCCAGGCCCTGGTCGGCAGGTTCGCCAGCAACGGGTACGCCGCGACCTTGTCACCGGCAAGGTAGGGAGTCAGGTCCTCGAACAGCTTGTCCGCCGCCTGCCCGAAGCGGGTCAGGCCGGAGATGTTCCAGCCCGGTACGCACAGCAGGTCGGGCACGTTGCCCGACGCCAGCAACGGGCCGAGCTTGTCGCCGTAGTCGTTGCCGCTCAGGATGTTGAACCGGACCGGCGCCCCGATCCGCTCGTTGTTCGCGTCGAAGTAGGTGTTGCTGCCCAGTCCCGGCGGCAGCGGCGCCCACAACGGGGTCATCGCCGTCACCTCCTTGCCGCTCTTGACCGGCTTGTCCGGTACGGCGCGCTGCAGCGTCGCCGGGTACTTCGTGAACCCGGGCGCTCCGCCGTTCTCCCCCGGCAGGTCGGGCTTGACCCCGTCGTAGGCGATGTACTTCGGCAGCAGTCCGCCGAGCTTGTCCTCGGTCTCGGCCCGGCCGTTCACCGAGCTCCCGGAGTCGCCGGACGAGCAGCCCGACAGCGTCACGCCACCCGCGGTCACGGCCGCGCCGGCGCCGAGCAGGGACAGGAAAGTCCGGCGGTTGGTGGAGCCGCCTCCAGGTCCGATCACGATGAATTCCCTTTCACGCTGGGAACGGGATGCCGTCCCGGAGTAGGATTAGTTGGGCTAGTAGCCAAACAAATTAGCTCACGACGGATCACGCCACAAGGTGTAGAACTGAGCCAGGGCGAAGACGCCCAGCCGAGCCGAACGGGACGGACCTTGACCAATCACACCGCGGACCACTCCGACGTCCGCGCCACCAACCTGGCCGCCGTGCTCGGATTCCTGCGCGCCAACGCACCCTGTTCGCGCGCGGCCATCGCCGCCGGGACGGGCCTGAACAAGGCGACCGTGACGAGCATCGTCGGCGAGCTGATCGACCGGCGGCTGACTCGCGAGACCCAGCAGACGCAGAACCACGTCGGCCGCCCTGCCACCCTGCTGGTGCTCGACGGCTCGGCGTACGCGGCGATCGGGATGGAGATCAGCGCCCGCGGGCTGACCGCGATCGCGTTCGACTCCGCCGGTGGCCAGCTGCTTCGCTGGCATCGGGCCGGCCCCGGCGCGGATGCCGGTCCGGCGAAGGCCGTCGCGGCGCTGGCGGCGCTGGCCCGGCGCGCGATCGCCGCGGTGCACGCGTCCGGCCGAGATGTCCTCGGCCTCACCGTCGGCGTGCCGGGCCTGGTCAATCGCGACGGCGCCGTCGTCCTGGCGGCCGGCCTCGGCTGGCGCGAGGTCGACCTGCGCGGCGATCTGATCGAGACCCTGGGACGGCCCGCCTTCCCGGTGCTGGTCGACAACGACTCGAACCTCGGGGCGCTGGCGGAGTACCGGTACGGGCCGCACGCGGGCAGCGCCAACCTCGTCCGGTTGTCCGGCGAGACCGGAGTGGGAGCTGGGGTGATCTGCGATGGGCGGCCATTGCGGGGAAACCTCGGGTACGTCGGCGAGATCGGCCACCTGCGCGTCAGGCCGGACGGTCCGCTGTGCGGCTGCGGGCGACAGGGCTGCCTCGAGGCGGTCGCCGGGATCCCCGCACTGCTCGCTCGGCTCGATGCGGCCGATCTGCCGGACACCGATCCGCAGGTCCGGATGGAGCAGTTGGTCAGGCGGGCCGAGGCCGGCGAGACGGAGACCGTCGAGGTTCTGACCGAGGCCGGAACGCTGCTCGGCCAGAGTGTCTGCGTGCTGGCCAATGTCCTCAACCCGGAGTTCATCGTCCTCGGCGGCTCGTACGCCGCCCTCGGCCGCTGGCTGCTGCCGGCCGTCGAGAAGGAGCTGATCGACGGCACACTGGCGCCGGAGGCGGGCGGCTGCCAGGTCGTCGCCTCGACCTTCGGTCACGACGCGACCTCGATCGGCGCCGTCGCCCGATCCCTGGACCAACTCGACTCCGGCCGCCTCCCCGCCGCCAGGAAGCCCTGACCCGGCCGCCCGCGGTCCGCCTCGGCGGGCTGCGGGTGGCGGGCTGTTAGCGCTGACATCTTGACCGTCCGCGCGGAGGGTGCGACCCTCTGTGTCAATCCTGATCGAAGCGCTTCGATATCCAGTCGACTCTCCGCCGACTCGGTTCGCTCTACTGTCGAAGCGCTTCGACTCCGCTCCCCGTCGGCAGACGGCCGAACCGCACCCGGAGTTCGATCCGATGAGCAATCCGCCGCTCCCTCCCCTTCCGCCGTTCCGCGACCCGGCCAGGAAGTTGCCGGAGCGGCTCGGTGACCTGCTCGACCGGCTCACCCCGGACGAGAAGCTCGGGCTGCTCCACCAGCACCAGGCAGCCGTCCCCCGCCTCGGCATCGCCTCGTTCCGGACCGGCACCGAGGCCCTGCACGGAGTTTCCTGGCTGGGCCCGGCGACGGTCTTCCCGCAAGCCGTCGGGCTGGCCACCAGCTGGAATCCCGAACTGGTCCGCGCGGTCGGCTCGGCCGTCGGCGACGAGGTCCGCAGGTTTCACCACGACGATCCGGCCGGAGTCGGCCTGAACGTGTGGGCGCCGGTCGTGAACCCGCTGCGCGATCCACGCTGGGGACGCAACGAGGAGGGCTACTCCGAGGACCCGTGGCTCACCGGCCTGCTGGCGATCGCCTACGGCCGCGGGCTGATCGGCGATGTCGAGGGCACCCTGAAGACCGCGCCGACGCTCAAGCACTTCCTTGCCTACAACAACGAGACCGACCGCTGTACGACGTCCAGCAACCTGCCGCCGCGGGTCCTGCACGACTACGAGCTGCCCGCGTTCCGCGCGCCGATCGAGGCCGGCGCGGCGGTGGCGATGATGCCGTCGTACAACCTGGTGAACGGCCGGCCCGCCCACCTCAGCCCGCTGATCAACGAAGTGGTCCGGACCTGGACCGAGGACGACCTGCTGGTGGTCAGCGATGCCGGTGCCCCGGGCAACCTGGCCGGCGTACAGGGCTACTTCGACGACACGGTCTCGGCGTACGCGGCGATGCTGAAGGCGGGCGTGGACAGCGTCACGCAGGACGACAGCGACGGCGGCCCGACGATCCGGCACGTGACGGAAGCACTGAAGCAAGGCAAACTGAGCGCGGCCGATGTCGATCAGGCCGTGCGGCACGCGCTGGCCATCCGGATCCGGCTGGGCGAGTTCGATCCGGCCGAGCTGGACCCCTACCGCTCCCCCGCGGCCGACATCGTCGGTTGCCCGGCACATCGGCAGTTGGCTCAGGACGCAGCCCGGCAGTCGATCGTGCTGCTGAAGCACGAATGCCACGTACTGCCGCTGAGTGCCGGAACGACCAAGCGAGTCGCCGTCGTCGGACCACTCGCGGACACGTTGCTCGAGGACTGGTACTCAGGCACCCTGCCCTACCGGATCACGGCTCGCGACGGCTTGGTCGAACGACTCGGCGCCGACGCGGTCGACTACTGCGAGGGCGTGGACCGGGTCGAGTTCCGGACCGATGCCGGCTGCCTCGGCGCCGGTGCGGACAAGGTGGTCGGACTCGGCGCCACCGGAGCGTTCGACCTGTTCGACTGGGGTGGCGGCGCCTGGACCCTGCGTTCGGTCGAGACCGGTTCGTACGTCACGGTGACCGGCACCGGCGCCCTCGTGGCCGACCACCCCGGCCCGAGCACCTGGGAGGTCAACGAGACCTTCGAGCTGCTGGCCGTCGGCGAGACATCCTCCGTACTGCGGCATCGCAACACCGGCCGCTTCGTCACGGTCGCCACCGACGGGTCGGTGACCGCGTCGGCCACCACCGCGGAGACGGCCACCGCGTTCGAACTCGTCACGCTCATCGACGGCGTGGCCGCGGCGACCGCGCTGGCGGCCGCCGCGGAGGTCGCAATCGTTGTCGTGGGCAACCACCCGTTGGTGAACGGCCGGGAGACCGAGGACCGGACCGAACTGGAACTGCCGGCCGCGCAGGACCGGCTGGTCCGCGCGGTGCACGGCGCCAACTCACGGACCGTCCTGGTGATGTCGAGCAGCTATCCGTTCGCGGTCGAGTGGGCCGACCAGAATCTGCCCGCCCTGCTCTGGTCGGCCCATGGCGGCCAGGAGTACGGCCGGGCGCTCGCGGACGTGCTGTTCGGCGACGCCGATCCGGCCGGCCGGCTGCCGCAGACGTGGTACCGGTCGGCCGCCGATCTACCGGACCTGCTCGACTACGACATCGTCGCCACCGACTCGACCTATCTCTACTTCCGCGGTACGCCGCTCTACCCCTTCGGCCACGGCCTGAGCTACACCACCTTCTCGTACTCCGGTCTGCGGCTGAGCTCGACCTCCGTGCAGGCCGACGGTGAGCTCCTGGTGAGCCTCACCGTCACGAACTCCGGCGCCCGGCCAGGCCGCGAGGTCGTTCAGCTCTACACGCATCAGCAACGCTCGCGAGCCAAGCAGCCGCTGCGGCAACTGCGCGACTTCCAGCAGGTCTCACTGGCCGCCGGCGAGAGCGTCGAGGTCCAGCTACGGATCGCGGCGGCCGATCTCGGGTTCTGGGACGTCACCCGCGACCGGCGCTGCGTGGAGACCGCCCGGCACAGCCTGCTGATCGGAAGGTCCAGCACGGACACCCGGCTGACCGCATCGTTCGACGTGGCCGGCGAGTGGATCCCGCCGCGGGAGATCTTCGCCGCACCCCTGGCCGCGACCTCGTTCGACGAGTACTGCGCGACGACGATGACCGACACCACCCCCGAGTACGGGGACGCAGTCCGCGCGCTGGAGCCCGGCGCCTGGCTGGCTTTCGAGGACGTGGATCTGGACAACGGCGCCACCCACTGTGTCGCCCGGGTGGCCTCTGAGCAGCTCGAGAGCGGCACGATCCAACTGCGCCTGGACGATCCGCTGCACGGTCCTCTCCTCGGCACCGTGCAGGTCCCGCCGACCGGTCACCGGCACACATGGGTGGAGAGCGGCACCCCGCTCGCTGCTGCTCGCGGGGTGCACGCTCTCTATGCGGTCTTCTCCGGCGCGTCGATCGCGCTGGAGAGTCTTACTTTCGAACGCTGACGGTGAACCGCTCGCAGGCGCCCTCGACCACGCGGGCGCCTGCATCGCCGTCGGTCAGCGTGAGCTCGACGACCGCGACGGTCTCCCCGTTCGGCCCGGGGAGACGGACGCGCGCCACCTGACCTTCGGTGGGCGCGAACCAGCGCAGTTCGACCCCGTCGGCCCAGTCGTAGTCCGGGCGGTCGTCGACGGCGCCGACTGCGATCACCGCACCCTGGCGGACCAGGACCGGCAGGCTCTCGAAGCCGTGGGTCTGGGAGACCCAGCGGCTGCCGGCCAACTGCTCGCCGGTCAGCAGGTCGGTCCAGGTGCCCTCCGGCAGGTAGAACCGGACCTCACCCTCCTTGCTCATCACCGGCGCGACCAGCAGGTCGGGGCCGAGCATGTACTGCCGTTCGAGGTAGGCGACGCCGGGATCGGTGGGGAACTCCAGGATCATCGGCCGCATCATCGGCGTACCGTCGGTGTGGGCTTGTTCGGCGACTGTGGCCAGGTAGGGCATCAGCGACATCTTCAGCTTGGTGAAGCGCCGCAGTACCTCGACCGCTTCCTCGTCGAAGGCCCACGGCACCCGGTAGGACCCTGAGCCGTGCAGCCGCGAGTGCGACGAGAGCAGTCCGAACGGGACCCAGCGTTTGAAGACCGCCGCGTCGGGCGTGCCCTCGAAGCCGCCGATGTCGTGACTCCAGTAGCCGAAGCCGGACGACGCCAGCGAGAGCCCGCCCCGCAGCGACTCGGCCATCGCCTCGAAGGTCGACTCGCAGTCACCACCCCAGTGCACCGGGAACTGCTGCCCACCGACCGTCGCCGACCTCGCGAACAGGACGGCGTCGCCCTTGCCCCGGTTCTCCTCCAGCAGTTCGAACACGGCCTCGTTGTAGAGGTGCGGGTAGTAGTTGTGCATCCGCTCCGGATCGGAGCCGTCGAACCAGACCACGTCCTCGGTCGGGATCCGCTCGCCGAAGTCGGTCTTGAAACAGTCCACCCCGAGGTCGATCAGCCCCTGCAGCTTCGACCGGAACCACTGGGTCGCGGCCGGATTGGTGAAGTCGACGATGGCCATCCCGGCCTGCCACATGTCCCACTGCCAGACCGAGCCGTCGGGCCGCTTCAGCAGGAAGCCGAGCCGCCGTCCCTCCTCGAACAGCGACGACCGCTGGGCGATGTAGGGGTTGATCCACAAGCTGATCCGCAGCCCCCGCTCCTTCAGCCGGCGCAGCATCCCGGCCGGATCGGGGAACGCCGCCGGGTCCCAGAGGAAGTCGCACCAGTGGAACTGGCGCATCCAGAAACAGTCGAAGTGGAAGACGCTGAGCGGCAGGTCGCGCGACGCCATCCCCGCGACGAAGCTGTTCGTCGTCTCCTCGGTGTAGTCGGTGGTGAAGGAGGTGGACAGCCAGAGCCCCATCGACCAGGCCGGTACCCGGGCGGGCCGTCCGGTCAGCGCGGTGTAGCGACGCAGCACGTCCTTCGGGGTGGGACCGCTGATGACGTAGTAGCTCAGCTCCTGTCCCTCGACGCTGAACTGGTTGCGCGAGACCACCTCCGACCCCACCTCGAAGGAGACCTTCGCCGGCGTGTCCACCAGGACGCCGTACCCGGCGCTGGTCAGGTAGAACGGGACGTTCTTGTAGGCCTGCTCGCTGGACGTACCGCCGTCGGCGTTCCAGATGTCGATCACCTGGCCGTTTTTCACCAGCGGACCGAACCGCTCGCCGAGGCCGTAGACGGTCTCGCCGACGCCGAGCGCCAACTGCTCGTGCAGGTGGTGCCTGCCGTCGGCGTCGGTGACGAGTCCGATGCTGCGGGCCGACGAACCGGTCAGCACCCGGCCGTCCCGCTCGAAGCGCAGGTTCCACGGGCCGTCGAGCTCGAGGACCGCGGTGAGGTCGCCACTGGTCAGCCGGGCCACCTCGTCGTCCACCTCGATCTTGACCGGGTGGTCCTGCTCGGTCGTCAGCCGGTACGCCGGCCGCGGTGGTACTCCGCCGCTGTGGTGCTCGATCCGGACCCCGATCACGCCGGGCGCCGGTGAGCTCACGGTGATCGTGAACAGCGGCTGGTTGAGGGTGTCCCCACGCCCGACGATCTGTTTGGCCGGCGCGTACGCGACCAGGGTCCGTTCGGTGGTCTCGACGCTCTCGACCGCCGCCGGACGCAATCTGGTCAGGCCGGGGCGAAGCTGCCAGTAGCCGTCTGTGAACTTCATCGACTGCCTCTCTACTTGACCGCGCCGACGGTGACGCCGCGGGTCAGGGTGCGCTGGAAGATCAGGAAGAACACGACCGTCGGGAGCAGACTGATCAGCGCTCCGGCGTTCGTGGTGGTGGCGTCCATCAGCCGGTCGCCCTGCAGGGACGCCAGGGCGAGCGGGACGGTCTGGGTGCTGTTGTCGATCAGCATCACCAGCGGGATGAAGAACTCGTTCCAGGTCCAGATGAAGAAGAAGATCAGCAGCACCGACAGCGTCGGCCGGACGGTCGGCACGACCACCCGCCACAGCGTGGTCCAGCGCCCGGCGCCGTCCAGCGCGGCCGCTTCGAGCAGCGCCTTGGGGAAGGTCCCGAGCACGGAGGCGAGCAGGTACGTCCCGAACGCGCTCTGGATGACGGTGAAGATGATGATCACGCTCAGCCGGCTGTTGTACAGACCGGTCCACTTCGCCATCGCGTAGAGCGGATAGACCAGTGCCTCCTGCGGAATCATGTTCGCCAGCAGGAACAACGCGACGATCCACAGCCGGCCGCGGACCCGGCCGATGCCGAGCGCGTAGGCGTTCAGCAGTGACAGGACGACACCCAGCACCGCGACGGAGCCCGCGATGACGACCGAGTTGAGCAGCTTGCCCTCGAACTGCACCTGCCGCCAGTAGGTTTTCAGCCCGTCGAGCTGGAACGACTCGGGCCACGCCAACGGCCCGTTGCCGGAGTAGTCGGCAGGCGACTTGAAGGCGTTCATCACCATGACGGCGAACGGCACCAGGACCAGTGCCGCGGTCAGGGCGACCAGCACCAGAACCACCCAGCGGGCCTTGCCCTGCCGGAAACGATCGGGGTCCGCGCGGCTCACTCCTCGGCCCTCCTCTGAACCTTCAGAAAGCCGATGCTCACGGCAACGATCACCAGAGTGAGCGCGGTCGCCACGGCGGCGCCGTACCCGACCTGGAGCTTGTTGAAGAACGCGTTGTAGGCGAAGTACGACGGCACGGTGGTGGCGTTGTCGGGGCCACCGCGGGTGAGCGCCCAGATCGGGCCGAACACCTTCAGCGCGGCGATCGTGCAGGTCAGCGTGACGACGAACGTCTCCGGCCGGATCTGCGGCAGCGTGATCGCCCGGAACCGGGCGAACCAGCCGGCCCCGTCGATCTCGGCCGCCTCGTACAGGTCGGGGTCGACCCGTTGCAGCGCGGCCAGGAAGATCACCACCGGATAGCCGATCTGGACCCAGATCATCACCAGCATCACCATCGGCAGCGCCGTCTTCGGATCACCCAGCCAGTCGTGCTCGCCGAGGCCGATCGCCCGGCCGACCGCGTTGACCGCGCCGTCGGGCCGCAGCAGCCAGCCCCACAGGATGCCGGCCACGACCACCGGCAGCACCTGCGGCAGGTAGAAGGTGGCCCGCAGGAACGAGGCCGTCCGCGGCCCGAACCGCCGGCCGATCACGTCGAACAACGCGGCCGACAGCAGCAGCCCGATCAGGGTCGGCACCACCACCATCGCGATCACCATCGCCGCGGTGTTGCGGAACGACGTCCAGAAGACCTCGTCGCGCAGCAGCCGGCTGTAGTTGTCCAGGCCGATCCAGCGCGGGTCGCCGATCCCGGACCACTTCGTCAGCGACAGGTACAGGTTGGCGCCGAACGGGACGGCGACGACGGCGGTGAAGGCGACGGCTCCGGGCAGCAGGTACCACCAGTAGCCTGCCTTCCCGCGGGTCATCCGTTCTTGATTTCTTCGACACCCCGGTGATAGGCCTTGCCGAGATCGACGAGCACCTGATCGGGGTTCTTCGAGCCGTTGATCAGCGACTGTCCGCCGGCCACCAGCACGTCGTAGTACCCCGGCACCGGCCAGTCCGGGTAGAAGGCCAGGCCGTCGTCCTTGGTGATCGCGGCGAAGTTGGCGATCAGCTCCTTGTTCCTCGGATCCGTCACCTGGGACAGGTCGGCCTTGACCGGTACGCCGCCGTTGTTGGCCATGATGGTCTGGATCTCCGGCCGCATGGTGATGTCGATGAAGTCGTAGGCCAGCTTCTTGTTCTTCGACTGCTCAGGGACGACCCAGAGGTTGCCGGACGATCCGGCGTTCAGCTTGTTGCCCGGGAACAGGAACGTGCCCCACTCGAACTTCTTGATCTCGCTGGCGAACCGGCCGTGCCACCAGGAGCCGCTGACGATCATCGGCGTCCGGCCCGCGATGAACGCGGTGCCCATGTCCTCGGCCTTCAGGCTGGCCGACTGCTTGGAGACGTAGCCCTTGCCGACCCACTGCCGGAAGGTCTCGGCGCCGTACCTGAGCGGATCGGCCTGGAAGTCGACGCTGCCCTTGTAGAGCTGGTAGTTGTCGACGAACGAGCGGTCGGCCTTGGAGAGCGCGAGCTGGTAGTACAGCTGCCCGGCCGGGTACTCCGCGCCGGCCATCCCGAGCGGCGTGACCTTCTTCGCCACGAAGGTGTCCATCGCGGCGGTCAGCTCGTCGAGCGTCTTCGGTACGGCGACGCCGTACTGCTGGAAGAGCGCCTTGTTGTAGTAGACCATCACGTACTCGCCGTAGTTCGGGACGCCGAACCAGTTGCCCGACCCCATCACGCCCTTCTCGTCGTACCGGGCGGTGGTCTGCAGGCTCGGGCTGAGCGCCTTGTCCCAGCCGCGGCTCGCGACCTCGTCACTCAGGTCGGTCAGCAGGCCCTTGGAGCTGAGCAGTCCGGCGGTGGCGTTGCCCTTGTTGTACTCCATCAGGTCGGGCGCCTGGTCGGAGGCGAGGATCATCGAGGCGTTCTGCTGGATCTGCTCGAACGCCTTGCGCTCGAACTGCACGGTCACCCCGGGATGCTCGCTCTCGAACACCTCGATGGCCCGGTCCCAGGCCTTGCCCATCGCGCCGTTCGCGCTCTCGTAGTGCCACAGCTTCAGCGTTCCGCCCTGGCCACCGTCGCCGGCGGCACCGTCGTCGCCGCCACTGCAGCCGGCCAGGACGAGGGCGAGCGAGACCATCGCCGCCCCCATTGAGATCATGGTGCGGGGAGACCGCATGGGTGTACTCCTTTGAACGGGTGTCTGTCCGGTGGTTCCTCGGTCCGTCGTCGCGTTGCAGCGCGGCGGCGGACGCCTCCTACTTCAGCTTTCGTGGTCTGGCACTGGTTCCCCGGACCTCCAGCACACACGGCAGCAACTCCTCGTACGTCGTACAGTCGCCGTCGGCCAGCCGTCGCAGCAGGACCCGGGTGGCCGCTGCCGCCAGGTCGGCGCCTGGTGACGTCATCGCCGTCAGAGTCGGGCTGGCCAAGTCGGCAACCACCTCCGACGTCACCATCGACACCACCGAGATGTCCCACGGCACGTCCAGGCCGGCTTCGCGCAGTTCGGCCAGGATGCCGAGCGCGGCGTTCTCGTTCATCACCAGCACGCCGGTCACTTGCGGACGTCGCTCCCGCGCCTCCCGGATCGCTTGGCGGCCACCGGTGGCGGTGTCCTCCGTCGGCACCATCACGCCGTCGATCTCGTGCCGCCGCAGCGCGGCCTCGAAGGCGGCCGCCGTTCGGCGCGCCGGGCCGTACCCGCTGGCCAGGCTAGCCGCGGAATGGTTGACATAGGCAACTGTCCGGTGCCCCAGCCCGACCAGGTGCGCGACCGCGTCGTCGACGGTCTGATCGAAGTCGATGTCGACACAGGCCAGCCCGTCCTGGTCGTCGGTGCGGCCGATCAGCACGAACTGAGCCTCCAGCTCCCGCAGCAGTTCGACCCGTCGATCGGCCAGCTGTACCTCCATCACCAGGAACCCGTCGAGCAACCGCTGGGTCGCCAGCGTCCGCAGTTCCTCACTGTCGTCGGCACCGACCGGGCACAGCATCAAGTGGTAACCAGCCTGCCGAGCCGCCTCGGTGGCGCCGGTGACGAACGCGGTCTCGGTCGCCCCGAGGGACCGGCCGGTCAACGGCAGCAACAACCCAAGAATGTTGCTACGCCGGCTGGCCAGTCCACGCGCCATCGCGTTGGGCTGGTACCCGAGCTCGGCCATCGCCGTCAGCACCCGCTCCCGGGTCGCCTCCGAGATCGGCCGCGTCCCGGTCAGCACATAGGAAACGGTGCTGACCGACACCCCGGCACGCTGGGCGACATCAGTCATCGTCGCCACGGCACCCTCCTCATCGAAACGCTTCGTCGAAGCGTTTCGACAAAAGGTAGGTCAGGACCTGAGAGTCGTCAACACTTCACTGTCAGGCGGGAAGGCGGTGATGCCGTCAGTCGGCACTCGGACGGGTAGCGCAGGACGCCGGCGCCGGCGACAACCCGCTCCGCACGCACCAGGCATCGGCGACAACCCCGCTTACCACGCACCAGGCATCGGCGACAACCCCGCTTACCACGCACCAGGCATCACGACCACACCAGCTGACACCCCCGGCTGCTGCGGCTGCTGCGGCTGCGGCTGCGGCTGCGGCGATTGCTACAACGCCAGCCCACAGCGAACCGCACCATCCACGCCCACTCGGCCTCTCACCGACCCCGGGTGGGCACGACGCTCAAGCTGCAACGCGAGTACGGGCGGGGCAAATACTCAAGAAGGCAAGTAAGTATTGAGGTAGTCGTTGCGAAACTTACCCGCAGGGTCGTACCGCCCAGCCAGCGCAACAAACTCCGGCACCATCGGATAGCATTCCCGCAGAGTCGCCGCGTCGGCGGTGAAGACCTTCCCCCAGTGCGGCCGCGCACCCAGCGGCAGCAACGCCTCTTCGAGATCGGCGACGACAGGCCGGACCGCTGCCTCGTCCTGGATCCAGGTGAAGTGCAGAGCGACCGTGTCGCGGCCCTGGCTCGGGCTCAGCCACTGCTCGTCGGCGGCGATCGTGCGAACCTCGGAGATCTGGATGACCGGAGCCATCCGCTCGCCGAGCCGCTGGAGCTCCTCGAAGGCCTGCGGCGCCGCGGCGCGCGGGACGAAGTACTCCGACTGGAGCTCCTCGCCGTTGCTCGGGGTGAACTCCAACCTGAAGTGCGGCAGCCGTTCGTTCCAGGCCCCGACGACCCCGTGCTGCTGGGTCGCGAAGTCCGCGGGCATCGACTTGATCGGGTGCCGGGAGCCGTCGGCCTGCCGGGCCCCCAGCCAGGTCGGCTCGTACGGCGTACCGGCGTGCATCTTGCGCCAGACCATCACGTCCGGGTCGACCCAGTCGGTGAAGGCACTGACGCTGTAGGCGCTGGCGAAGATCTCCTCGAAGTCCGTGCCGAGGCGCGCCACCGGCAGTCCGTCGTACACGACCTGGCTGAGCTCGTACGACGGTTGCGTGTCGAGCTGGAGCAGGACGGTCACCCCCAGGGCGCCGAGCGAGATGACCGAGCCGGGGAAGTCGGCGTCGCCGCGGGCGAGCGTGACCAGCTCGCCGTCCGCGGCGACGAAGGTGATCGCGCGGACCGCGGCGGCCAGCGGCCGGTTGGTGTCGCCGGAGCCGTGTGTTCCGGTCGCGCACGCACCCGCGACGGAGATGTGGGGCAGCGAACCGAGGTTGTGCAACGCCCGGCCCTCGTCCTGCAGGGCGGCCGTTACTTCGCCGTACCGCAGGCCGGCCGAGATGCTGACCGAGTCGTCGGAGAGGTCGATCGAGGCGATCCTCGGCAGCCCCGCGACCGACAGCAGCGTGCCGGTCGTGTCCGCGATCCGGTTGAACGAATGCCCGCTGCCCAGCACTCTGACGTTCTCCGACAGCCGCACCAGCTCCTGGAGCTCGGGCACCGTCCGGGGCGTCCGGACGTCTGCCGAGAAGGTGATGTTGCCGGCCCAGTTCTTCGTCATCTGCCCCACACCCTTCGTTGGTCCCGTGCAGCTTTGCATATCGTCTCGGATACTTTGAGTGCATGCCCTCCGATGCCGAGCTGCTCGCGCTCTCCCAGGACCTGTCCGCCACCGCCTCCGAGGCCGCCCGGCTCGTCGCCGACGATCTGCGGACCGCCTTCCGCGCGGGGATGGACGTCGAGTTCAAGCGCGACAAGCACGACCCGGTGACGGTGCACGACCGGCGGGCCGAGGAGACCATCTCCGCGCTGCTCACCGAGCGTTTCCCCGGCAGCACCATCGTCGGCGAGGAGGACGGTGAGCACCAAGGCCGGGGCGAGATCACCTGGTACGTCGACCCGATCGACGGCACGGCGAACTTCGCCCGCGGCCTGTCCTTCTTCTGTACCTCGATCGGCGCCGTCCTCGACGGCCGGATCGTGGCCGGCGCGATCCTCGACCCGATGGCGGGCAACCTCTTCACCGCCGACCTGACCGGCGCCTGGCTCAACGCCAGTCCACTGCGCTCGTCCGGCCCCCGCGAGGAGGCCGAGGCGACCATCCTGACCAGCTATCCGAGTGCCCGCGACATCGCGGCCGACGGAGCCGAAGGCCTGGCTTCCTTCGGGGAACTGGTGTCGGCGTACGGAACGCTGCGCCGGCCGGGCAGCTCCGCTCTCAGCCTCGCCCACGTCGCGGCCGGCTGGGTCGACGCGACGGTCGGCTTCTCGAACAACGCCTGGGACATCTGCGCCGGTGAGCTGCTGGTCCAGCAGGCCGGCGCCAGCTATCTGGCCTTCGGTGGCGAACCGGGCTGGAACCAGCCGAACTACGCCGCCTACAGCCCGGACCTCGAGCCCACCGCGCTGAATCGCTTCCTGACTGACCTCCAGAAGTAGTTAAGGTCGGCCGCAAGCCCTTTCGAGAGGAACACATCTTGCGTCTCACCAAGACCACCGCACTGGGACTGGCCGCGGTACTGGCCGGCGGAGCCGCCGCGATCGTCGCGGTCAACGGGTCCGACAGTTCGCAGGCCGCCACCCAGAGCACCGCCGCACCCGCCGCCCAGGCAGCGCAGGTCGCGGCGAGGGCGATCACTTGCAGCACCGCGACCGGCGGAAAGCCCTTCTACGACGGGCCTTCCGCGTCGAAGGTTTACGACGCCCGCTTCGGCAAGAGCGCCGCCGTGGCGAGCCTCGGCACGCACACGCCGCAGGGTCTCGGCACCTGGTTCAACTGGGACGGCAAGAAGAACCTGTTGCTCGTCGTCTCCTACCGCAAGGGCGCGCGGTCGCAGATCATCGGCATCGACCCGGCCACCAACAAGACGGCCGGCGTCGTCGCGATCGACGCCACCCACGGCGGCGGAATCACCACCAGCAACGGCTGGGCCTTCGTCCAGGGCAGCACCAACGGCATCCGTAAGTACAAGCTGTCCACGCTCAAGACCGCGATGAAGGCCGCCGGTACGCCGTACATCAAGCCGGTCGGTGCCGAGCGCAAGGTCTACGGCGCGTCCTTCCTGACCAGCTACGGCGGCTACGTCTGGTCGGGCAAGTTCAACGACAAGGGCCGCGACAAGATGTACCAGTACAAGATCAACAGCAACGGCTCGCTGACCACGGTGAAGAAGGCCTGGGAGATCCCCACCAAGACCCAGGGCCTGCTGGTCACCGGCACGCACTTCGTCTTCAGCACGTCGTACGGCCGCGACAAGCGCAGCAACCTGTACGTCGTCCGCCGCGGCCAGCCCGATCTGGACAAGGCCAGGCTGAGCTGCTTCCGGGCGCCGAGCATGTCCGAGGGCATCACCGAGTTCGGTGGCCGGGCGTACCTGCTGTTCGAGTCCGGTGCGCACCTGTACCGCGGCGACTCCAGGACCCTGAACGTGATCTCCCACTTGCACAAGGCAACAATCTCCTCGCTCACCAAGCTGGCCTGACGACCCAGGGGCGCGGATCCCCCCTTGCTTGCCGAGGGCATGATTTGATGACGACTCCGTGCCCTCGGCGACCTTGGAGCTACCCGAAGTGATCGACAGCGGTCTGGTCATTCCGTTCGGAATCTCCGGGTTCTGGTTCCTGCTCTTCCTGATCACCTGGATCCGGGACCGGCGGGTGCTGCGCAACGGCGTCTTCCTGGTGCTGGCGCTGATGTTCGCCGGTATCGGCACGGTGTTCCTGATCGACTCGGTCTACGAGCCCGCGGCCAACTTCGTGGTGTTCGCGGTACTGGTCGCGATCCCGCTGACCATCTTCGTGCTGGCGATCTTCCTGACCGCCAACGGCGTGACGATGTGGAAGCGCGAGGGCCACCGGCCGGCCAACCTGCTGTCCCTGCTGGCCGGTACCGGCATCATCGCGTTCGTCGGGTTCAACGTGATCGTCCAGCAGCTCTCGTCGCCGGCGCTGGAGACGATCCGGGCGACGCTGATCGGGATGCTCACCTACGTCTCGTTCCTGTTCGTCTGCTTTCTGGCGTACTCGTTCGTCTACGCCCGGGTCCGGCTGCTCCGCAAGGTCGACTTCATCGTCGTGCTCGGCTCCGGCCTCCGTGGGTCCCGCGTACCGCCGCTGCTGGCGAGCCGCCTCGACCGGGCCAGAACCGCCTGGCAGAAGGAGCATTCGAAGGGCCGGACCCCGCTGCTGATCACCTCCGGTGGCCAGGGTCCGGGCGAGGACGTCCCCGAGTCGCACGCGATGGCGGTCTACCTGGTCGAGCGCGGCGTACCGGCCGACCAGATCCTGCTCGAGGACGAGTCCAGGTCGACCTTCCAGAACCTCACCTTCAGTGGCCGGCTGATGGCCGGGCTGAATCCGAAGTACCGCTGCCTGATCGTCACGAACAACTACCACGCTCTGCGCGCCGCCTTCACCGCCCGCAAGGCGAAGGTCAACGGTCAGGTCCTCGGTGCCCCGACGGCCGCCTACTTCTGGCCGAGCGCCACCATCCGCGAGTTCGTCGCCGTGCTCGCCGATCACAAGTGGATCAACGGTGGCGTCCTCGGCCTGATCGCGCTCAGCGGTCTGGGCCGGCTGGTCTTCTGACGCCGTCCCGGGTCAGAGCATCGTGACGGCGGCGGTGATGCCGGCCAGCACGATCAGGACGCGCAGCAGGGTGGGTGGCAGCAACCGGCCGATGTGGCTGCCGGCGTAGCCGCCGACGACTGAGCCCGCCGCGAGCAACCCGACGGCGGCGTAGTCGAGGTCGGCAGCGAAGACGAAGATCAGGCCGGCGACGAGGTTCGCCGCCAGGATGGCCAGGGTTTTCAGGGCGTTGACGATCCGGAGCTCCAGGTCGAGGCCGAGGCTCAGGACCGCCATCATCATCACCCCGGAGCCGGCACCGAAGTAGCCGCCGTAGACCCCGGTGAGCGCGGCGAAGACGGTGGTCGCGGGCGACAGCGCAGTACGCGGGCCGTGGTCGTCGGGTTTGCGGGATCGCAGCCAGCGGGAAATCCACGGCTGCGCACCGACCAGCAGGCAGGTGAAGAGGATCAGCCACGGCACGATCGACTCGAACACGCTCGACGGCAACGCCAGCAGGAGTACGGCGCCGCCGACCGAGCCGACGGCACAGGTGATCACCACGAACCAGGTCACCTTCGGCTGCTCGCGCAGTTCCCGCCGATACCCCAGCGACCCGCCGAGCCCGGCCGGGATCAGCCCGACGGTGTTCGACGCGTTGGCCACCACCGGCGGAATCCCCAGCGCGATCAGCACCGGGAAGCTCAGCAACGAAGCGACCCCCACGGTCGAGGTCAGCAGGCCGGCCCCGAGCCCGGCGGCGACGATCGCAAGCTGCTCGAGTCCCGTCACGACTGCTCGCGCGATGGATCACCAGGTACACGTCCTGACACCGCATCGCCTCGCTCACCACCCGGCGCCGCGCCGGTCTCGCGGAGCAGCGCCACGTCGCTGACCAGCATGACGTGTTCGTGCATCGCCTGCGCCGCGGCGCGAGGATCGGCGGCCACGATGGCGTCGGCGACGCGCCGGTGTCCGGCGAGGGACTCGCGGGGCCGGCCGGGCTGCGACAGCGACTCGAGCCGGGTCTCCTTGATCAGGTCTTCCAGCGCCGCCATCATCTGTGCCAGCAGCTCCGACCGCGCCGCCCGCGTGACCGCGCCGTGGAACAACTCGTCCCCTTCGACGCCGCGGCCGCCGGCGGCGATGTCCCGCTCCATCTCCTCCAGCGCGGCCCGGATCGCGGCAAGGTCGGCATCCGTACGCCGGACCGCGGCCAGCGCCGCGAGTTTCGACTCCAGCGCGTCCCGCGCCTCGATGATCTCGGGCAGCCGATCCGCGTGCGCGCGGATCGCGTCGATCACCGCGCCGGCGCCGGCGCGGTCGGTCAGCACGGTCCCGTCACCGTGCCGGACCACGACGACGCCGATCACCTCCAGGGCCACCAGCGCCTGGCTCAGCGTGGCCCGGCTGACCCCCAGCCGGACGGCCAGTTCACGCTCGGGCGGCAGCCGGTCGCCCGCCCCCAGACCGTTCTCCGCGATCCAGCCGGTGATCTGCTCGGCGACCTGTTCGTAGAGCCGCGTGCGCAGTACCGGACGGGGGAAGCGGTCGTCTGCCATACGGGAGAGCTTATTGACAAGTGGGTCATTGAGCTATTGGCTAGGCCAGTGAGCCACGCGGCGCACGCCGTCCTTCCGCCCCCGGAGTTAGGAAACTCACCATGGGACCAGAGTGGGTAGCGATCCTCGCCCTTGTCGCGCTGTTCGTGATGGGCACGCTGCTACCGATCAACATGGGCGCGCTCGCGTACGTCGCGGCGTGGCTCGTCGGGATGTACTCGCTGAAACTGAGCGAGCGGGAGATCCTCGCCGGGGTCAGCGGCGACCTGGTCCTGACCCTGATCGGCGTCACGTACCTGTTCGCGATAGCGAAGAACAACGGCACCGTCGACCTGATAGTCAGTAGCGCGGTGAAGGCGGTCCGCGGCCGGGTCGCGCTGATCCCGTGGGTGATGTTCGCCGTCACCGCGCTGCTGACCGCGATCGGCGCGGCCAGCCCGGCCGCCTGCGCGATCATCGGGCCGATCGCGCTGGGCTTCGCCGGCCGGTACAAGATCAACCCGCTGATGATGGGCATGTTCGTCGTGCACGGCGCCCAGGGCGGTGGCTTCTCGCCGATCAGCATCTACGGCACGATCACCAACTCGGTGATGGAGCAGAACAACCTGCCCTCCAGCGAGCTGACCGTCTTCCTGGCCAGCCTCGCCGTCAACCTGGTGATGGCGGCGATCCTGTTCGTGCTGCTCGGCGGACGCAAACTGATCGCACTGCGGGCCGACCCGAACGAACCGGACACGCTGGCCGACGACCTGCACCGCGGCGGCGCGACCGTCCCGGCGCGCGGGATGGGCGCCTCGGCGCCGACCGGCACCCAGGCCCTCGGCGTACGGCGCGACCAGGTCCTGACGCTGGTCGCCTTCGTCGGCGTCGCCCTGGTCGCGCTGGTCTTCGACAAGAACATCGGCTTCGTCTCCATCACCGCCGCGGTCCTGCTGGCGACCCTCGCGCCCAAGGAGCACAAGGACGCCGTCAAGCAGATCGCCTGGCCGACCGTGCTGCTGGTGGCCGGCGTCAGCACCTACGCCGCGATCCTGACCAAGGCCGGATCGCCGGAGTTCGTCGGGAAGTGGGCGGCCGGGCTCGGTGCCGCGGCGATCGGCGCGCTGATCCTTTGCTACGTCGGCGGAGTGGTGTCGGCGTTCGCGTCCTCGACCGCACTGCTCCCGGTGATCATCCCGATCGCGGTGCCACTGATCGCCAACGGCGGGATCAGCGCCGGCTTCTTCGTCGCCGCGCTGGCGGTCGCGTCCACGATCGTGGACGTCAGCCCGTTCTCCACCAATGGCGCACTGATGCTGGCCAACAAACCGGACACCATCTCCGAACCCGTCTACTACCAGCAGATCCTGGTCTACAGCACCGTGGTGGTCGTCGTCGGTCCACTGCTGGTCTGGGCCGCGCTCGTGCTGCCCGGCTGGGGCCACTGATGAGCGGGCCGCTCGACGGAGTCCTCGTGGTCGACCTGTCCCGCGCGCTGGCCGGTCCGCACGCGACGATGATGCTCGGCGACCTGGGCGCCCGGGTGATCAAGGTCGAGGCTCCCGGCTCCGGCGACGACACCCGCGGCTGGGGACCGCCGTTCGTGCAGGGCGAGTCGACGTACTTCCTGTCGGCCAACCGCAACAAGGAGTCGATCGCACTCGACCTGAAGGCTCCGGCCGACCACGAACTGCTGCTCCGGCTGGTGGACCGTGCCGACGTCCTGGTGGAGAACTTCCGCACCGGCGTCCTCGACCGGCTCGGGCTCGGCATCGATGAGCTGCGCGAGCGGAATCCCCGGCTGGTCGTCCTGTCGATCACCGGCTTCGGCCACGACGGACCGGAAGGTGGACGGGCCGGCTACGACCAGATCGCCCAGGGCGAGGCGGGCCTGATGTCACTGACCGGATCCGGACCGGACGACCCACAACGCGTCGGTACGCCGATCGCCGACCTGCTGGCCGGCATGTACGGCGCGTACGGCGTGGTCGCCGCGCTGCACGAACGCGATCGGACGGGCACCGGCAGCGTGGTGCGGACCTCGCTGCTGGCAGCAGTCGTCGGAGTCCACGCCTTCCAGGGCACGCGTTACACGGTGGCCGGCGAGGTAGGTGTTGCCCAAGGCAACCACCATCCGTCGATCGCGCCGTACGGACTGTTCCGGTGCGCGAACGGCGCGGTGCAGATCGCGATCGGCAGCGAGGGCCTGTGGCAACGGTTCTGTACGGCGTTCGGCGTCGACGAGGAAGGCCTCGGGACGAACGCCGAGCGGGTTGCCGCCCGGGACCGGGTGATCGAGGTGGTGCAGGCAGCCTTCTCGGCGTACGACGCGGAGCCGCTGCTCGAGCGATTGAGCGCGGCCGGCATCCCGGCGGGAAAGGTCCGCCGGCTGGACGAGGTCTACGCCTGGGACCAGACCGCGAGTCAGGGACTGCTGATCGACGTCGACCACGAGACCCTCGGGCCGCTCCGGCTGCCCGGACCGCCGCTGCGGTTCTTCCAGGGTGCCGCGGAGACGACGCCGGGCGAGCACTCCGCTCCCCCGACGCTGGATCAGCACGGAGCAGCGATCCGGGAGTGGTTGGGATGAGCGCCCGCGAGCTGATCGAGGTCGTCCTGGACGCCGGTTCGTTCGAGTCGTGGGACCAGCCGATCCAGCTCGACCCGGCCACCGGCAAGCCGTGGGACGGGAGCACGGCGGGCGGCGCGTCGTACCGGGCCCAGCTCGAGGCGGCGGAGCGGCGGGCCGGGACCGACGAGGCTGTGGTCACCGGCCGAGGTCTGATGCGCGGACGGCCCGTTGCGGTGGTGGTCAGCGAATTCGCCTTCCTGGGCGGCTCGATCGGTCGCGCCGCGGCCACGCGGATCACCGACGCCGTACTCCGGGCGACGGCCGAGCAGCTGCCCATCCTCGCGTCGACCGCCTCGGGCGGCACACGCATGCAGGAAGGCGCGCCCGCCTTCGTCGAGATGGTGCGGATCTCCCGCGCCCTGATGGCTCACAAGGCGGCCGGCCTTCCGTATCTGGTGCATCTGCGGCATCCCACCACTGGCGGGGTCTTCGCGTCATGGGGTTCGCTCGGGCACATCACGGTCGCCGAGCCCGGTGCGCTGGTCGGCTTCCTCGGGCCGAAGGTCTACGAAGCCCTGTACGACCAGCCTTTCCCATCCGGTGTGCAGACCTCCGAGCACCTCGCCGCGTACGGCGTGGTCGACGGTGTGGTCGAGGCCGCCGACCTGCCCGTCCTGCTCGACCGGGCGCTGGCCGTGCTGGTCGATCCGCCGGACGAGCCGACGCTGGAGCGGCGTACCGGGGAGATCGGGCCTGCTGACGGCTGGGACTCTGTACTGCGGACCCGCCGCCCCGACCGCGCCGGCGTACGGGAGCTGCTGCGGTACGCCGCGACCAGCACAGTCCGGCTGACCGAACCGGACGCGAGCATGCTCGTCGCGCTGACCCGGCTGGACGGACAGCCTTGCGTCCTGGTCGGCCAGGATCGCTCGCAGGACAAGCCGATGGGCCCGACCGCCCTCCGCCAGGCGCGTCGGGGCATGCACCTGGCCGAAGACCTCGGTCTGCCACTCGTGACCGTGATCGACACCCCGGGCGCCGAACTCTCCGCGGCCGCCGAGGAGGGCGGTATCGGCGCCGAGATCGCCCAGTGCATCGCCACCCTCGCGACCCTCCAGGTGCCGACCATCTCGATCCTGCTCGGCCAGGGCACCGGAGGCGGCGCCTTGGCGTTGCTTCCGGCAACTACTGTGATCGCCGCCGAACATGCCTGGCTCGCACCTCTGCCGCCCGAAGGCGCGAGCGCGATCATGCACGGCGACACCACACAGGCCGCCACCCTGGCCGCGGCCCAGCACATCACCTCGACCGCACTCCGCGCCGACGGCACCGTCCATCACATCGTCCCCGAACCACCCGGCGACACCGCCGAGTCGCTCAGCCGGGCGCTTGCCGCCGAATGCGCGGCTCGCCTCACCGGCTGAGTCGGGGAGTACAGTTCGCCGAACCACCCGGGGATCAGGAGTCTCCGCGCGGGCTTACCGAGTCCGGGTACTGGGCGGGCCCTGCGGTGCAGCTTGCCGTGGCTCACCCGGCCGACGGCTTCCTCCGGGCGTACCGGACGCCGGCCGCGAACCTGGTCCTGACCTCCAGCACCTCGAGCAGCCGGGACACCTCGTAGCGGACCGTCCGGACGCTCAGGGTGAGCCGCTCCGCGATCTGGTCGTCGGTGCACCCCTCGCTCAGCTGGTGGGCGATCAGGTGCTGACGGGCGGTCAGCTCGACCTCACTGTGGCGCAGCTCGGCCGCCCGGATCGCGGTCCCCCGGACCGCCTTCAGATACTGCCGGGCCGCGTTGACCGCCTCGGCGCCACCGATCAGCATCAGGCCGCGCTGCCCGTCGTCGGTGACCGGCCCCTCGACCAGCACCCGCTCGCCGTCGATCAGCTTCATCTGGATCGGGCCGCAGGCGACGTAGTACGGCATCTCCTCGGCGCTGACGATGAAGTCGGTGACGGCCGACGAGCCACCACTGGGATCGAAGAAGCTGGTCATCCGCAGGCCGGCCTCGACCAGCTCGACGTTCAGCCGGTGACTCGGGACGAACGACTCCACCGTCTGGTGGCGGGTCGAGGTGACCGCCACCAGTTCCTCGGCGGCCGAGCACCTGTCGTGCAGCCAGTCCCGCAACTCCAGCTCGTCCTGGCCGAACAACTGCACCTCGATCTGGGCCGGCCGTCCGGCCGCCCAGTCGTCGCAGCGCGCGGCGCGGACCAGCTGCAGCCGCAGAGAAGCGTCCAGCACGGCCTGCCGGCCGGGAAAAGAGAACTCCTCGCGGCCCATCCCCACCCCCCGTGGTTCGTCGTCGACGCAGATCCTGCCATGCGCGGACAGCTCACACGAGATTACCGAGTGTCGTCAGTTCTCGCCCTCGGCCGGCGGATGCGGCGGCAGGCAGTCGGTCGCGCCGTTGCGCCATTGGTGGTCGTACCGCCCGGGCACCGCCTTGACGAAGGCAAGGATGGCCGCCTCGTCCAGTGTGTCCAGCCGCTGCGAGCGCTGCCAGCCACTGAGCGCGATCCCGCGTCCGAGCTTCGGGTACGGCGCGACCACCACGTCCCGCGGATACTGCCGTCCGAGCCGCTCGATCTCCTTCACCACGTCGGCCGGTACGTCGGGGGCGTACTGCAGCATCACGTGGCCGTGTTCGAGCACGTGCACCTGCAGCTCTTCGGTGATCGGTTTGCGGTAGATCCCCGGCGGGACCACCCGGGGTGAGTGCGGCCCGGAGGTCGGCGGCATCGAGCGGTACGGCTCGTGTTCCTCACCGCTGTAAGCGATATGGCGTTTGCCCTCGAACGGCTGCGGTGTGCCGGGGACCTGGTCGCAGGCCAGCGCCGCCTTGTCCGCGAAGGACCCGAGCAGCACGCCGACCGCCATCCCCGACATGGTCAGCACGCTCAGGCTGGTGACGAGGACGCTGACCAGCCGGCCCCAGCGCCGCGCGGTCTTCATGCCGCCACCCGCGCGAACGCCGCCGCTGCCCGGCGGGCGCGGAGACGGTTGCGCAGGACGATGAACAGTGGCGCGGTCAGGCTCAGCAACGCCAGGACCACCAGCAGGACGCCCTCCCACCAGTAGAGGCTGAAGATCGGCGCACCGATCACCACGCCGCCGGCCCAGCCGAGCGTCACCTTGACGGCGGGCAGCAGGAAGTTCAGGGCGAACCAGCCCATCCAGACGATCCCGGCCAGGTAGAGCAGCCGGTACCAGCGCGCCACCTGGAGGTCCTTGGCGTCGGCGTCGCGCAGGATCGTCTGCTCCTGCGGGGTGAGCTTGCGGATCCGGCGCTTGAGGCCGAGCCGGGTGACCTGGTGCAGGTTCTTGCAGCCGGTCGCCGTGGCCATCACCAGGTACATGTCGGTCCGCAGGTAGGCCATCGTCTGGAAGGCCAGCTTGCCGACCTGGCTGAGCACCAGCATCGCGAGGAAGCGGACCACGTTCGGATTGAGGTCGAGCCAGCCCCGCGAGTAGGCGAACCGCGGCGCGACGGCGGCGAACAGGATGAACGAGTCGAACGCCATCCCGGCGAGGAAGGGGCTGTAGCGCTTGGCCGGCGGCAGTGCCCACAGACCGGTCAGATCGGTCTCCAGCACCAGGAAGATGCCGCGCCGTTCGAGCCGCAGCTGCGACCGGACGCCGGCTGCCGCGCCCGCGAAGGCGTGCCAGATCTCGTGCACGATGGCCAGGCCCAGCACGACGACGTTGGTGATCAGCAGACTGAGGACGATGTCGGTCAGGACGAAGGCGTCCTCGTAGCTGGGCAGCAGCGAGCGGTCGGCGGCGAACATCACCAGGGTGGCGACCAGGCAGCCGACGTAGAACGTCCAGGCGGCCTTGCCGAACAGGGGTTTGACCACCCACGGCGGGATCTTCGAAACGGCCCAGTACTTGACCTTCCGGCCCGGCTCGGCCGCTCCTTCGGCGCCCTCGGCCGGCGTCTGTCCGGCCGCCTCGCGCTCGTCGAGGAGGCCGGCCTCGACCAGCATCTCGACGAAGTCGACGACGTCGACGGGTTCGCCGAGTTCCTGCTCCATCAGGTCGGCGACCTCGGCGACGGTGTGACCGGCGGAGAGCAGCTCGATCAGCCGGGCACCTGCCTCCGGTACGACGACGAAGCGGGCGGTCTCCGGATTGCCCAGCACGAACTCGTCCTCGTCCTCCTTGCGGACCAGGAGGTGCCCGACACTCGGCCGGCTGGTCGCGTCGAGGGCAGCGATCGTCATCGACCCACCCAGCCGCAGGTCTCGCACTTCTCCCCGGTCCGCGGAGTGACGACGTAGTGGTAGGTCAGGTCGGTCAGGCTCAGGTGGAACATCCGCCCGGACGTGCTGGTCGGGATGCCGGCCAGGTGGTAGACCGCGTCCATCGCCGCGAGGTGGCCGGTGAGGTTCGCCGTCGGCGCGATCACGGCGTGGCCGTCGAAGGGGAACAGGCTCTCGGGCTCCTGGCCGTACCGCTCCCGCACGACGTCGTTCATGCTGGCCAGGCAGGCCTGACAGCAGGTGGTGCCGGGGACGAACAGGCCGACGACCGCCATCGGACCGGCGTACTGGGCGAGCATCCAGGGGGTGCCGGTGCGCAGCGCGGCCTCGTTGGTCCACTGGCGGATCAGCTTCTGCGGCTGGTCGGCGCACAGCACCAGCAGATCGCGGTTCTGCATCAGGGCGGCCACGTCGTCGGTGGAGAAGACCTGCTTCTCCTCCCCGGTGACAGTGGCGTGGGAGTTCATCTTGCCGAGCCGCTCGACGGCCACCGGGACCTTGGGCTTCCCCAGGTCGTCTTCGGTGTAGAGCAGCTGGCGGGTGAGGTTGCCTGCCTCGACGGTGTCGAAGTCGACGCAGTGCACGGTGCCGACGCCGGCTGCCACGAGCGAGGAGGCCACTGCCGATCCGGTGCCACCGAGGCCGAGCACCACGACACTGCCGGCTTTCAGGCGGGACTGTACGTCGTACCGGCTGGGACGTGGGGTCAGATCCACCCACGAGTAGTACGTCGTCGCCCGGTCGTACCGGTCGATCTCCTCCGGGCTGAGGTTGCCCGGGATCGGCGCGGCGGCATCCTCGACGTACCCGGCGTCGATCAGCGACTGGATCGTGTCGGCCACCTCGCCGGCCGGGAGCTGCGGCCGGTCGGCGAGCAACGCGGTGACGATCTCGTCCCGGGTGCGGGTGCCGTCCATCAGGCCGAGCAACTGCCAGCGGTCGCCGTCCTCGTCGTCGATCTCGGCGCCGATGCCGAGCTGCCGGCCGCCGATGTTGATCAGCGTCGGCGTCAGCCGGACGGGTTTGTGGATGCCCTTGATCCGTGGCTTCTGCATCGGTTCCCCTCCGAGCCTCTCGCACTGAAAAGCCGGGACGCGGTCGTGACCGCGCCCCGGCCTGGTTCCTGACCGATCAGCCGCAGGTGTCGTCCCGGCAGCCCGGGTCCATCGGGTCGATGATCAGGGTCGTCTCGAGGTTCTCCAGCTTGCGGACGAGAAGCTTCCTCGGCTCGCGGGTTTCTACCTGCTCCATGACTTCCTCCAGGAATTTGGTTGCCATCGCGTTGCGGCAACACCGCAACGCGATCATTAGAGCACCCGCGGCAACTAATTCCAATACATTCGCCGAATTGCTTTTCCGGCCGTTCCCAAGGCATTTTTTAAAACAAACGAATCACTGCCGGCAGGCGCACTCCCCGCCTGAAGCAGCCGCCCACTGAGGTAAATGGGCGTCAATAGGTAATCACCACCCAGATTCACTTCGGCGGCCCCCATGAAAGCCCGCGCCGGCGGCCGGCGGAAAACAAACGGCAATCGACCGTATGGTTGAAATCACTCATCGTGACCCCACCGTCACTCATCCTGGACCGATGAGACGTTTGATGCTCTGGGTCGTGATCGGACTGATGGCAGGTACGGGTTCGGTGGTGCCCGCGAACGCGCGGACCACCGAGCTCCCTGGGGGCAAGGCCAACTGGATGGTGTCGGTCGGTGGACTGAACACCGCCCAGACCAACAACTACGCGAACTGGACCCGGCTCGGCTGGTACATCTTCGCCACCGACGGCACCGTCGAGACCAGGTGGTGGAGCTGGAACCTGAAGGACGAGCCGATGCGGGTGGACAGCGGCGTCACCGGTGACTGCGGTGGGGACGTGCCGAACTGCGGGATCCAGACGCTGGCGTCGTTCAAGCAGGCGCCGGCCGGCGGATTCCGCGGCACCTACCGGTACGCCGCCGGTGGCCGCCTCGTGATCGACTGGACCGCGGACGGCAACGGGAACCCCCGGCCGTCGGCACTGACCGAGAACTGGAAGGTCGACCCGGTCGACGGCGGCAAGCTGGCGCGGATCAGCAGCGACGGGTACTTCGGTGACTACGGGCCGGTCACCGTGCCGACCGGCTTCTCCAACTACTCGGCGACCTTCGGGATCGGCTACGGCAGCAACGCGCCGATCTCGGCGGGCAACAAGGTCGACATCCCCACCCTGCGGTCGTCGTACGGGCAGACACCGTTCACGGGGACCTTCGTCACCGCGAACAACGGCGGTGTGAGACGAGAGGGCAGCGGGGTCGCCACCGGGTACGGAAGCTGGCTGAAGTGCGAGGGCAGTGACTGCGTCGGCCTGCGGCAGAAGAACACCGGCTGCAGATGCGGCACTTCGCCCAACGTGGACCGGATCCGCTACCTGGCCAACCTCGCTCCGGCCCGCAACAACGCCTACACCTACTGGTGCGAGTGCCTGGCGCAGGGCAAGCCCTGCTACCGGGCCAACAACCACGTGCAGTCGCTGCTGCAGATCATCGACGACGACCGCAAGCTGCAGGGCTGGGTCGGCGTAGAGACCTCCACCAGCGTCAACCCGACCACGCTGCAACCCGACCACGACTTCGGCAACGCCTACTGGGCAGTCCTCGACATGGTTGCCCCGGGCATTCGTTAACCAGACGAACGGGCCCAGCCGGCCTGTACTACGACCGGCTGGGCCCGACCCGAGTGCCAGGTGTCAGCGACCGCCGAGGAGGCCGCCGATGACTCCGGCCACGCCGCCTTCCTGGCCGGACTGCTGACCGGATCCGGTGCCGGCCAGGGCGCCGCCCGGCGGTTCCTCCGAAGGCTGGACGACGACGAAGCCCTGGCCGGCGAAGCTCATCGTGAAGCTCTCCCCGGTACTGCGGCCGAGCAAGGTGCCCAGACCCAGCTGGTCGGCCCGCTGGTAGCCGGTCTGCAGGTTGGTCGACCAGCACACCGCGGCCTGCGGGTCGGCGAAGGTCGGCTGGTCGACGTTCAGGACGACCGGCGTGCCCTTGCAGGTGATCGCGATCCGGCCCTGGCCGGAGAAGTTGCAGTTGAACAGGCCCGCGTTCGACATCATCCCGGTGCCCTGCACCATCTTGATGTCCCAGTTCAGCGTCGACTCGAAGGCCAGCACGTTGGCACCGTTGATACTCAGCCCGTCGTGCGGCCCGTCGAGGTCGATCAGGTAGATGTCGGACGCCCGGTCGGCCAGGAACACGTCGCCCTGCCCGCGCAGCTTCATCAGCGGGATCCCTTCCCCGGTGAGCTTCTGCTTCAGGAACTTGCCGATCCCGCCGGCGCCCTGGGCCTCGAACTGGACATTGCCCTGGTAGGCGACCATCGAGCCCTGCCGGGCGAAGACCTCACCTCGCAGCTCCACCTTGAGCAGCTTCGAGTTCTGCAGCCGCAGCCCTGCCTGGGCCGACTCCTGCTCCTGGTTGGCCGCGGCGAAAAGTTCGCTCCGCATGTTTCCCCCTCTGACGTAGTTGACCCGAGCGTAGGTTCTGACGCATCACCGGCTCATCCGGTGCCACCCTTGCCGCCCCCTGAGTTCCGCGTGACCCCGGTCACCCGCGATGCTGGTCCGCGCACGAGCCGATCCAACGGGAGCAGAGGGCCATGAACGACTATTTCACCGAGAGTCGTCAGAACCGGGAGCTGGAAGAGCTGCGGGAGCAGATGTCGGCGGCCGCCTCAGAGGCCTCGACACTGCGGTTCCGGCTGTCCCAGGTCCAGGGCAGCATGGAGACCCGGCTGGAGCGGCTCACCACGGCGTTCAACGCGTTCGTCGAGCTCTCGGACATCCGGTACGACCTGATCGGCTTCGCGAACGCCGCCGAGGTACGCCGGCACGCGGGGCAGGTGCTCGCCGCGCTGGCTTCCGGTGAGACTCCCGTGGCGTCGGAACGCGACGTACCGGCGTACTGGCTGGGGCCTGCGGTGGAGGCGATCCGGGGTCTCGCCGCCGGTGATCCGGACGAGGCGGCGCTGACCGAGGCCCTGAAGCGGGACGAGTTGCGTACGTCGGTCTTCCTCTGCCTCGGGCTCGCCGCGCTGGGTCGGCGGAACGAGGTCCGGGCGCAGTGGCTGGAGACCGCGTTCGGCCAGGTGTCCGCCGACGGCACGGTCACCCGCGTGCAGCGCGCGCTCTGGACCACCGCTGCCCGTGGCGGCTTCGGCATCGAGGGACAGAACGCGATCATCGGCAAGCTGCAGGTGCCGAGCACGGCCGGGGCCGGGCGATGGGCAGTCAAGATCCAGGAGGGGGCCGACCGGGTGCCCGTCACCGGTCCCGCCTTCAAGGAGCTGGTCGCGCCGGCCAAGGCTCATGCCGACCTGATCAGGCTGCGAGCGGCCGTCGAGCTCATCACCGGCGACACCAGCGTGCTCGAACCGGACACCGCACTCGCCTACGCAGCGGGCGATAAGCCCGACCCGGACAGCACTTCCGCCGTACTGCGCCTGCTGATCTCCGAGGGAAGTGAGCCGGAGCGAGCGGCGCTAGCCCGCGTCGCCGAACTGCGCGTCCAGCTCACCGACGGCGCTGCCGCTGGTGGCGGCACACTCGGCGACCAGGCCGGGACGATCGACAAGCTGCTGGAAGTGGATCTCGCCAACACCGAGGAGCCACATCTCGCGGCGGCGGCCTTGCGGGTGGTCTACCCCGGCGTACTGGCCGATGCCGAGATGCTCGCCCAGACCGCGACTGCGGCCAGCCCCCTCCAGGTGACCGCCGAGATCGAGTGGCGGCCGGTCACGTTGCTGCCGGACGGCCCTGACCGCCTTTCGCTGGCAGCCGCTGAGGCAGCGATTGCCGGGACAGTGCAGCCATTGGGCGTCCGCGATGTGCGCGGCGCGGTGGCGACGGCCGTCGCCGGGCTGGTGGTGGCAGTGGGGCTCGGGCTGACGCATCCGCTCTGGATCGCGATCGGGCTGGCGGTCGTCGGCTTCGCCGGCTTCAGCTTCTGGACCGCTCACCAGAAGCGTGCCGCCGAGCAGGCAGACGCGGTCACCCGGATCACCAGGCTGCGCGCAGAGTCGACCGAGGCCGCCGCGCAGCTCGCGGCGTACCGGGGTCGTGACCGCGATCGTGCTGCTGACGTCGCCGCCGAACTCACGGCGCTCAGGAAGCGGCTGGCGAGCTGAGGCCCGTGCTCGCGACTGAGCTCAGAGCGAATCAGCGAAGTCCGGGACCACCGTCGGTACGTCGGCGTCGGTCTCCAGCGTGGCCTTGGCGATCACGATCGACTCGACGATCTCACCCGCCCGGATGGCTGTGTTGGACAGCAGCGACGACGCCAGGCCGTGGGTGTGCTCCGTACCACCGCCCTGCAGGTAGATACCCGCCTGCAGCTCGCTCGTGGTCTGCACCCGGTAGTCGCGGCCGACCTTGACCCGGCCCTCCTGATCCCGCCGGCACAGCTCGCCCATCTCGCCGAGCAGCAACACCGGGTCGGCCGGCCGGTAGCCGGTGCAGTAGACCACCACGTCGGCGGCCAGTTCGGTCTTCTGACCGGTGCTGAGCGACTCGATCGTGACGGTCGCCTCCTCGCCGGTTTCGACCACGTCGGCCACGCGGGAGACGTTGAAGGTACGCAGCCGCTGGGTGCCGAGCACGCGCTCGCGGTACTGCCGGCTGTAGAGCGCCTCGATCAGTTCGCCGTCGACGACCGAGTAGTTGGTGTTGCCGTGGTAGTCGAGCACCATCTGCTTGACGTCCTCGGGCGCGGAGTAGAACTCGTCGACCGCGTCGGGATCGAAGACCCGGTTGGCGAACGGGCTGTCGTCGGCCGGGCTGTAGCCGAACCGGGAGAAGACCGCGCAGACCTCCGACTTCGGGAAGGTCTCGTGCAGGTAGGCGGTCACCTCGGCCGCGCTCTGCCCCGCACCGACCACCACGAACCGGCGCGGCGTCCGGCCGTCGAGCTCGCGGACCCGGGTCAGGAGTTCCTGGTTGTGCCAGACCCGGTCGGACCGGTCGACCCCGGCCGGCAGGTACGGCTTGAGGCCGACGCCCAGCACCAGGTTGCGGGTCACGTCGACCGACGTACCGCCCTGGCCGGCCGAGGTGACCTCGAAGGCGTCGATCACGCCGTTGGTGCGGACCGGCCGGACGGCCTGGACCTCACGGTCGTAGCGGACCACGTCGGCGACCTTGCTCGCGGCCCACTCGAGGTAGTCGTGGAACTCGATCCGCAGCGGGAACAGCGTCTTGTGGTTGATGAAGTCGATCAACCGGCCGTTGCCGTGCAGGTAGGTCAGGAAGCTGAACTCGCTGGCCGGGTTCCGCAGCGTCACCAGGTCCTTGAGGAACGACACCTGCATCGTCGCGTCCTCGATCAGCATCCCCCGGTGCCAGCCGAACTTCGCCTGCCGTTCCAGGAACAGCGCCCGGGGCGACGCCGCGCCACGCTCACCGGCCGCGATCGCCAGCGCGAGGTTCGACGGGCCGAACCCGACCCCGATGACGTCGTACACCGGATCTCCAGCCTGTGCAGCCAACCCCACCATGCCAGTCCTCTCGTCGCGATCCGGTTAGGTGAGGCTAACCTAAATAATAACCCTGATCCAGCCGGTGGCGAGGACCGCGAGGGTGAAGACCACACCGTCAGGCACCCAAGGAGAGAGGCTCCGGCTTAGGCTAGCCTGACCTATCCAGCTCCGCGACAGCGGCCGCGTGTCGAGTACCGTGGGAGTCCGAGGACACCCACGAAGGAGTGTTGTGATGAGCCGGGCGCTGATCGTGGTCGACGTACAGAACGATTTCTGCGAAGGCGGCAGCCTGGCGGTCAGCGGCGGCGCCGACGTCGCCTTCCGGATCGGCGAACTGCTGCACCGCCGGCAGGAGGCCGAACCGGCCGACCAGACCTACGCGTACGTCGTCGCGACCCGCGACCACCACATCGATCCAGGCGACCACTTCTCCGAGACCCCCGACTTCGTCAACTCCTGGCCGGTGCACTGCGTCGCCGGCACCGACGGCGTCGGCTTCCACCCCAACCTGGACCCGCAGCCCTTCGACGCGATCTTCGACAAAGGCGAGTACGCCGCGGCGTACTCCGGCTTCGAAGGCAAGTGCCACGAGAACGGCAAGTCCCTGGCCGACTGGCTCCGCGAGAAGGACATCACCGCGGTCGACGTGTGCGGCATCGCCACCGACTACTGCGTCCGCGCCACCGCCCTGGACGCCCACCGCGAAGGCTTCACCACAACAGTCCTGACCAGCCTCACCGCCGGAGTAGCCCCAGCCAGCACCACCCAAACCCTCACCGACCTCCGCACCACCGGCATCACCCTCATCTGACCGCCCCGCCCCGCCCCGCCCCGTTCACCGAGACTTCCCCCAGCGTCCGGATGGTTACCCCCGGTTCGTACAGGGGGTAACTCTCCAGCCGCGGGGGGAGGTCTGCGAGTCTGGGGTTAGCGGACGGGTGCGCCGGGGCCGAGGGGGATGCCCAGGGCCCACCAAGCCAGGAAGAGCAGCGTCCACGCGATCGTCATCGCAACAGCCAGCGGCACCGTGTACGACGCCAGCGTGCCGACCCCCGCGTCCTTGCGATACCGCTGCAGGAAGCCGAGCGCCATCACGAAGTACGGGCTCATCGGCGTGATCGCGGTCGAGCCCGAGTCGGCGATCCGGAACAGCGCCTGGGTGGTCTCGGCCGGCACGTCGAGCAGCAGCATCATCGGTACCAGGATCGGCGCGGTCAGCGACCACATCGCCGAGCCGCTGGTGACCAGGATGTTGATCAGCGTCAGCAGCACCAGGATGCCGAGGAAGATCACCACCGTCGGCGCCCCGAGATCGCCCAGCCAGCGGGCCGATTCGGCCGACAGCAGGTCGCCGATCCGGCTCCAGCTGAAGTACGCCAGGAACTGCGCGATCGCGAAGAACAGCACCAGGACCGGCGCCATCTGCTTGATCCCCTCGGCCATCAGCTTCGGTACGTCGCCGCCGGTCCTGATCACCCCCACCGTGACGCCGTAGGTGATCCCGACCAGACCGAAGAGCACCGCGACGACCATCGCGATCCCGTCCAGGAAGGGCGACTCGACGATGCTGCCGTTCTCCCCCCGCAACGGTGAGTCAGGCGGGATCAGTACGGCGACGATCGCGAGCGCGCTGAGCACGAAGACGATCCCCGCACGCCGCAGCCCGGTCCGCTCCCGGGAAGACAGCGTCAGCGCATCCGGATCGTCACCGGGGGCATCCGGATCGGCGTCGAGATCGTCGCGCTTGCTCAGCACCAGCCGGGTGACCAGCGTGATGACGAGCGCGAGCAGCACCGACGAGGCGATGTTGAAGAACCAGTTCGACAGCGGCGAGATCGACGCGTCGGGATCGACCGTCCTGGCCGCCGCCTCGGTGATGCCGGCGAAGATCGCGTCGTTCGGCGTCGGGATCGGGCTGGCGTCGTACCCCGACGCGATCGCGGTGTAGGCGACCACGATGCCGAGGATCGGCGACTTGCCGACCGCGCGGAAGGCGAGCCCACCGAGCGGGACCAGGATGATGTACGCCGCCGCCGACGCGACGTGCGACATGGTTCCGGCGAAGGCGACCGCGAAGACCACCATCGAGGTCGGCACCCGGGAGACGCTGATCTTCATCAGCGACTGCAGGAAGCCGGTCCGCTCGGCCAGCGCGACGCCCATGATCACCACCACGATGGTGGCCATCGGCGGGAACTCGGCGAAGTTCGAGACCGCCGTCGAGACGGCCATCTGCAAACCTTCGCCGGACAGCAGGTTCTGCACCGCGACGGTCTTGCCGTCCTTCGGCGAGACCACCGACACGTCCAGCGCGGCCAGGATCGCGCTGGCCACGGCGAGGATCGCGGAAAGGATCCAGAACAGCCAGAACGGATGCGGCAACGCGTTGCCGGCCCGCTCGATCACCGCCATGCCGCGCACCAGGCGGGGCAGGTCCTTCTTCGGCTCGGTCGTTGTGGTCATCTCAGCTCCTCAACTTGTGAGCCGCGAAGAAGTCACCGATCAGTTCGTGCGCCTCGAAGGTCTGCGTCACGTACCCGGGACCGGAAGCAGCATCGGACCCTGGCCAGGAGTGCCCACCATCGGTCACAGCGACGTGTACCACGTCCGCCCTGCATCCCTTGTAGGTGGTGACCAGCACGTCGTCACCGAGTTGCTTGCCGCGCGGATCCGGGGTGCAGTGATCACGCACGGACCAGTCGCGGACCCAGGTCTGCACACTCGGCAGGTCACGCTGACCGTCACCGTCGTACGGGATCGTCGTGTCGCCGGTGCCGTGGATGGCCAGGACCGGGACAGGGCGGCTCGGCCGGCAACGCTTGCCCTGCTGATAGAAAGCGCCGGCAACAGGAGCGATCGCGGCGAACCGGTCCGCCATCACACAGGCCAGAATCCCGGTGAACCCGGCGCCGTTGGACTTGCCGGTCGCGTGGACCGCGCGAGTGTCGACACAGTACGCCGCCTGCAACCGGTCCAGCAGGTCGGCGGTGAACTTCACATCGTCGACCCCCTTGGCTGCGTACGGCGCGCCCTGCCAGGCCTGCTTGTCCTCTTCGCCGAGCACACCGTTGGGATAGGCAACGATCGCGTCCAGCTTCGACAGGTCTGTGAACGCCTCGGTGAAAGCGCCGGTCTTTCCTCGCCCGTGGTACACGACGACCAACGGATAAGCCTTCCCTGCTTGGTACTTCTCCGGCAGATGCAGACGGTAGGTCCGCGTCAGGCCGCCACTCACCAGCGAGTAGTCGCCGGTAGGAGCGGCCTGCTTGCCGCAGCCCGCCGTACGAGCGGACGCTTGCGCGACTGTTGCTGTTGGCAACACAGTCGCGGCGGTCACCAGGCCGGCCGCGACCAGGATGGTCACCAGGGTTTTCGGGCGTGCGAGGTTCATCAGGGTGCCTCCTTGGGCCGGCGGCCTGCGGGCGGGCAGGCTCGCGCCTGGAACGCGTTGGGCGGTCCAGTGACAGTGAAGTGGTACGACGAAGCGCCGGCCGCGGGCCGGCGGAGGTCAGGCCGAGAGCAACTCGTCGGCGAAGGCGGCGATCCGGTCTGCGGCGGTCTCGACCAGAAGTCGGCCGTCCTCGGCTGTGGCTCGTCGGGGATCACCCAGGACGCCACGCTTGTGGTACGCGTCGAACCCGACGGACAGGCGTGGACCTTGAGCCTGCCGGGACAGCCGGGCTTTCGGAGACAGTTCGTCGAGCAGCAGCGCGCCGGGCTCCAGCAGGTCGGCGTGCACGAGCTCGGGCGCGAGATAGAGCATCTGGGCGGTCTCGGCCTCGCCTGCGTGACCGTGCACCTGGCTGACCTCCATGCCGGCGATCACGTCGGAGACGAGCGGTGTGATCGGTGTCCAGGAGAAGGTGAGATCGGGTTGCAGGAGGTACTCCTGGGCGAGCACGCTGAGGGCCGCGTTGTTGCCGCCGTGGCCGGTGATCACCAGGAACCGGCTCCATCCGTGCTGCCGCAGGCTCGCGACCAGGTCCCGCAGTACGGACTGGAAGGTTGCCGGGGACAACGTGACGGTGCCCGCGAAAGCCATGTGGTGCGGAGATACGCCGTAGTTGAGCGGTGGCGCGATCACCGCGCGGCCGCCGAGCCGGCCGGCCACCAGGTCGGCGAGTCCTTCGGCGCGGACGGTGTCGGTGGACATCGCCATTCCGCCACCGTGTTGTTCCTGCGCGCCCACGGGGATGATCACCAGCGGCGCCAGCCGGACGGCGTCGCGCGCCTGGTCGGTCGTCATCTCTGCCAGTTTGTTGCTCACGGCAACTCCAAGAACTCTGCGGCCTCGACGGCCAGCCGGATGTGGTCCAGGTGCGCCCGCGTCAGCTGCTCGGCGGCAGCGGCGTCACCGGCCTGGACGGCCTCGAAGATGGCCCGGTGTTCCTCGTAGTCGCGCTTGCGGTTGTCGTAGAGCTGCCGGATCTGCTGCTGCTCGCGCAACCGCACCTTCAGCAGCGAGCCGATCAGCTCCTCGACCACAGGATTGCCGCTCGCCGCGGCCAGCTCGACATGGAAGTTGAGCGCGAACGCAGGGCCACCAGGCGGCGTGAGGGCATTGGTCACGGCAGCCTCCAACCGCTCCAGCGACCGCGTCCCAGCCACTCCAGCTCGTACGGCGGCAGCCTGCGCGGCCACCGCCGGCTCGATCAGCAACCGCGCACCGATCAGCTGGAGAACCGATTCCTTGGTGATCGGCGGGCGATGCGGGTTGGCCAGCACCACGTTGTTGATGGTCGGCCCGACGTACGTGCCCGAGCCGTGGCGGAACTCGACAGCGCCGGTCGCCTCCAGCTTGCGAAGCGCCTCGCGGATGGTCGGAGTGGTGATGTCGAAGCGCTTGGCCAGCTCGCGAGCCGACGGAATGGCGTCGCCCGGGCCCAGGTCGGCCTCCCGGATGATGCCGAGGATCGCCTCGGTCAGCCGATCCGACAGGCTCGGAGCCGCTCCCACCGTTGAGTAAGTCACAAAGTGACTAAATCACTTGCTCTCTTCTCAGGTCAAGAGTTCGGCGTAGATCAGCTCAGCCGCTCCTGGACCGCGGGCACGAACGGGCTCCACAGGAACCAGGTGGGCAGTATTCGCAGCAGCCGGGGCGGTCCGGCCAGTACGACGGAGCCGTCGACGCGCGCCTGAGCCAGGGTGACGATGCCGGAGAACACCCGCATCAGGTCGACCGGCCGGGTGGTGACCACGACATCGCAGTCGAAGCCGGGATGGCTGGTGCAGACCGACGCCTCGTCCCGGTCGAGGACCAGCCAGATCCGGGTCGGGTCGTCACCTCGGTAGTCGAACTCGACCGTGACCCGTTGCGGCGGCAGTTCACCGTGGTCGATCCGCCGCGACATCCACCACGTCAGGGTGATCGGGTCGACCTCGCGCGGTTGCGGCTCGGAGAACATCCAGCGCACCGCCCACTCGCCGATCGCCATGATGACGCCCTCGAGGTCCCGCCCGGCCGCGGTGAGCCGGTACTCGTGCCCGCGAGCGACCGGCACCCGCTCCAGCACGCCCTTGCGTTCCAGGTGGTGCAGGCGTTGCTTCAGCAGCGTCCGGGAGATCCCCGGCAAGCCGCGGTCGATGTCGTTGAAGCGCCGGCTGCCGAGCACCAGTTCGCGCACGATCAGCGGCGTCCACCGGTCGGCGAGCACCTCGCTGGCCAGCGCCACGGGGCAGTACTGACCGTAGTCTCGCACCCGTTCATTCTGCGCCCGGTCCAGCTTTCGTACCAGAGCGGTCCAGAACTTGTACTGGTAATCGCTCCGCGCCGGTGGTGCGCTGAAACCCTCATCACACCAAGGGGGAACTCATGACCACCACCTTCGATCCGATCGCGTTCAAGCAGACCACCCGCGCCCAGTGGGAGGACGCCGCGGAGGCGTGGAACCGCTGGGGTCCCACCATCGACGACTGGCTGGGCGACGCGACCGAGGTGATGCTCCGGGCAGCAGGGATCGGCAAGGACGACCGCGTTCTCGACATCGCCGCGGGGGCCGGCGGACAGACGCTCGCCGCCGCGCGGCTGGCCGGGCCGCGCGGCACCGTGGTGGCCACCGACATCTCTCCCGAGATCCTCCGGTACGCCGCCCGCGCCGCGACCGAGGCCGGGATCGAAACAGTCGAAACCCTGGAGGCCGACGGCGAGAACCTGTCCGTGCTGGCCGGCCGGGAGTTCGACGCGGCGATCTCCCGGGTGGGTCTGATCTACTTCCCCGACCAGCAGGCCGCCCTGACCGGAATCCACCGGGCGTTGCGGCCGGGCGGGAAGTTCTCCGCGGTCGTCTACTCGACGCCGGACCGCAACGGCTTCTTCTCGATCCCGGTCGGCATCATCCGCCGCCGGGCCGAGTTGCCGCCGCCTCTCCCGGGGCAGCCCGGACCCTTCAGCCTCGGCGGCCCGGGCGTCGCCGAGAAGGCCTTCGAGGCCGCGGGCTTCCGTGACATCACAGTGGCGACCGTCCCGTCCGCGGTCCGCCTGCCGAGCGCCGCGGAGTGTGTCCGCTTCGAACGCGAGTCCTTCGGCGCCCTGCACCAGATGCTCTCCCGCCTGGACGACGATGCCAAGGCCGCGGCCTGGCAGGAGATCACCGAGCAGTTGACCCAGTTCGAAGGTCCGGACGGCTTCGCGGGTCCCTGCGAGATGCTGGTCGTCACCGGTACCCGCTGACGTAGTACAGGCTCCCCATCAGGTGACGGGGAGCCTGTACCGGCCTTGAGTCAGGAGCTGACCACCACGGCGGTGCCGTTGGCGGTCAGGGACCAGTCGGTGGTGTGGAAGGTGTTCGGGTCGACCTCGCCGGTGGCGGTGACGTAGTCGATCATCAACTGGCGGATCTCGACCTGGCGGTTGTAGACGACCGGAGCGGTCTTGACGTGCGGGAAGTTGCCGCCGCCCGACTGGCGGTAGTTGTTGACCGCGACAACGAACTGCTGGTCGGCGGTCACCGGCGCGCCGCCGTACCGCAGGTCGGTGATTCGCGAGCCGGCCGGCTTGGCGATGTCGATCTGGTAAGCCATCGGCTCGGTCAGGCCGCCCAGGATGTCGTAGTTGTAGTCCGGCGTACCGTTCGGCGCGGTCGGGGTCGGGGCGTTGGTGACCTGGTCCGGGGTGAACGGGCCGGGACCGCTGACCTGCCGGAAGTACTGCGCGGAGAACTCCAGGTACTCCTTCACCTGAGCGCCGGTCATCGTCACACCGACCAGCGTGTTGTCGAAGATGTAGAGCCCGGCGACGTCGCGCACCGAGACGTCACCCGCCGGGATCGCCGCGGCGCGGTTGAACGGGGCCGCGATCGCGAGCACCGGCAGCGCGGCTTGCGGCGTACCGGCGAGGGCCTTGCTGACCGCGTCCGCCTGGACGAAGTTCACGAAGTCGAGCGCGGCGGTGTCCTCCCAAGGCGCGGTCGCGGCGGACATCGCCTCGGTGCTGGTGCCGATCTTGGAGTTGACGTAGCCGACCACCTTGTCGTGGTCCGCCTGCAGCAACTCGGTCACCTTCGGGTCGGCGGCGACCGTGTTGGCGTTGAGCACCTGGCTGTGCCGGGCGACGACCTTCCACCGGCCGCGGACCTTCTGCAGGTCCAGGTCGATCAGCGAGAGCCGCATGCCCCACTTCAGCGGCTCGGTCAGCAGCACCTGCTCACCGGTGGTCTTGTTGGTGACGATCCGCTCGGGGATCTCCAGGTGCGCGTGGCCGACCAGTACGGCGTCGATGCCGGGGACCGTCTCGGCCATCAGCACGGAGGCGTTCTCCGGCACCGGCAGCGCGTCGCCGTACGACGAGGACAGGTCCATCCCGGAGTGCGCCGACACGATCACCACGTCGGCACCGGCCCGGCGGACCCGCGGCACCCAGTGCCTGGCGAGCTCGACGATGCCGCCGAACTTGATCTTGTTCTCGACGTTGGCCCGGTCCCAGATCGCGATGCCGGGGTTGGTCAGGCCGAGGATCCCGACCGTGATCACGCCCTGGCCGGGTACGTGCACCCGCTTCAGCACGTACGGCGGGAAGACCGGCAGCCCGGTGCTCCAGTCCTGCGCGTTGGCGCCGAGCAGCGGGAAGCGCAACTGGCGCTGGAACTTGCGCAGGATGTCGAGACCGTAGTTGAACTCGTGGTTGCCGAGCGCGGCGGCGTCGTACCCGATCGCGTTCATCGCCGCGGCCATCGGGTGCAGGTGGCCGCCGGTCCCGTCGCCGCCGGTCCTGTCGCCGCCGGTCCTGTCGCCGCCGGTGATGGGCTGGATCTTGGCGAAGTAGTAGGCCAGCGGGGTGCCCTGGATGGTGTCGCCGGCGTCCAGCATCAGCGGTTTCGGGGCACGCCGGTCGGCGGCGATCCGCTGCCGGACCGCGGTGACCAGGGTGGAGATCTTGGCCAGGCCGATGTCGTTGTGCGCGGAGTCGTCGTACTCGGCGTTCTTGAAGTAGTCCCAGTTGAAGACGTTGCCGTGCAGGTCGGTGGTGCCCATCACGCTCAGCCGGACCGTCTTGCGGTGCTGACCGCCGCCGTGCTGACCACCGGCGTACGCCGGGGCCGCCTGGAAGCCGGCCGCGGCCAGCGCCGTGGCGGCGGCACCGCCGATCACCGTGCGCCTGCCCATGCCACGGTTCTCCGCTCCACCTGCCGGGCCGGCCGGCGTACCGGCCGTCGTGCCGGCCGTCGTGCCGGCCGTCGTCTGGTCGCTGTCCGTCATTGTTCACGCCTCACACGTCGTCGGGTTCTGGCTGACTGGCAGGGCGGCCGGAAGCCCCTGTGGGCCCGCGCGACCTGCCCCAGGAAGGCACGATACGTCCGAAACGCCGGGGGCCGGTGCCGGGGATGGCCCGGTCACCGGGAGAGGATGCCGCAATGACCTTGCCGCCCGGCAAACTTTTTCTCGTTGCCGCCCTCTTGTTCGGAGCCGCGCTCGTCCAGGCGGCCAACCCCTCCGGGCCCTCGCCTTCGGGCAACCGCCAGCTCGCTGCCGGGCCGGCCGGACGCACCCCGGCCAAACCGATCCAGTCGAAGTTCTCGAAGCCGAAGCCGGGATCGGCGAAGCCTGGTCATCGGGCCATCGCGGCCGTTCAGAAGAACCAGCGGACCGGCGCGCCGGCGACCGACGACTGGACGCTGGGCAACGACGGCAAGGTGATCTATCTGACCTTCGACGATGGGCCACAGCCGGTCTTCACGCCGAAGGTGCTGGCCGTGCTGGCCCGGCACCGCGCGAAGGCGACCTTCTTCGTACTGGGCAAGGAAGCAGCGGCGCACCCGGAACTGGTCGGGGCGACTCGCGCCCAGGGTCACACCGTCGGCAACCACACCTGGGACCACCAGATGCTGACCAGACTGATCCCGCGGCGGATGCACGAGGAGATCTTCAACGGCGTGAAGTCGAAGTGCTTCCGCCCGCCGTACCGCGACACCAACGCGGCGGTGGCGAAGGTGGCAGCGGCGAACCACCAGCGCCAAGTGCTCTGGGACGTCGACACCAAGGACTGGGAGAAGCCGGGCGCGGCCCGGATCGAGCGCGCGATCCTCCACGGCGCCTACCCCGGCGCGGTCGTCCTGATGCACGACGGCGGCGGCAACCGCACCGAGACTGTAGCGGCCCTGAACCGGGCCCTGCCCCAGCTCAGAGCCCGCGGCTACACCTTCCGCGCCCTGCCCTGCTAGCTGACGATCGAGGCTTTTCCGCCGGAGAAGTGTTTCAAGGCTTGGTCTATGACGTGAACCGGCTGATCGAGCGACTTGACCAGATAGAGACCGGTCGGTTTGAGCAGCGGGCTCGGCCTGACGATGGAGCGCACCGCGGGCTGATCCAGCCCCCGTACGCCGGCCGTGGTCGCGCCGATCCCCGGCTTCAACTTCAGCTCGAGGACGAACTGGCCGAAAATCTTGACTTGTTTGAAGCCCTGAACCGCGGTCCACGGCAGGATCACCGGGTACGCCGCCCCCTCACACGCCAGCTCGAGCCCCTTCGGCGACATCCGCATCCCCACCGGCGGCAACTCGTTGGCGGCGTACCAGCGCTGCCGCTCCCGGTCGAGCCTGAGCGCCAGCACCGTGCTCGCCACCAGCGGAACCATTGCCGCGATCAACAACAACGAGAACGGCCACATCCCGGCCCCCTGGAACGCGACCAGCGCGTAGAGCGCCACCCCGATGCCCAGGGCCCCGATCGCCAACGTCCCCCAGGCCCCCCGCCGCTGCCCCTTGCTGACCACGGCCCGACGCTGCACCACAGCATCCCGATCGATGCTGACGACAAACGTCTGCACCGGAACTTGATCGCTCATCCCCCAACCCTCTCAGGCGAGAGGTCCGGCTGCTCTGCGACACGTACTTGCTTCCCACGCAGCTCCTCCGTCGCAGCTCCCACCCACCCGGGCGCGCGGCTCCTGCGTCGCCGCTTGGAGTGGTCTGTGGGGCGGGTGGGCGGGTGGGTGGAGGTGGACTGCCAAGTGGCTGGAACGGACTTGCGGTACGGGCCAAGCGTGGTGGAAGTCCAGCAGCCCGCTCAGCCAAGGGCGAGCTACGAAGCAGCAACGCAAGAGACGCGTTACCAGCAGGCGCCACGCCACCCGGCGCATTACCAGCAGCGCGCTACTCGCCCCGGCGCACTGCCTCCACCACCGCGTATTTCAAGCGGCGACGAAGGAGCCGCGCACCGGGGCGGGCGGGAGCTGCGACGAAGGAGCCGCGTGGGAAAACCCAACAGCCCACCCCACCGCCGCTGTCTTTCAAGCGGCGTCGCAGCAGCCGCGTGGGGAAGAACTACAACCGCCGCCCCGCCCAAGTCCACGCGTACACCCCGTCGTCAACGGCCGCGCCACCCTCACCGACCTCCAGCGGCCGGAAGGTGTCGACCATCACCGCGAGCTCCTCGAACGACTCCGCGCCCAGCGACGCCTCGATCGCCGAGGGCTGCGGGCCGTGGGCGTAGCCGCCGGGGTGCAGCGAGATCGAGCCGAGTCCGATGCCCGATCCCTTGCGCGCCTCGTAGTCGCCGCCGCAGTAGAACATCACCTCGTCGGAGTCGACGTTCGAGTGGTAGTACGGCACCGGCACCGAGAGCGGGTGGTAGTCGACCTTGCGGGGCACGAAGTTGCAGATCACGAAGTTGTGCGCCTCGAAGACCTGGTGCACCGGTGGCGGCTGGTGAATCCGCCCGGTGATCGGCTCGAAGTCGCTCACGTTGAAGGTGTACGGGTAGAGGCAACCGTCCCAGCCGACCACGTCGAAGGGGTGGGTCGCATAGGTCATCCGGCTGCCGACGATCCCGTTCGCGCCCTGGCCCCGGTGCTTCACCAGCACCTCGACGTCATTGCCCTCCACAACGAACACCGACGCCGGCGCGTGCAGGTCGCGTTCGCAGTACGGCGCATGTTCGAGGAACTGCCCGAACCGGCTCAGATACCGCTTCGGCGGCGCGATGTGACTGTTCGCCTCGATGCAGTAGGCCTGTACGCCGTCCGCCCCCGGCAGCCAGCGATGCGTGGTGGCGCGCGGGATGATCACGTAGTCGCCCTCGGCCGCCTCCAGTACGCCGAACACCGTCTCGACCGTCGCCGATCCGCGCTCGATGTAGACGCACTCGTCGCCGATCGCGTTGCGGTAGTACGGCGAGACCTCGGCCGCGATCACGTACGAGATCCGGACATCGCCGTTGCCGAGCACCAGCCGGCGCTGCTCGACCACGTTGTTGCCCGCACCCGAGGCGAACAGATCGTGCAGCTTCAGGTGTCGCGGCGTCAGCGGGTGGTTCGCGGTCGTCGACAGATCAGGCAGCTCCCAGATCTGCGAATCCACGATCGCCGACGGCACGCCCGCGTGGTACAGCAGCGACGAGTCCGACGAGAACCCCTCCTCGCCCATCAGTTCCTCGTAGTACAGCCCGCCGTCCGGTTTGCGGAACTGCGTGTGCCGCTTCGGCGGAACCTGCCCTGCCTGCCGGTAGAACGCCATGACCCCAACTTCCAACCTGTACGGTATCCGAACACATGTGTCCGCTTACCGAAAGCATCCGATAGGCTCGGAGCCATGTCAACCATCCCTGCGCTGTTCCGGCACCTGGTCGACGACGCGGCCATGTTCCCGCCCGGCGACCTGCCCCTGGCCGAAGCCGTCGCCGCCCACCGGGCGCACCGGCAGGCGCCGTACGCCGAGCTGGTCGGTCCGCTGATCTGCACTGACGACAACCTGATGAAGGTCGCCGCCGAAGCCGCCCGGACCGGATCACCGCTGGAGGTCGCCGTCGTGATCACCGGCGGTGCCGGCGGTATCGAGCCCGCCGTCCGGTACGGCGACCGCTCGGCCGATGTCGTCGTGAAGGCGATCGAGGTGCGCCTGCGTGACGAGGACGACCTGTCCCGCAACGCGCTGCGCGTGGTCCGCGCCTGCGACGACTGCCTGGACGAGGAGACCGCGTTCGTCGAGATCGGCCTGGACGGCGGCTGGGAGCGAGCGCTGGACGTCGTCGCCGACGCCGGGTACGCCGCGAAACTGCGCACCGGCGGCCTGGATGCCACGCTCTTCCCGACGGCCACCCAGATCGCGGCTTTCATCACCGGCTGCCTGGATCGCGAGGTGGCCTTCAAGTGCACGGCCGGCCTGCACAACGCCGTCCGGCACACCGCCGAGGACACCGGCTTCGAGCATCACGGTTTCCTGAACATGCTGCTCGCGACCCGCGCCTCGCTCGACGGCGCCGATCAGGACGAAGTCGCTGCGGTGCTGGAGAACAGAGACGGCGAGAGCCTCGCCGCCAAGGCCGCCGAACTGTCCGGCGAGCAGGCCACCGGCACCCGGAAGTGGTTCACGTCGTTCGGCTCCTGCAGTATCGACGAACCCCGTCACGACCTGACCGCACTGAACCTGCTGGAGGACCAGTGAGCTGGATCGACATCCCCACGAACTCCCCGTTCGGGCCGGAGAACCTGCCGCTCGGCATCTTCCGGACCGGCGACGAGGAGCCGAGGGTCGGTGCGGCGATCGGTGACCAGGTGATCGACCTGGCCCCGGTTGCCTCCGCCCAGATGCTGGACGGCGCGCAGGTGTTCGCCGAGCCGACCCTGAACGCGTTCCTCGCGCTCGGCCGGCCGGCCTGGCACGCGACCCGCGAGTGGCTGCTCGACCTGGTGCGCAACGAGGCGAACCGGGACGCGGTCGAGCCGTACCTGATCCCGCGGTCGGCCGTCACGCTGCAACTGCCGTTCGAGGTGGCCGACTACGTCGATTTTTACGCCTCGGAGAACCACGCGACCAACGTCGGCAGGCTGTTCCGCCCCGATGCCGAGCCGCTGCTGCCGAACTGGAAGCACCTCCCCGTCGGCTACCACGGCCGGGCCGGCACGGTCGTTGCCAGTGGCACCGACATTGTCCGCCCGAGCGGTCAGCGCAAGGCGCCCGGCGACGACCAGCCGACGTACGGGCCGTCCCAGCGGCTCGACATCGAGGTGGAGCTCGGCTACGTGGTGGGCACTCCGTCCTCACTCGGCAGCCGGGTCGCGGTCGAGGGTTTCAGGGATCACGTGTACGGCGTAGTGGTGCTGAACGACTGGTCGGCGCGCGATATCCAGGCCTGGGAGTACGTGCCGCTCGGCCCGTTCCTGGGCAAGTCTTTCGCCACCTCCATCTCACCCTGGGTGGTGTCGCTGGAGGCGCTCGAGGGTGCAGAAGTTGCCCTGAGCCCACAAGAGCCCGCCGTCCTGCCGTACTTGGCGAGTGAGCGGTTGACGAACCTCGACATCACCTTCGAGGTGTACTGGAACGGCGAGCTGGTGAGCAGCCCGCCGTACCGGGAGATGTACTGGTCGGCGGCGCAGATGCTGGCCCATCTCTCGGTGAACGGCGCGTCGGTGCGGACCGGCGATCTGTTCGCCTCCGGCACCGTCTCGGGAGCGGAGAAGGACCAGCGCGGCTCGTTCCTCGAGCTCAGCTGGGGTGGGCGGGAGCCGATCTCGGTGAAGGGTGAGGAGCGGACGTTCCTGCTCGACGGCGACGAGGTCACCATCACCGCCTCGGCGACCGCTGCCGACGGGAGCTCGATCGGTCTCGGGTCGGTCACCGGCCGGATCCTTCCGGCCCGCTGAGTCGGCCGAGCAGCAGAGCAGGGTTCTCCCCCGGCGGCCTGTCAAGGGGTCGTCGGGATCTACTTAATCGTTCACTAAATCTGTTCATTAGTGTTCGTTTCTATTGACTTCTTGGCGGTTACGTACGCAGAATCCGTGGCACAGTGACCCGCCCGTCAGGAGTCGTCCCGTGCCTCGACCCGTCCTCCCAGCCCTCACGGCAGCCACCCTGGCTGCCGGTTTGCTCGTCGCCGTCCCGCCCCCGGCGGCCACCGCCGGCCTGTCCGCCGACGCCGCAGCAGCCGATCTGACCCTCAGCTCACCGGAACTGACCGTCACCGTCGCCGCCGACTTCCCGCGCGTCATCCGGTACGCCGACAACGCGTCCGGCCGGACGCTCGGCGGTCAGCCCGACGCGATCTCGACCATCACCGTCAACGGTGTCGTCCGCGCGGCCCGGCTGACCGGACCACCGACGGTCACCGGCCACAAGGCGCAGTACAAGCTGGCCTTCGACGCGCTGCCCGGCGTGGAGCTGGACGCCAGCCTCGCGGTCACCGGCCGGGTGACCACCTTCAGCATCGACGCGGTCCGCGACACCGAGGCCGCTCGGGTCGGGACGATCGACATCCCGGACCACGACCTGGTCTCCGTGGCGAGCACCGACCCCGGCGCGACCACCGCCTTCACCACGCTCGACCCCGACTCGACCCGGACCGCGGACAAGATCACCGCGGTCACCTCCGCCACCGCGGCCGAACCGGCCGCCACCGGAGCGGCGTACGCGTTCGTGAACACCAGTGGTTTGGCCGCTGGGATCGAGTCGAACTCGGTCTACGACAAGCCGTCCGGGCAGTCCGTGGACGACGGCGCCCGTTTCTGGCACCGGGCTCGCAAGGGTGCCGACGGCACCAGCCGCGTCGGCGTCTGGAGCGGGCAGTGGACCTATCGCGCCGACACCTCGCCGTACCCGGAGCCGTTGCCGTGGGCCAAGGTGGTCGTGACCCCGGATGCGAACAACGACCAGACCGTCGACTGGCAGGACGGCGCGATCGCGTTCCGCTCGATCATGACCGAGCCGCTGGGTGGCGACCAGGTGAAGGACCGGGTCGTCACGCACATCCCCTTCAACTTCGCCAGTCAGGCGACGCATCCGTTCCTGCGCACCCTGGACGACGTCAAGCGGATCTCGCTGGCGACCGACGGTCTCGGGCAGCTGGCAGTGCTGAAGGGCTACGGCTCGGAGGGACACGACTCGGCCCACCCCGACTACGGCGGCAACTACAACCTCCGGGCCGGTGGGCTGACCGACCTGAACACCCTGCTCAAGAAGGGCAAGGACTACAACGCCGCGTTCGGCGTCCACGTGAACGCCACCGAGTCCTATCCGGAGGCCAACGCCTTCAGCGAGAGCCTGGTCGACAAGACCAGCAAGGGCTGGAACTGGCTGAACCAGAGCTACTACATCAAGCAGCGTCCTGATCTTGCCTCGGGCAACATCATCGAGCGCTTCCAGCAGCTACGGAACGAGACCGACCAGAACCTGCAGCAGCTCTACATCGACGTGTACTACCAGTCCGGCTGGCTGGCGGACGGTCTGAGCCGGCAGCTCGCCGACCAGGGCTGGCAGATCTCCACCGAGTGGGCCGACCGGCACGAGCGCACGTCGCTGTGGTCGCACTGGGCCAACGACCTGGACTACGGCGGCGCCACCAACAAGGGCCTGAACTCCCGGATCATCCGGTTCGTCCGCAACCACGAGAAGGACGTCTGGAACGCGGACCCGATCCTCGGCCAGACCTCCCTGGTCGAGTTCGAGGGCTGGACCGGCGAGACCGACTGGAACGCCTTCTACGCCAACATCTGGCAGCGCAACCTGCCGACCAAGTTCCTGCAGCAGCAGAAGATCATCGACTGGAACGCCGGCCGGATCGACTTCACCGGTGACGTCAGCGGCACCGTTGCCAACGGCAAGCGCAGCCTGAGCGTCGGGACGGCGAAGGTGCTCGACGGCGACAAGTACCTGCTGCCGTGGGACGGCAACACCAAGCTCTACCACTACAATCCGGCTGGTGGCACGACCACCTGGCAGGTCCCGTCGGCCTTCCGCACCGACCGCTTCACCGTCTACAAACTGACCGACACCGGCCGCGTCCGGATCGGTACCGCACCGGTCCGCGACGGCGTCGTTTCGCTGACTTCGGTCGCAGGCCAGCCCTACGTCCTGTACCCCGAGCAGGCGCCGCGGCTCGCGGACCCGCAATGGGGTGAGGGCAGCCACCTGCAGGACCCCGGCTTCAACGCCGGCGATCTGCGCGCCTGGAAGCCGGTCGGCAATGCCTCCATCGGCACCCTCGCCAACGGCCAGCACGTCGCCGAACTCGGCGCCGGGGCGAGCAAGCTCGAGCAGCGGATTCGTGGCCTCACTCCCGGCCGCACCTACAGCGCCTCGGCCTGGATCGAGGTCGAGCCGGGCAAGTCCCGCAGGACCACGCTCGACGTCAACGGCACCGCGGTGGTCGTGGACCGCTCGACCGCACAGAACCGGGTCGCCTCGGACGACAAGCAAGGCCTGTACTACCAGCGCGCCAAGGTGGTCTTCGAGGCCGCCGGTACGACGGCCGACCTGACCATCGGTGCCGTCAGCGGTGCCGCCAAGGTCCGGGTCGACGATGTCCGGGTGGTGGAGACCAAGCGTCCGGCCGCCGGGCTCGTCGACGACTTCGAGAACGTCGACCAGGGCTGGGGCCCGTTCGTGAAGGGCGATGCGGGTGGCACGACCGATCCACGGACGGTCCTGGCGAAGAAGCACGCGCCCTACACGCAGGCCGGCTGGAACGGGAAGCTCGTCGACGACGTACTCGAGGGTGACTGGTCCCTCAAGTCACACGAGGAGAACCAAGGCTTGGTTTATCGCACGACACCGGCGACCGTGCCGTTCACGCCCGGCCACAAGTACCAGGTCAGCTTCGACTACGAGAACGGCGTGGCGGGCCAGTACGCCTGGGTCCAGGGCGTGGATCGGCCCAAGTCGGTCGAGGTGAAGGCGACCCCGATCGGTGCCCAGCGCACCAAGGCGAAGTTCAGCCAGGAATTCGTGGCCGGCTGTGGTGGCGACTACTGGGTCGGCCTGCGCAAGTTGTCGGCCGGCGGTGACCAGGCGGACTTCGTCCTCGACAACTTCGCCGTGACCGATCTCGGTGCATCGAGCGAGACCGCGGACTGTACTTCGCTGAGCCTGGCGGGCGCCGGCCTGAACGGCATGGTGTCCGGTGAGGAGAACACAGTCGTCAGCACCTTCACCAACAACGATGTGGTTGCCGTCAACAACATCACGCTGGCACTCACCGCTCCGGCGGGCTGGACGGTCACCGCGGCTACTCCGGCAACTCACGCGGCGGTGGCCGCCGGTACCAGCGTCAGCACGAGTTGGTCGGTGACGCCGCCTGCCGGGACACCCGAGGGCAAGTACGGGCTGACGGCAACTGGTGGTCGGGCGACGACGACGGCCGAGGCGACTCTGCTGCCGCCGGGCATCGTGCCGCAGTCGCGGATCAAGGTGGCCGACGTCAGCAGCGAGGATGTCGCCACCGACGGGGCGGCTATCGCAGCCCTCGATGGAAACCCGAGCACGCTGTGGCACTCCGCCTGGTCACAGGTGCCGACTCCGGCCACCTACCCGCATCACGTCACGCTGGATCTCGGGACGACGTACCAGGTGAACGGGTTCAGCTACCTGCCGCGGCAGAGTGGGACGAACGGGATGGTCAAGGGCTACGAGTTGTACGTCAGCGCGGACGGGCAGAGCTGGGGTGAGCCGGTGAAGACCGGCGCCTTCCCCAACTCGATCGCCGCGCAGCGGGTCGACTTCACCGCGAAACCCGGTCGCTATCTCAAGTTCGTCGGCACCAGCTCGCTGAACGGCGCCGTCTTCGGCTCCGCCGCCGAGCTGAACGTCTACGGGACCCGATAGCCCTGGTGCAGCAGGGAGAGCGGCGCCATCTCCCCCGAGCATGGCGCCGCTCTCCGTTGTCCTCACTTGGTGATGCTGACCGACACGGCGGCGCTGGTGGCCTTGGCGGTGACCACCCGGAACTTGTTCACGCCGACCCGGCCGCTCTGCACCCAGACCGAGTACGTCGCCTTGCCGGTCACCTTGGTGGTGGCCGGGAAGTTGACCCACTTGCCGCTCTGCAGGCGCTGCACCTGGACGACCGAGTTGGTGGCGATGCCGGTTGTCCTGCCGGTGAAGGCAACCTTGGCCCAAGCCTTGGCGGTGGCCTGGTCGGACTTGATGGTGATCGCCGGCTTGGCTGCGACGGAACCGGCCGCCGCGTTGGTGATCCGGGTGCTGTCCGGCGTCGCGTTGGCCTGCAGAGCACCGGCGACGCCGATCCCGGCCGCGGCCAGCGCGATCCCGGCGACGACAGCGGCGGACCGGCGAACAACCTCAGAGCGAATGCGCATTTCGTGGTTTCCCCTCGTACGTAGGGGTTCTGGTGAACCCGACGTAACTGGAGACGCCGCGTCTTCGCGAAAGGTTGTGTTACGGCTCCGTGTCAGGACGGTTGGGCAGCACCAACCGGGCGCAGGCACCGCCGCCGGGGGCGGTACCGAAGGTCAGCTCGGCGCCGAGCACCTTCGCGTGACCGGCCGCGATGGTCAGGCCGAGTCCGTGGCCGACGCCGCGCTCCGCCATTCCCGAACGGAACCGACGGGGGCCTTCGGCAATCAGTTCCTCGGGATAGCCGGTGCCGTGGTCGACCACCTCGATGGTCCGGCCCTGCACGGTCACCTCGATCGGCGGCCGGCCGTGCCGCAGTCCGTTGACGATCAGGTTGGCCAGGATCCGCTCGATCCGGCGCGAGTCGGTGGAGATCGTCTCCTCCCGGCCGATCCGGTGCACGACCACACTGTCCGGCGCGAGCGACTGCTGCATCCGCAGGCGGCCGACGGCCGATCCGACGAAGGCACCGATCCCGACGTGCTCCAGATCGACCTGCTCCACCCCCGAGTCGAACCGGGCGATCTCGAGCAGGTCCTCGACCAGCCGGCGCAGTACCTTGGCGCGGTCGCGGACCAGCTCGCTGGGCCGGCCCGGTGGCAGCAACTCGGCGGCCGTCAGCAGGCCGGTGACCGGCGTCCGGAGGTCGTGGGCGACGTCCGCGGTGAATCTTCGCTCGGCCTCGAGTTGTCCGCGCAGCGAACTGGCCATCGTGTCCAGTGCCGTGGCGAGCGCCTGGACCTCGTCCTTGCCCTTGCCCGCCGCGGCGGCGGCCGAGGCGTCGAGATCTCCCGAAGCGATCCGGCGCGCCGTACCGGCGACGGCGACGATCCGGCGGGACAGGCTGCCGGCCGCGATCACGCTGCCCAGGGCAACCAGGGCCACGGTGCCGATACCGCCCAGGATCAGGGCCCGGCGCAACGCGTTCATCGACGGGTCGTTGGCGTCGTACTCCTGCTGGATCGACAGGATCTGGCCGTCCTTGACGCTGACGGCCGCCCACATCCGGGCATCCGGCGAAGCGGTCTTGAACGTGGCCCGCTTGCCGTCCAGGACGGCCGCCCGGAGTTGCGGTGGCAACTCCGGGTCGTCCAGCCGGGCGCCGAAGACCGGGATCTCGGTCCGCTCGTAGCTCTGCGCCGCGGCCTGGATCCGTTCGTCGGCGAAGCTCCGCGTGCGGTCCAGCCGGGCCGACTGGGCCTGGGTGTAGACCGCTACGCAGAGCACCAGGATCGCCAGCGAGGAAACCAGGACGAAGATCAGACCTAGCTTGCTGCGAAGGCCCACGGGTGTCCTCCGTCCGGCGGCAGTGCGTCAGCTCCGGCGTACAGGTAGGTGGACACCTAGGCCCGCAGCTTGTATCCGAATCCGCGCACGGTTTCGATCCGGTCGGCCCCGATCTTGGTCCGCAGCCGCTGCAGGTGGACGTCGACCAGCCGGCCGTCGCCGCCCCACTCGTAGTCCCAGACGCGTTGCAGCAGGGTCGACCTGCTCAGCACCACACCGGGGTTGTTGGCGAACTCGATCAGCAACTTGAGCTCGGTCGGGGTGAGCTGGACGGTCGCACCGGCCCGCCGTACCTCGAGCGCCTCCCGGTCGAGCTCCAGGTCGCCGAACGACTCGACCGTCGCCCCGCTCGCCGGGGCCGGCCGCTCCGGGTCGGACACTGCCCGCCGCAGCACGGCCCGCAGCCGGGCCACCAGCACCTGGGTGTCGAACGGCTTGGTGACGTAGTCGTCGGCGCCGGCCTCCAGCCCGAGTACGACGTCCAGCGCGTCACCGCGGGCGGACACCATCACGATCGGAACGGTGCTGGTCTCCCGGATCCGCCGGCACACGGAGATGCCGTCCAGACCCGGCAGCATGATGTCGAGCATCACCGCGTCCGGATGGATCTTCTCGAAAATCTCGATCGCCTCGAGGCCGTCCTCGGCCGTTGTGACGTCGTAGCCATGACGTTCCAGGGTCAACTGGGTCGCCTCACGGATCACCGCGTCGTCCTCGACCATCAGGATGCGCGCTGCCGGTTCTTCCGGTACCACTGAAGTTCAGTCTCCCTTGGGGTCCTTCGAGCTCACCTTGGTCATCTGCCCGCCGGCCCAACGGTAGACCTCGACCAGGCGTCCGGACGGACAGCAAGGCGCGTCGTCCAGAGTGAATTTCTGCGACTCGGCCACCAGATCGCCTTGCTGGCTGGGAACGATCTTCAACTGCTCGGCCTTCAAACTCCAAACCCGGCGTGGCCCGGTCGGCGAGTCGGCCATCAGAACGGCCCCGATCACGAACTTCTCGTTCGTGTGGATCAGCACGATCAGCTGCGAGCTGCCGGTCTTCATCACGTCGACGGCCGGGCCCTGGGTCAGGCAGCGATCCACCACCGAGCACCGGCCGACGATCTTGCGGAAGTACGGGTCCAGTTGCTTGTCGACCTGCAGACTGTCGCGGACCTGAGGCAGCGTGAACGCCGCCGGAGGAGCCACGGCCGGCCGGCCCGGCGTGGGCGGAGTACCGAAGCCGCGGTTGGTCGAGACCGTGGGAGTGGGTGAGCTCTCCGGCGGCTCGGCGCCCTCGACCCGCAGGCCACCGCCGTTCCCGCAGGCGGACAGCACGACGGAGGCAGTCAGCGCCAGCGCGGCCGGCAGCAATTGCCTAGCTCGCATGGGTGACCTCCAGCCTCGCCTCACGATTTCCCCCGTTTTCAGACAACTGCCTTCCATAGTGCGGCCGGCACGTCACATTCGACGGCCGCGGAGGTCGAATGGCCCCGGCAGTTCCGTTGCGGTTGGATCACAGAAGATGAAACAACCCTCACGAAACCACCTTGCCCGGATTCAGCAGGTTCTTCGGGTCCAGCGCGGCCTTGATCGCGCGGTGCACCGAGAGGCCGACCGGACCGATCTCCTCGGCCAGCCACTCGCGCTTGAGCACCCCGACGCCGTGCTCGCCGGTGATGGTGCCGCCGAGCTCCAGCCCGATCTCCATCACCTTGCCGAAGGCCACCTGGGCCCGCGCGGCCTGGTCCGGATCGGCCGCGTCGAACACGACGGTCGGGTGCATGTTGCCGTCACCGGCATGCCCGAGGACGCCGATGGTGATGTCCAGGTCGGCCGAGAGCCGCTCGATCGCGCCGATGAAGTCGGCCAGCCGGGAGCGCGGTACGCAGACGTCGTCGATCATCGTCGTGCCGAGCTGCTCGAGCGCGACCAGCGCCGCCCGGCGGGCCTCCAGCAGGAGTTCACCCTCGGCCGGGTCGTCGGCCTCGATGCACTCGATCGCGCCGTACTGCCGGCAGAGCTTCGCCACGGTCGCCACGTCGGCGGCACCGGCCTCGCCACCTGCGTCCGACTGGGCGATCAGCATCGCGGCAGCCTCGGTCGGCAGGTCCATCCGCAGATGGTCGTTGACCGCCTTGATGGTGGTGCGGTCCATGATCTCCAGCAGGGACAGCGAAACGCCGCTGCGGATGATCTCGACGATCGCCTCACCGGCCGCGACACCGGAGCCGAACAGCGCCGCCATCGTGCGTGGCCGGGCCGCTTGCGGGCGCAGCGCGAGCGTCGCCTCGGTGATGATCCCCAAGGTGCCTTCGCTGCCGACGATCAGCTTGGTCAGGTCGTAGCCGGCGACGCCCTTGACGGTACGCCGGCCGGTTCGCAGTACCTGACCGTCGGCGAGCACCACCTCCAGCGCGAGCACGTAGTCGGTCGTCACGCCGTACTTCACGCAGCACAGGCCGCCCGAGTTGGTCGACAGGTTCCCGCCGATCGAGCAGAACTCCCAGCTGGACGGATCCGGCGGATAGAACAGGCCCTGCTCGGCCACCGCGCGCGACAGTACCGCGTTGTAGACGCCCGGCTGGGTGACGACGTACCGGTCGACGGGCTCGATCGCGAGGATCCGGTCCATCTTCTCCAGTGAGACGACCAGGCAACCGTCGATCGCGTTCGCCGCGCCGGAGAGCCCGGAGCGGGCACCTTGGGGCACGACGGGAACGCCCGCGTCGTTGGCGAGCTTCATCGCCGCCTGGACATGAGCGGTCTCCCGCGCAAGCACCACCGCGACCGGCTCACCGGCCGGGCAGAACATCGCCCGGTCGTAGCGGTAGCTCTGGATCCGGTCCTGATCGGTGATCAGCGCCTCCGGCGGCAGCACCTGCCGGAGACGCTCGACTAGATCGTTCATAATCTCGAGCTTAGGCGGTTCTGGTGTTGCACGGCAGAGCTTCAGCGATCCCGCGCGGTCGCGTTCTCCGAGATCTCGGTGTAGCCGCTGCCGTAGTTGTGGAACTCGCGGGCGACCGCCGCGAACGTGACGCTGCCGTCGGTGGACTTCACCTTCGGCGTGCGGCAGGTTCGTTGCCCGGCCGTCACGGCGCCGTTGCCCCCGCTGCTGTCACACGACAGCGTGCGGCCGGCGTTGGAGCCGCCGTACTGGACCAGATAGGCGTTGGCCTTCTGGTTACTGGTCAGCCGCGGATTCATGGTGATCTCGGCCCAGTACTGCGAACAGTTGTCCCGGACCAGCCGGACGCTGCCCCAGGTTGGTGGTCGGCCGTCCCGCAGGATCGGCGCGGACTTGATGGATGTGGCACCCCGGCAACTCGCGGCAGGTGCCGCCTGAGCTGATGTGGCCAAGGCGAACACGCCTACGCCGGCCAGACCCGCGGTGCTGAGCAGAATGCCCAGTGTCTTCATCGGAAAACCCTTCCTGAGCGTACGCCCCGACGCACACTCATTGGGCACAGTAGCCCAACCTCACCTGACCTGACAGTCAATCCGGTAATCGGACGTGTCGACACGCCCACGACGGTGTGTCGCGGGCGTGTCACGATGGGTATACCGAGCGGTCGGCATCGGGCCGCGGCTCGCGCCGCGAACGGGCCCGGTGACCTACAGGTTGCCGCGGCGCTCCTGCTCGCGCTCGATCGCCTCGAACAGCGCCTTGAAGTTGCCCTTGCCGAAGCCGAGCGAACCGTGCCGCTCGATCAACTCGTAGAACACCGTCGGCCGGTCGCCGATCGGCTTGGTGAAGATCTGCAGCAGGTAGCCGTCCTCGTCGCGGTCGACCAGGATCTTGCGCTTCTGCAGCTCCTCGATCGGCGCCCGGACGTTGCCGATCCGCTCCCGCAGCTCCGGGTCCTCGTAGTACGAGTCGGGCGTGTTCAGGAACTCGACGCCGTTGGCGCGCATGATGTCGACGGTGCGCAGGATGTCGTTGGTGGCCAGCGCGATGTGCTGGGCGCCGGCGCCGTCGTAGAACTCCAGGAACTCGTCGATCTGCGACTTCTTCTTCGCGATGGCCGGCTCGTTCAGCGGGAACTTGACCCGGTGGTTGCCGTTGGCCACCACCTTGCTCATCAGCGCGGAGTAGTCGGTGGCGATGTCGTCGCCGACGAACTCCGCCATGTTCACGAAGCCCATCACCTTGTTGTAGAAGCCGACCCACTCGTCCATCAGGCCGAGCTCGACGTTGCCGACCACGTGGTCGACGGCCTGGAACAGCCGCTTCGGGTGCCCCTCGGGCCGCACCACCTGGGTCGTCGCCTCGACGAAGCCCGGCAGGTACGGGCCGTCGTACTTGCTCCGGTCGATCAACGTGTGCCGGGTGTCCCCGTACGCCGCGATGGCGGCGCGGCGGACCGTGCCGTGCTCGTCACTGACGTCGTTCGGTTCCTCGAGCACGATGGCGCCCTGAGCGCGGGCGTGCGCGATGCACTTGTCGACGTCCGGAACCTCGAGGGCGATGTCGGCGACCCCGTCACCGTGCTTGCGGTGGTGCTCGTTCAGCGGGCTGCTCGGGGTCACGCCACCGGTGATGACGAACCGCGCCGAGCCGGCCTTCAGCACGAACGCCTTGTGGTCCTTGTTGCCGTGCTCCGGTCCGGAGTACGCGACCAGGTCCATCCCGAAGGCGAGCTGGTAGTACTTGGCGGTCTGGTTCGCGTTGCCGACCACGAACACCACCGCGTCCATCGCCGTGACGGGGAACGGATCGGTGCTCTCGTCGTACGGCACCAGGCCGACGAGCTGCTTCAACTGGTCGAGGTCGAGATCGGCGTCGAGCTCTGCGGGGGTGAGGTCGGTGCTGGTCATCGGGGTCCTCCCGGTCGGTTTCAGCTGGCTTGCCCGAGCTTTGCCGCCCCTCGACAGGTTGCGCAACAGAACCAAACTTCGCTGCACACTCTGTCTAGTATTCTCAGGCCTCTATTGGACTATTTGGTCACCCTGACCACCTGGAGGACCCATGGCCGGAGTGGACGCGCTGGACGCCCGCATCCTCGACCTGTTCGCCGCCGAACCCCGCGTCGGCGTACTCGAAGCCTCCCGCCGCCTCGGCGTCGCCAGAGGCACCATCCAGGCCCGGCTGGACCGCCTGACCCGCGACGGCGTCGTCCGCGGCTGGGGTCCCGACGTCGACACCACCGAGATCGGCTACCCCGTCACCGCCTTCGCCACGCTCCAGATCGAACAAGGCTCAGGCCACAAAACCGTGGCCGCCGCCCTGGCCGCGATCCCCGAGGTCCTGGAGGTCTACACCATCACCGGCGCCGAAGACCTCTGGTGCCGGATAGTCGCCCGCTCGAACGCCGACCTGCAACGGGTCATCGACCAGGTGGTCATCGTCCACGGCATCCAGCGCGCCTCGACGGTGATCGCCCTCGCGGAACAGGTCCCCCACCGCGTCCTCCCCCTGCTCCATGCCGCCACGCGTCCCTGACCCCGGGACCTACCCCCGACTCTGGATGGTCACCCCAGGTTCGTACACGGGGTAACCATCCGGCGGCGGGGGTAAGTCCCGGCGGGGTGGGGTCAGGCGAGGCGTTTGGCGACCTCTACCGCGGCGCGGGCTACGCGGGGGCCGACGAAGTCTCGGTCGAGTTTGCCCAGCACGACTACGCCGATCGACGCCTCCACCCCCGGTACGCCGAGGACCGGGGACGACACGCCCTGCGCACCGGCCTGCAGTTCACCAGCCGTGATGACGAAAGGCCGGCCGGCAGGATCCGGCTTGCGGCGTCCCGCCAAGATCGCTTTGCCGGCCGCGCCCTGGTCGAGCGCATGCCGGGAGCCCATCCGGTACGAGACGTGGAAGTCGGTCCAGCTCGGTTCGATCACCGCGATGGCCAGCGCCTCGTCACCGTCGGCCACGGTGAGGTGCGCCGTGGCGCCGGTGTCTTCGGCGAGCGAGCGCAGTACGGGGAGGGCGGCGTCACGCAGAGTCGGCTGCACGCGGCGGGAGTAGTGCAGCACCGCGAGGCCGAGTCGCGCCCGGCCTTCGCTGTCGCGGCGGACCAGCCGGTGGAGTTCGAGGGTGTTGACCAGTCGGTAGACGACGGTCCGGCTGACGCTCAGCGACGCGGCCAGTTCGGTGATCGACAGGCCGTCCGGGGCGTCCGCGAGCAACTCGAGGACGGTGAGTCCCCGATCGAGAGTCTGGGACGTCTCAGCGGGCACAGTCGAAGCGTAACCTTTTTCGGCCCGCGGCCCGATGTCCCCGTATCTTGCTGCCGTGCGAAATTACTGGGCGCTCCTCCCCGCGATCGCCATCTGCGTCGGTCTGATCCTGCTGTACGCCGTCCCGACGCTGGTCAATCCGCAGTGGACGAGCAGCGTCCTCGGCCTGTTCAAGCAGCTTCCCGGCGGCGCCCAGACCGAGGAGCCGGCTGCCCTCGGCCCCCGCCAACTCCGGTCCCGCCGGATGCTCGCCGGTGTGCTGGTGATCGGTGCGCTCGCGCTGGTCGGCTTCAACGTCTCGCTCAACCGGGAGGCGAACGGCTGCTACCTGGCCGCGAAGGCCTGGGGCGCCACCGACTCGCCGGACAAGGACGCCGACCCGTGCGTCGACAAGATCTTCGGCGCGTTCATCAGCAGCGGCAAAGGCGTGACGACCGAGAAGACCCAGCAGCCGGTGCCGAGCTACCAGCTGATCAGGGGCAACCGGCCGAAGTACCTGAACTGGGTCCAGAACCCGCCGAAGCACGACGAGGCGAACCTGCTGTTCGGCCTCGGCTTCAACTGCACCATCGACCTGAAGGTGACCGAAGAGGAAACCAAGATCACCGCCGTGATCGACACCACCGAGCCGTGCCCGCCGGACGACCAGATCGAGCTGATCCCGATCAAGCTCAAGAAGCCGCTCGGCGACCGTCCGGTGGTCACCGTCGGCGACCAGCAGATCAACCGGATCGACCCGGAGATGCCGTCCTGGGGCAAGGTGCTGAAAGAGCTCGCCACCGGCGGCTGACCCCGGCACAAGGCAGGCGCAGCCTCGGTCAGCTCATCGCAGTGCCCGGACCTCCGAGTCGTAGCGGCGAAACGGCTTGTTCCACGCGAGCAGCACCAGCAGCCCGACGATGCACACGCTGGCTCCGCCGAGCAGCGCGATCGTCGGAGTACTGATCGAAGCCGTCGTACCGGCCACGAAGTCGCCGAGCCGCGGCCCACCGGCCACCACCACGATGAAGACACCCTGCAGCCGCCCGCGCATCGCGTCCGGGGCGGCCGACTGCAAGACCGTGTTCCGGTACGCCGAACTGACCATGTCCGCGGCCCCCGACAAGGCCAGCAGCGCGACGCCGAGCCAGATCGTGCGCGACAACCCGAACAAACCGACCGCGGCCGCGTAGACGCTGATCGCGACCACGATCGCCACCCCCTGCCGCCGCACCCGGCCCACCCAGCCGGAGAAGAGCACGCCCACGAGCGCCCCGATCGCCGGCGCGGCCTGCAGCAACCCGACCGTCTTCACGCCCCCGGCGAAGAACGAACCGGCCACGGCGGGAAACAACGCCCGCGGCTGCGCGAACACCATCGCGAGGATGTCCGCGACGAAGGTCGCCAGCAACGCCGGAGCGGCCCGGAGGAAGCTGAAACCCTCCAGGACCGAACGCAGGCCGGCCCGGCGTACGAGACCTGTCGGCGGCACCGGAGGCAACCGGAACAGCGCGTAGAGCGCGGCGGTGAAGGTCAAGACGTCCACCAGGTACGCCGCGCCGAACCCCTGCCAGGCGATCACCACCGCGCCCAGCAGCGGCCCGGCCGTGAAGCCCAGGTTGAAGGCGGCCTGGCTGAGCGTGTTGGCGGCCGGCAGAAGCTCGGGCCGGACGAGGCGCGGGATGATCGCGGACCGCGCCGGATTGTTGACCGCGAAACAGGCCGACTGGGCCGCGACGACGGCGTACAGGACCCAGACCTGGTTCCAGTGCAGGACGGACTGGGCGACCAGCACCATCGACAGCAACCACAGGCCGCCGGACGAGACGAGCGCGAGCGTACGGCGGTCGACGGCGTCGGCCATCGCGCCGCCGTACAGGCCGAAGACGATCAGTGGGACCAGCGAGCTGAGGCCGACCAGCCCCACCGAGAAGGTCGAGTGGGTCATCGCGTAGACCTGGATCGAGACGGTCACCGCGGTCATCTGCTGGCCGAGCTGGGAGACCGACGACCCGATCCACAGCCGGCGGAAGTCGGCCGACTCCCGGAGTGGGCGGATGTCGGTCAGCAAGCGGGCCACACGGCTGAACTTATGTCACGACTTGGCCGCCCCGACACCAGGGCCGGTCAGCTGTCATCAGTGTGGTCGCTGATGTCACCAGGGCAGCCGCCCCGACTCCGCGTGGACCTCGCCGGTGTGCCCGTCTGGGCCAAGGGTCGCCAGCCGTACGGCGACGGCCGCGCCCTGTGCCGGCGTACGGTCCGCGTCCTCGCCGCCCATGTCGGTCGCGCAGTGACCCGGGTCGGCGGCGTTGACCAGGATCCCGGTGCCGCGCAGCTCGTTGGCCAGCATCACCGTGACCATGTTGACGGCCGCCTTGGACGAGTTGTAACCGAGCGTCCGGACGGTCGACATCGGCGAGGCGACGTCACCGACCTGGGTGAACGACGCGAGGGAGGTGGACAGGTTGACGATCCGGGCGGCGCCGGCCTTCCGCAGGAGCGGGAGCAGCGCGGTGGTGACCTCGACCAGGCCGATCACGTTGGTCTCGTACGCCGCGCGCAGAGTCGCCGCGGCGACCTCGGTCACGCCCGCGTCGCCGGTGGGGATGATCGCGGCGTTGTTCACCAGGACGTCGAGCTTGCCGTGCTCGGCCGCGATCCGCGCCGTGGCGGCCCGGATCGAAGCGGGGTCGGTCACCTCGAGCTGGACCGCCCGGGCTTCGATGCCCTCAGCAACCAGTTTCTTCGCGGCGGCTTCACCGCGCGCCAGATCTCGCGCGCCGATCAGGACCAGCTGGCCCGCCGCGCCGAGTTGCCGGGCGATCTCCTTGCCGATTCCCTTGTTGGCACCTGTGATGAATGCGACTTTGTTCATGGCCAGAGCTTTGGCTTGTTTCACGGTCGGCGGCAGAGCGGGCCGAGCCTGGGATCGGCGGTCCCTGGCTGGCCGTCGCACGGCTTGAGATGCTGGCCTCATGGACAGGGCACAGCTGGCGGAGTTCCTCCGCATCCGGCGGGAGCGGTTGCGCCCTGACGACGTCGGGCTGCCGGCCGGCCTGCGACGCCGTACGCCGGGCCTGCGGCGCGAGGAGGTCGCCGGGCTGGCCACGATGTCGACCGACTACTACACCCGCCTCGAACAGGGACGTGGCCCGCGACCGTCCCGCCCGGTACTGAGCGGCTTGGCGCGAGCGCTGCGGCTCTCCGAGGACGAGCGAGGTCACCTGTTCCGGCTGGCCGGCGAGCAACCTGCGCCTCAGCCGGGACCGCCGGCGGACGTGCGCACCGGCGTACTGCGGATGCTGGCGCGACTCGACGTACCTGGGCTGGTGCTGGACGCGAAGTACGACGTACTGGCGTGGAACCCGCTGGCCGCGGCCCTGATCACCGACTTCTCCGCCGTACCGCCGCGCGAGCGAAACCTGCTCCGCCTGCGCTTCCTTTCGGGTTCACGCCAGGTGGACCGCTTCGGAGAGCGCCAGACCGCCCAGTTCGCCCGCGAGTCGGCGGCCGACCTGCGAGCCGCCACCGGCCGCTACCCCGACGACTCGTCGATCGCCGCGCTGGTGACGGACCTGGTCGAGGGCAGCGAGGAGTTCGCCCGCATCTGGACCCTTCACGAGGTCGCGACCCAGCAGAGCATGTGCCAGACGATCCTGCACCCGGCCGTCGGCCGCATCGACGTCGTCTGCGAGGTGCTGCTCATCCCCGACCGCGACCAGCGCGTCATCCTCTACACCGCCGACCCCGGTTCGCCGTCCGACCAGGCGATCCGGCTGCTGGAGGTCGTCGGCACCCAGTCCCTCACCACGCCCTCCTAGCCGGGCCCTCAACGGCGTCCGTGCTCAGGCTCGGCGTTGGGTCGCCCAGTCCCTGATCAGTTCGATCCGCTCGCGGAGTTGGTTGGAAGACGCGTGCGCCGCCGCCGGGCCACCGAGTTTGCGGCGCAGATCGTTGTGGATGACGCCGTGCGGCTGCCCGGTCCGGTGGTGCCAGGCGGCGACCAGGCCGTTGAGCTCGCGGCGCAGCAGAGCGACCTGCTCGTGCGTCGCCAGCTCGACCGGGGTCGGGTCCTCGCGGTCGGCCGAGGTGTCGCGCTGAGACTTCTTCTGCTGGGCCAGCGACTTCGCCTGCCGCTTGCGGAGCAGTTCGCGCACCTGATCGGGCTCGAGCAGACCCGGGAGACCGAGGAAGTCGAGTTCCTCGTCCGAGCCGAGGTCGCCACCGGTGCCGTAGTCGCCACCGTCGAAGACCACCCGGTCGAAGCTGGCGTCCGAACCGAGCGCCTCGAACTTCGCCTCCAGGTCGTCGCTCGCGCCCTCGGCCTCGTTCGCCTTCTTCAGCAGATCGTCCTCGAGGGCGAAGAGATCGCCGTCCTCGGCGGAGTTCTTCCGGCCGAGCACGTGGTCCCGCTCGACCTCCATCTCGGCCGCGAAGCTGAGCAGCCGGGTCACCGACGGTACGAACACCGACGCCGTCTCACCCCGCTTGCGGGCCCGCACGAACCGCCCGACGGCCTGGGCGAAGAACAGCGGCGTCGAGGTCGGCGTCGCGTAGACCCCGACCGCCAGCCGCGGTACGTCGACGCCTTCGCTCACCATCCGCACCGCGACCATCCAGCGCTGCTCCCCGTCGGAGAACTTCTGGATCTTCTTGCTCGCCGCCTTCTCGTCGGACAGCACGACGGTCGGCGCCTCGCCGGTCAGCTCGCGCAGCACCTTCGCATACGCCCGGGCCGTGTTCTGGTCGCCCGAGATCACCAGCCCACCCGCGTCGGGCATGTGCCGCCGTACTTCGGTCAGCCGCTTGTCGGCGGCCGACAGCACAGCGGGCATCCACTCGCCTTCCGGCGAGAGCGCGGTCCGCAACGCCTGAGCGGTCAGGTCCTTCGTCAGCGGCTCGCCGAGCCGGGCCGCGACCTCGTCACCGGCCTTGGTGCGCCAGCGCATCTCACCGGAGTACGACATGAAGATGACCGGCCGGACGACGTGGTCGCGCAGCGCGTGACCGTAGCCGTAGGTGTAGTCGGCACGGCTGCGCTGAGAGCCGTCGTTGCCGTACTCGTAGGTGACGAACGGGATCGGGTTGTCGTCGCTGCGGAACGGCGTACCGGTCAGGGCGAGCCGGCGGGTCGCGGGGTCGAACGCCTCCCGCACACCTTCACCCCATGACAGCGCGTCGCCACCGTGGTGCACCTCGTCGAGGATCACCAGCGTGCGGAACCGCTCGGTCCGGACCCGGAAGGCCAGTGGGTTCACCGCGACGCCGGCATAGGTGACCGCGACGCCCTGGAAGTCCTTGTTGGTCCGTCCCTTGCCACCGGCGAAGGTCGGGTCGATCGCGATCCCGGCCCGGTCGGCGGCGTCGGCCCACTGGACCTTCAGGTGCTCGGTCGGGGTCACCACCGTGATCCGCTCGATCATCCGGCGGTGCAGCAGCTCGGCGGCGACGGTCAGCGCGAACGTGGTCTTGCCCGCGCCCGGCGTCGCGACCGCCAGGAAGTCCTTCTGCTGCTTCTCGAAGTAGAGCTGGAGTGCTTCCGCCTGCCAGGCCCGCAGCTTGCTCGCAGTTCCCCACGCGGCGCGGTCCGGATAGGCCGGAGGAAGCACGGCTGGTGCTGCTGGCACGTGCGAATCCACGGACGGCATACTCCCCCGTTAAGTCGACTGTCGGCCGTGCAGGAACGTTACCCGACATCCCCGGCAAGGTCAGATCGGCGGCCTCGACACTCCCGCCGTACGCCTCCGGGGACCCGCCGCCACCTTCGCGACCTGCGCATATGCCCCGCGCCGCATCTCTCCGGCATCCGGACGGCGGCGTGTCGGGTGGCTGTGGAGAAGGGGTGGGAGTTCGAGGGGGTGGCGACCTACACTCGTGGCTATGAGTACTCAGCTGAGCCCGGGCGCAGAGACGGTCATCGACGAGCGGACCATGCCGTCGCTGGACGAGGGCGATCACGAGCGGTTCTCGCACTACGTGCCGAAGGACAAGCTCACCGAGGCGATGGTGATGGGCACCCCGGTGGTGGCGTTGTGCGGGAAGGTGTGGGTGCCGAGTCGCGACCCGCAGAAGTTCCCGGTCTGCCCGGAGTGCAAGGAGATCTGGGAGTCGCTCAACCCCGGTGACGACGACAACGACAAGGAGTAGCCCTAGTTCTGGGTCGGGTCGTCCGGATAGGTCGCCAGGTAGGCCAGCTCGTCGTGCTGGCGCCGCAACACGCGGCGCCACAGACCCTCCGGCCGGAGGCTGAACACGTCGTCGGGCTCGGACGGTACGACGTACCAGGCGCCTTCGGTGATCTCGCCTTCCAGCTGACCGCTCGACCAGCCCGCGTAGCCGGCGAAGATGCGCATCCGCTGGATGGCGCCCTCCAGCAGCGCCGGCGGTACGTCGAGATCGATCAGCCCGATCCGGCCGAAGCACTCGCGCCAGCCCGGCGGGTCGGCCGACTCGATCACCTCGGCGACCGCGAGGGCGCTGTCGGTGCCCACCGGGCCGCCCATGAACAGCACGCCGGGCTCGCTGACGGTGTCGGTCCAGTCGGACAGCACCCGGTCGACCTCGAGGTCGGCGGCGCGGTTCACGACGACCCCCAGCGCACCGTCCTCGTCGTGATCCAGCAGCAGGATCACCGACCGCCGGAACGGCGGCTCGTCGAGCAACGGGGTTGCCACCAGCAGTGAGCCGGTCAAGGTGCGGGCCGTCATGTCCCCATCATGTCGTGCCCAGCGTCTTTTTGGGTCCGGGGCTGCGCGTGGAGTGCGCGAAACCCGAGCCAGGCGCCGAGTGTCAGCCCGCACAGGTCGGCGAGCGTGTCGAAGACGTCCCCGCTGCGGGACGGCAGCCAGTAGTGCTGGACGACCTCGCTGACCACCGCGTTCGCGGCGACGATCGGCAGCAACCACCGCGCCGGTACGCCGCTGCGCAGGCCGAGATACGCGACGGAGCCGAACAGGAGCAGGTGCGCCAGCTTGTCGGCGTACGGGAACTGGACGCCGGACCCGGCCTGCTGCGGCGCGTACACGCCGTACAGGTGGATCAGGCAGGCCGCCACGAAGGCGGCCCGCCAGAACCAGGCTGTACGGGAGTCGGTCCCGGTCAAGATTCGTCCATCAGAGCAGACGACTCAAACGAGCGCGCCTGGTGAGTCGTCCGGGAACATCTCCGCGGCCGGGGCCTTGCCACCGGCGGCGTCGCGAACGGCGTGCGCCACCCGCGTGTGCACCTCCGGGTGGAAGACGCTGGGCACGATGTAGTCGGCGTTCAGCTCGTCGTCGGTGACGACGCCGGCCAGTGCCTTCGCGGCCGCCAGCTCCGTCTGGATCGACACCGTCGAGGACTGCGCGTCGAGCAGACCACGGAAGACGCCGGGGAAGACCAGCACGTTGTTGATCTGGTTCGGGAAGTCGCTGCGGCCGGTGGCGACGACCGCCGCGTGCTCGTGCGCCGCCGCCGGGTCGACCTCGGGGTCGGGGTTGGCCAGCGCGAAGACGATCGCGTCGTCGTTCATGGTGGCGATGTCGTCGCCGTTCAGGATGTTCGGCGCCGAGACGCCGATGAACACGTCGGCCCCGGCCAGCGCGCCCTTCAGGTCCCCGCTGTACTGCGCGGCGTTGGTGTTCTCCGCGATCCAGCGCAGCTCCGGGGACAGCCCCTCGCGCTCGGTGTGGATGACCCCGGCGATGTCGGCGACGCAGGTGTCCTTCACCCCGGCCTCGATCAGCAGCTTGAGGATCGCCGTACCGGCCGCGCCCGCGCCCGACAGCACGACGCGCACCTGGCTGATGTCCTTGTTGACCACTCGCAGCGCGTTGAACAGCGCGGCCAGGACGACCACCGCCGTCCCGTGCTGGTCGTCGTGGAAGACCGGAATGTCGAGCTCCTCGCGCAGCCGGGCCTCGATCTCGAAGCAGCGCGGCGCGGAGATGTCCTCCAGGTTGATCCCGGCGAAGCCCGGCGCGATCGCCTTGACCACGGCGATGATCTCCTCGGTGTCCTGGGTGTCCAGGCACAGCGGCCAGGCGTCGATCCCGGCGAAACGCTTGAACAGCGCGGCCTTGCCCTCCATCACCGGCAGCGCGGCCTCCGGGCCGATGTTGCCCAGGCCCAGCACCGCGGAGCCGTCGGTGACGACCGCGACCGTGTTGCGCTTGATCGTCAGCCGGCGGGCGTCCTCGGGGTTCGCGGCGATCGCCAGGCAGACCCGCGCGACTCCCGGGGTGTAGATCATCGAGAGGTCGTCACGGTTGCGGATCGGGTGCTTGGCCTCCATCGAGATCTTGCCACCGAGGTGCATCAGGAAGGTCCGGTCGGAGACCCGGCCGATCTCCACGCCCGGTACGGCGCGCATCGCCTCGACCAGCCGGCCGGCGTGCTCGGTGTCGGCGGCGGCACAGGTCACGTCGATCCGCAGCCGCTCGTGACCGGAGGCGGTCACGTCGAGTGCGGTGACCAGGCCACCGGCCTGCTCGACCGCGGTCGTCAGTTTGCTCACCGTGGAGCCACCGGCGGGCACCTCGAGGCGGACGGTGATGGAGTAGGAAACGCTCGGCAAGGCAGTCACGCGGGTGATCCTCTCACGTCACTGGTAGGGCCCGGAGGTTCTGTTCGTAAAGTGCACTGCGGACGGGGTCGAGCCGCCCACGCGGCTCCTTCGCCGCCCTCGCTGCCTTTGTAGGAATGAGTAGTGCGGTGCGGGCAGTTACTCCTCCAGCCAAGCCCGCACCGACTCATCGTGCTCACCAAGCCGCGGTGGCGGCAGGTTCGTCTCGCGCGCGCCGGCGTACGGCTGGTCGTCGAAGCGGAGTGGCGGGCCGGGCAACTGGATCCGGCCGAGGGTCGGGTGGTCGACGTCGATCAGCAGGCCCTGCGACCGCGTCTGCTCCCACTCGTACACCTGCTGGAAATCACGCACCTTCCCGGACGGGATGCCGGCCGCGGCGAGGCGGCGCAGCCACTCGTCGGCGGGTTGCGTGCTGAAGGCGCTCTCGATCGCCGCGGTCAGTTCGTCTCGATGCGCCACCCGGTCGGCGTTCCCGGCGAACCGCTCGTCAGCGGCATTCAGCCCGACCAGCGGTGCGAACGTCCGCCATTGACCTTCGCTGCCGACCGCGACCTGCACGATGTCGTCCTGCGTCCGGTACATCCCGTACGGCGCGATCTGTGCGTGATGGTTGCCCACGCGCTCGGGCAACTCTCCCGCCACCGTCCACTTCGTGCCGTGGAACGCGTGCACCCCGACCACCGACGCGAGCAGACTCGTCCGGACCACTCGCCCGCGTCCCGTGATGCTGCGCTCGTGCAACGCGGCCAGTACGCCGTACGCGCCGTACATTCCGGCCAGCAGATCAGCGATCGGTACGCCGGTCTTGGTCGGCTCGACCGCGCCCGTGATGCTCATCAGCCCGCCCTCGCCCTGCGCGATCTGGTCGTACCCGGCGCGCTGCCCTTCCGGACCGTCGTGCCCGAACCCGGTGATCGACAGGATCACCAGCCGGGGGTTGAGCTCGTGCAACTGCTCGGCCGAGAAGCCCAGCCGATCCAGTACCCCGGGCCGGAAGTTCTCCAGCAGCACGTCGGCCTTGCGCACCAGCCGGGTCAGGAAGTCCTTGCCCTCGGGGGACTTGAGGTCCGCGGTCACGGACTCCTTGTTCCGGTTGGCCGACAGGAAGTAGGTCGACTCCCCCTCGACGAACGGCGGCCCCCAGCCGCGACTGTCGTCACCACCCGCGGGCGTCTCCACCTTGATCACCCGCGCGCCGAGATCCCCCAGCATCATCGCCGCGTGAGGACCCGACAACGCCCGGGTCAGATCGACTACCACCAGGTCCGACAAAAGGTTCTGCACCCGGCCACCCTAGGCACTGCGGCCGGCGGAAGGCGGGGGTTGTGATGGCGTTCACCGCACCAGCACCACCGCTGAACTCAGGCGCGGACCTTGCGCACCAGCGAGGCCAGCCGCTGCGTCACGTCCCGCGGCCGCTCCTGCATCAGCATGTGCCCGGCCCCCGGATACATCCACAGCCGGGCAGACGGTACGAGTTGCGCCATCCGGTTGCCGTGCCGCGGCGGGATCAGCCGATCCCGGGTGCCGTGCATGATCTCGACCGGGATCCCGTCCAGCACCGCCAGCGCGTGCGCCAGGTCGTGCCGCGTGATCGCCTCGAAGAAGCCACCGAAGGACCGTCCGGGCAACCGCTGCAGATCCGCCATCAGGATGTCCACCTCGGCCGGATCCGCGTTCTTGCCGAACACCAACTGCCGTAGGGCCGGTCGCCGTACCCAAGCAGCCGGTACTGCGGCCGCCGCGCGCAGTCCTGCCGCTCGGCCGACCGGCGCCGCTTCCTCGGCCAAGCGAGCCGCTCGGCGCTCCATTCGCTGCCCTGCGAGGTTGATCGCGCGCGGCGCGAGCACCGCCGCGGTCCCGTCCAGCCGGGCCGGCAGACCGAAGGCGCGCGAGGTGAGCTGCCCCGACGACGTCGCGACCAGCGCCGCGGCCTTGATCCGCGACCCGATCAGGTCCGGCCGCTGGTCGGCCAGCGCCATCAGCGTCATCCCGCCCATGGAGTGCCCGGCGTAGACCACCGGCCCTTCTCCGACCACCTCGTCGAGCACGAACGCCAGATCGTCCGCCAGTTGCTCGATCCGCGTAGATCCTTCCGGCGCCGCCGCCGAACGACCATGCCCACGATGGTCGTACGCCACCACTCGCACCGAATCGGCGCCCAGTACCCGCGGCAGGCCAGCCAACTGGTGATGCCAACTGCGCGTCGAGCAGGTCCAGCCGTGCGCGAGCACCACTGTGACCGGCGCGTCGGGCGAACCTGTCGTCTCGACCTCGAGCCGCACTCCGTCCGGGGTGACCACACCGGATCGTTCAGCCTGCATCGTCATAACTTCCCCAGTCTGTCCGTCCACTCGCCCAAACCACCCTGACGGCGCTGCTGGTTCGTCCGCAACCTGACCAGCCTGTCGGCCACCGACGGCAGGTGCCGCGCGACCGCGACGGCCACGCCGGTCGAACGGGTGGAGGCCCGGTTCCGCGGCGGCCGCTTGGCACCGGCTACCTCGACGATCGTCCCAACAACCTGCGCCACCGTTTCGGCCGGCACCAACAGTCCCAGGTCGACGCCACGGGCCAGCGAAGCGTCGTGGATCGGTGTGGGCACGTAGCCGGGGTAGATCACGCTCACGTCGATCGCCCGGCCGTTCTCGATCCGCAACGCGTCGGCATAGGTGTCGATCGCGCGCTTGGAGACCAGGTACGACGCCGCCAGCGGCAGCGTGACGTACGCGAGCCCGGAGGACACGAAGATCACCCGCCCGCGGGCGGCCCGCAGTACAGGGAGGGCCGCGGCCGTGACTCCCCAGCCGGCGAAGAGGTTCACCTCGATCACCTTGCGAGCCACGGCATCCGGCGCCTCCCCAGCCGGTGCCGGTACGCCGATGCCTGCGTTGTTGATCAGCAGGTCCAGCCCGCCGAGCCGCGCGATCGCCTCGTCGACAGCTCCGGGGATCTGGTCGGCCTGGCTCAGGTCGCATTCGATGACGTCATCTGCCTTCTGCAGATCGAGCCCGACCACGTCGGCACCCCGGGCCCGCAGTTGCTCGGCAGCCGCCGTACCGAAAGCGCCGGCGGCTCCCGTGATCAGCGCCTTCTTGCCTCGCAGGTCCCAGTCGCGCCGCTTCCGCAGCCCGGCCCGGCCGGTCATGCCGTCTCCCTTTCACGCTCGGACTGCTCGAGATGCGCGGCCCGCAGCCGGCCACCGCGAGCGCCACGGCCGACCAGCCAGGCGATACCGACCAGCTCCAGCGACCCGACCACCGCGAGCAGGGCATAGCCACCGTTCCACATCCACCGCGGTACGTCGGTCCGCTCCTCGCGCCGCAGCGTCTGCTGCTCACCGACGAAGTCGACCGTCTGGCCGTTGGAGACCTGCTCGGCCGGCTTCTCGATCGCCACGTCCTCCGGTGCGTAGACCCACATCGCGACCAGATCCCGCGAGCCCTGGTGCAGCCGGATCATCGACTTCCACCTGCCGTACATCGGCAGCGGCTCGGCCGACCGATAGATGCCATCTGCAACCTTCTCCATCGGATGGGTCAGCTGCCCGCCACCCTGCCAGGCCAGCGCCTCGAACCAGCGCGCGTCCTCGGCCGCGTCGGCCGGTTGCAGCTTGACCGTCACGTACGCCGTCGGCTGCGACCCGGTGGCCACCGGCTCCAGCGACACGGTCGCCGTCACGCCCGGGTCGGCGGACCGCGGTACGGAGAAGAAGAGCGTGGCCAGTACCGCGGTCAACCCGATCGCGCCGAGCTGGTGGGTCAAGCGGACCGGCGGGGTGTCGCGGACCTCGCCCGCGACCTCGGCGTACCGGGTGGCAAGCCAGGCACCGACGAGGCCCGCGCCCAGACCGGTCACCAACCCGAAGCCCAGCGCCGACGGCAGCATCGAGGCCGGCCAGTGGATCGGCATCCAGACCTGCGACCAGCCGTACTCCGCGAGTACGCCGACCGTGCCGATCAGCGCGCCGGCGACCAGGCCCAGCCGGAAGCGGTTTTTGTTGCCCAGGACAAGTGCTGTCAGCTCGACCAGGACCGCCTCGACGATCAGCAGCGGGAAGTGGCCGAGGATCTCGCCGAGCGGCTGGTCGACCGCCCAGGCGATCCCGCCGCGAATCACCAGGTAGACGGCGAGCGCGCCGAACGTCGTACCGGGACCGCGGCGCGAGCGCAGCAGGGTGAAGGCGAGCGTCGACCCGAAGACGATCAGGATCGGCTGCAGGATCAGCGGGAACTGCGGCACGCCGTAGTTGAACTCGGTGCTGAACAGGTCCCAGGCGATCAGCAGCGCACCGACGGCGATGATCTCCTGGGCCCGCCGGCGCAGGTTGAGGCCGACCAGTTGCTCGACCTCCGCCGAGGCGAGCAGCCGGGCGAAGATCGAGAAGACGACGCCGCCGATCATCAGCAGGTGGGTCGGCCCCCAGAGCGTGACGTCCTCACCGAACAGCCGGTGCCAGACGTCGTCGAGCGGGAAGCCGACCAGCGCGAAGGTGCCGCAGACCGTCACCAGTGCCGCGCTGCACGGGATCCGCCAGCCCTTGGTCAGCTTGATCGTCCGGGCCGGCAGCGGTTTGCGGGCCAGCGCGATCGGCAGCACGCCGGAGACGATCACGCCGAGGATGCCGAAGAAGATCGGGTAGTGCGCCGGCGTACCGAAAGGGCCGGTGTCGCGACCCTGGTCGATGTGCACGGCGATGTCCCACCAGACCCCGAAGGCGCAGGACAGCAGTGAGACCGCATGCAGGTACGGCGTCAACGCGGCCCATCGGGGGACTCCGTCCAGTCTCCCGATGGTGTCCGCGAGGCGCCCTACCAGCGTCACCCGCCCGGTCCGTTCCCGCCACAGCAGCACGGCGAGTGCGAGGTACAGCAGTGCGACCAGCCCGGTGACGATCGCGATCTGGCCGAACGTCGCGGTTCCGGTCGAGGCCGCCAAGGGGACGGTCATTCGGCACTCCTTCGGTCGCACCATATGCCACGGGTGATGTTACATAAGATATGTAACGTGCAGTCTGGAAGACTGTCAAGGGTGGGAGGACAGACACCGGCCGAGTCGGGCCCAGAAGCGGAGTTCACCGTCGACCAGCTGGCCGCGAAGGTCGGCATGACGGTGCGGAACGTGCGCGCGTACGCCGGCCGCGGCCTGATCCCGCCACCCCGGCTGGCCGGCCGCACCGGGTACTACGGCGCCGACCACGTCGCGCGTCTGACCCTGGTCCGCGAACTGCTCGACAAGGGCTACACGCTGGCGGCGGTCGAGCGGATGATGAGCGAACTGCCCGACGGCGCACTGGCCCTGGGCGTGTTCGAGACGCTGGTCAGCCCCTGGACGCCGACCGAGCCCGAGGTCATCACCGAGCAGCAGCTGGCCGACCGCGCGGGCATCCCGCACAACGCCGAGACGATCGCCAAACTGGTCGAGCTGGGTATCGCCGAGCGCCAGGACGACGGCCGGCTGCGGATCCCGAACCCCGACCTGCTCCGCACCGGCCTCGAGGTGATCAAGCTCGGCGTCCCGCTGGAGGCGATCTTCGAGATGCTGCCCAAGCTGTTCAGCCACGCCGACGCGGTCGCCAAGGTCTACGTCGAGCTGTTCCGCGGCACCGTCTGGCGCGAGTTCGCCGACGCCGGCCTCCCCGCCGACGGCTGGCCCGAGATCCAGCGCACCCTGGAGAACATCATCCCGCTCGCCGGCCAGGCCCTGGTCGCCGCCTTCCGCGAGGCCATGGGCCGCGAGATCGAGGTAGTCGCCTACGAGGAACTGGGCCTCGCCCCCGACTCCCTCCCCTCCACCGGCTGACCTTCGTCGCGTCCGGTTTCCCGAACCGCCGTAACTTCTGCAGCACCTGACAGTTATCGTTCGGTAGCAGAATGTCACGAGCGCGGCTCAGTCCTGGGGGACGGTCATGAAGAAGGCAGTACTGGTACTCGTCACCGCCGCGGCCGTGGCCGGCGCGGCGCTGATCCCATCGAGCCGTCCAGTGGTGGCCTCGACCTCAGCCTCGACCACGCCTCCGGGCTTCGGCTCGGCGCTGTCCGCGGTCAAACAGCCGGCCTGGCAGACCAATGCCAGCGTCAACGCGCTCGCGGTGGCGGGCAACACCGTGTACGCCGGCGGCCTCTTCAGCAGGATCCGCCAGCCGGGCAAGCCCGCCGGGCAGGGTGACGCGGCGCGCAGCTATGTCGCCGCCTTCAACCGCTCCACCGGCGCGCCGACGCGGTTCGCGCCGAAGCTCAACGGGGCCGTCTGGTCGATCGCGACCAGCCCTGACGGCAAGTGGGTCGTGATCGGCGGTGACTTCACCATGGTCGACGGGATCAAGCGCAACCGCCTCGCCATGTTCAGCGTGGCCACCGGCAAGCTGGTGGCCGGCTGGGACCCCTCGGTCGCGACCCGGGTCAAGGCGGTCGCCATCTCCGGCAACAGTGTCTACTTCGGCGGCTCCTTCGGCCGGGTGGACAACAAGGAACGCAACTATCTGGCCGCCGTCGCGCTGACCACCGGTGTCCTGCTGCCGTGGAACCCGAACGCGGACGCCGAGGTGTACGCCATCGACCTGAACGACCAGGGCACCCGGGTCTTCGTCGGCGGCGCCTTCAGCGAGCTCGGGAACACCGACCACTACGCACTCGCGATGGTGAACACCACGGACGGCACCGCGCTCGCGATGCCCGCCGCCGCGGCGATCCCGCAGCCGTCGTTCGACTGCACCAGCCAGGTCAGGGACATCGACACCCTGGGCGGCAAGGTCTTCGTCGCCAACGCGGGCGACGGCCTCGGCTGCTACGACGGCGTACTGGCTGCCGACTCGACCACCGGCAAGCTGCTCTGGCAGAACAAGTGCCTCGGCGCGACCGAGGCGATCCAGGCCATCGGCAACTGGCTCTACAAGGGTTCGCACGCGCACGACTGCAGCAAGGACGGCGGCTTCAAGGACGGCAGCGGAACCCACCACCTGCTGGTCGAGAGCGCGATCAACGGCCGCCTCGGCCCGTGGCACCCGAACACGGACTCGGGCGGTACGACGGAGGTCGGCCCGCTGGCGTTCGCGTCGGGCGGCAACGACCTGTGGGTCGGTGGCGACTTCCTCCGGGTCAACGGCGCGATCCAGCAGGGCCTCGGCCGCTTCACCAACACCCCGGGCGGCGCCCAGCCGGCCCTCCCGGCCGCGCCGAAGGCGTCCAGCACCCGGGTCGGCATGGCCGCGATCAGCTTCCCGACCGTGGTCGACGCGGACAACATCGCCCTGACCTACACCCTGTTCCGCGGCACCACCAAGCTCGCGAGCTGGAAGCTCAGCTCCTACTCCTGGGTGAAGCCGACCGTCACCACCTTCACCGACAGCGCGGTGCAGAGCGGCAAGACCTTCAGCTACCGCGTCCAGGTCAGCGACGGCCGCAACGTCAAGAGCGGTGCCGCGACCCCGGTGAAGATTCGCTGATCTGCCGGCCGGTGGTCGGCAGGTCACCGAGGTCGGCGTCCCAGTCGTCCTCGTCGTCGGCCGCGGCCTCGTCGTTGCGGCGGGCGATCCGGACGAAGGCGACGATCAGCAGGATCGGACCGAGGAACATCGCGACCTCCGGGACGCCGCCCAGGTGCAGCGCGATCAACTGGGCGGTCACGAGGCTGTCACCAGCGCGATCCCACCGGCGGTGAAGGCGATCATCGCCGCCAGCATCGGGTACTGCGCCCGCCGGAGCTGACGCCGTCTGAACAGCTGCGTGGCGCGATCGTGCGCCGACACCACCCCGACTACATGCCCGAGCACGATCGCGCTGAGCTGGACCGCCGCGATCAGTCCGGTGCCCAGGAACCCGTAGTCGACACGAGCGGCCCCGACGCCGAACAGGTCCCAGCCACGGCCGAACGGATCCGTTGCCAGCAGCAACCCTTCCTGGCCTTGGAACATCGCGAACGAGAAGTAGTGCGCGACGGCGTACCCGATGGCGATCGGTACCAGCGAGTGCACGAAGGCTCCCGGCAGACCAGCCCGGCCGAGCGCCCCCGGCCGGATCCTCGCTGATCCGGTCGCCCGCGCGGCGATCAGGAACAGGGCGGTGACAACAGCAACCGCGGCCAGCAGACCGAGAGTGCTGACCAGGATCTGCGCGGCCGAATCCAACTCAGCGGTGAGGCCGGTCCAGAACGACCAGCGGCTGATGCCGTCGAAAGCCGTCGAGCCGAGCAACAGGCAGAGCAGACCGACCACACCCGGCTCCTGCGGGACCGTCGCCAGGCCCGCGAGCGGGTTGCGGAGCACGAGACGGCGCTGGTCGTCACGGCCGAGCGGGCTGAGCTTGGTGAGCACCTCGGCGTACACCTCGAAGCTGTCACCGATCGCGAACCAGCGCGGTCCGTAGATGATGCCTGCAGCAACATTCACCAGCGCGTACGCCGTGACGAAGACCGCGACGACAACCGGCCGCGAGCCTTCGGGGTAGGCCAGCTCGAGCCACAGGAAGCCGAACAGTCCCGCCACCGCCGGCCAGTAGGCGATCCCGTCCGGCAACGCCCGGTGCGACGTACGCGGCACCCAGCCGGCGAGGGTGCGGAGCGGATTGGCGAGCCGCCAGATCGGCCCGAAGAGCAGGGAGAGCGGAATGATGCCGACCCAGATCCAGACGTAGAGCCAGGTCGGGGCGGGATTGAGGCTTGGCGAACTGCTGCCGAACCAGGAGGCGCCCAGCAGCAGCGCGAGGGCGAGCAGCCCGGTTGCCTTGAGCAACCACCGTGTCGGCCGGGCGTCGGTGACCCGCCGCAGCCGGCGCAGCGGCGTACCGGCGGGGATCTCGAATCGCGGCTTCGACCAGAAGGCGGCCAGCGCGAAGAACGAGACGGCCACCGCGGCAGCGGCCGAGTAGATCGCGAGCCACAGCGGAACCGGCAGGTCGCCCCGGCCACCGATGCCGTGCAGCGGAAGCAGCAGGACCACGGCGCCCTCCGATCAGCTCGCTATCTGACCGATCGAATGTAACACGCTCGATGTCACGTAGCGAGAGTTCGTCAACGGGTGCGGTACTGCGCGGCGTCGAAGCGTTTGGTCAACTGCCGGAAGCGGAAGGTGAACGAGGGCCAGAGCGTGGTGTTGCGACCCTTGGCGTCCAGGTACCAACTGCTGCAGCCGCCGCGGGTCCAGATCGTGTTGCGCATCGACGACCGGACCCGGTCGACGAACTCGCGCTGCACCTCCGGCCGGACCTCCACCTCTCGTACCCCGGTCGCGTCCATCGTCTTGAGCGCGTCCAGGATGTAGGCGATCTGGGACTCGATCATGAACACCATCGAGCTGTGGCCGAGGCCGGTGTTCGGCCCGATCAGCAGGAAGAAGTTGGGGAAGCCGGCGACCGCCGTGCCCAGGTGCGCTTCCATCCCGTCGGCCCACGCCTCCCGCAGCGTCCGGCCGTCGCGACCGTGCAGCATGTCCATCACCGGCAGGTCGGTGACCCGGAAGCCGGTGCCGTAGATGATCGTGTCGACCTCGTGCTTCACCCCGTCATCGGTGACGATCCCGGTCGGGGTGACCTCGTGGATCGAGTCGGTGACGACCTCGACGTTCGGCTGGGCAAGGGCCGGGTAGTAGTCGGCGGAGAGCAGCACCCGCTTGCAGCCGAGAGTGAAGTCCGGCGTCAGCTTGGCGCGCAGTTCAGGATCCCGGACCTGCTCCTGCAGGTGCCGCTCGGCGACCCGCTGGCCGAGTTTCATCAGGGCCGGAATCTTGGCGAAGGCGAGCACGGTCGACTCACGGGTCCAGTAGACGCCGGCTCGCGCGGCCTTCTGCGCCAGGGGAAACGCTCGGTAGATCCGTCGCTCCGCCGCACTGATCCTGCGGTCCGGTCGCGGCATGACCCACGGCGGCGTCCGCTGGAAGAGATGCAACTCCTCGACGTCGGGCTGGATCGCCGGGACGAACTGGATCGCCGACGCGCCGGTGCCGATGACGGCGACCTTGCGGCCACTCAGATCCAGATCATGGTTCCACTGCGCGGAGTGGAAGACCTCTCCCTCGAACGACTCGATCCCGGGCAGCTTCGGCACCGCCGGCTCGGCCAGCGGTCCCATCCCGGACAGCACCACCTCGGCGGTGAAATCACCCTGACTGGTGTGCACGAGCCAGTGATCGCCCTGCCAGTGCGCCGACTCGACCGCGTGCCCGAACCGGATGTGCGGCCGGACCCGGAAGCCGTCGGTCACCTTCTGCAGGTACGCCTCGATCTCCGGCTGCGGCGAGAAGGTCCTCGACCACTCCGGGTTGGGCGCGAAGGAGAACGAGTACAGGTGCGACGGGACGTCACAGCGGCACCCCGGATAGGTGTTGTCCCGCCAGGTCCCGCCGACGTCCTCCGCCCGCTCCAGAACGACGAAGTCGTGGTAGCCGGCCTGCTTCAGCCGGACCGCCATCCCGATCCCGGCGAACCCGGTGCCGATCACCACGATCCGGTGCCGCTGAGCGGTCGCGGACTGAGCAGTCAATGGGTGCCTCCGGAGGGATCGGGAGAGAACTTACTCCGAGTAAGTTACTCCGGGTCAGTTAGAGTGTGCAAGTGACCTCGACCACGGACGGCGCAGTACCGGTGAAGCGCCGACGGGACCGCGCGGCACGGGAACTGGAGATCCTGGACGCCGCCGAGCGGATCTTCGGCGAACGGGGCTACCAGGGCACCTCGATGGACGACGTCGCAGCAGAGGTGGGCGTCTCCAAACCGCTGATCTACCAGTACTACGGCTCGAAGGACGGCCTGTTCCTCGCCTGCCTGTCCCGGCTCCGCGCGCAACTCCTGGACGCGGTGTCCGACGCGGTCCTCGGCGCCGCCGACCCCGAGCAGGCCATGTACGCCGGTTTCCTTGCCTGGTTCACCTTCCTGGACGATCACCCCCGTGCCTGGGCAGTGCTGGTCGACGAAGGCATGCTGGCAGCCGGCCCGGCCGCACAGGCAGCCGACGAAGTCCGGGCGGAGTTCGTCGCCCTGATCGCCACCATGGTCCGGCTCAACCTGCCCGCCGGCCGCCCGGCGGATGAGGAAGAGATCCAGATCGTGGCCCAGACCGTCTCCGGCGCCACCGAACGGCTGGCCGTCTGGCGCACCCGTAACGGCGGCACCCCGTCCGCCGAGAAGGTCGCCACCACGCTCCAGCAACTCCTCTGGCAAGGCCTGGACTCACTCCGCCGCTGAGGCCGTGATCTCATTCAGTTCGTGCGTACAGTGCGGATGCCGCCGACGGCGATGGTGCTGGGCGGCGTGGTTTCCGTGCAGTTCGGTGGAGCTCTGGCCGCCCGGCTGATCGAGGACCTGGGGGCCGCGGGCACCGTTGCGCTGCGACTCGCTCTTGCGGTCCCGATTCTGTTGCTGGTCGCCCGCCCCAACCTGCGCAACCGCAGCAAAGGCGACCTCCTGGCGGTAGTTGCCTTCGGCACCGTGCTCGGCCTGATGAACCTCTCCTTCTACCTCTCTCTGGAGAGACTGCCGCTCGGCGTAGCGGTCACCATCGAGTTCATCGGCCCGCTCGGCCTGGCCGCGGCACTGTCACGCAAGCGGCGGGACCTGATCGCCGTGGCCGGCGCTGCCCTCGGCGTCGTCCTGGTGAACGGTCACGAGTTGTCGAAGGTCGACTGGCTCGGCGTCGGCTTCGCCGCGTTCGCCGGTCTGCTCTGGGCCTGCTACATCCTGCTCAGCGCGGAAACCGGCCGCCGCTTCGCCCAGCTCGACGGTCTCGCACTCGCGATGGTGGTCAGCACCTTCATCACCGCTCCCCTGGGACTCGTCACCGCGGGCGGCGAACTGCTCCACTGGCACTCACTCGCGATCGGCCTGGCGATCGCGATTCTCTCGTCGGTCCTGCCCTACTCGCTCGAGACACTGGCGCTGCGCCGGATGAAGCCGGTGGTCTTCGGGATCCTGATGAGCATCGAGCCCGCGGTGGGCGCGACGGCCGGCTATCTGGTCCTCGGTCAGCGCCTCGCGGCCGTCCAGTTCGCCGGTATGGCCTGCGTGGTCGCCGCCTCGATCACCATCACCCGCACCGCGCGAACCGAGGCCCCGGAGATCTGACTCACCGGAAGTCATCGGATCTCCGCGCTGAGAATGCGCATTCTTATCGCTGCCCACGTCTTGACGCGGGTGAGACATCCCAGCAAACTTGCCATGACTTCGGTCAGATCTCTTCTATATTCACCTTCGCAACAGCCGCCCCCGGAAGGTGTTCGAGAAGACGTACCGTCCGTTCGCCGCCCCCTGCGACCGGTCGGGGTTCGTCGATCGTCCCGAGCTGGACGGGTGCGGTGCGAAGGTCCCTCCGAAAGGACACCGCCCCCATGAAGTCGTCAAGGATGAAGCTCCGAAGTCGAGTGGCCGTCGCGGCCCTCGCATTGGCCACCGGCGCCACCGGCCTGATCGCGACCTTCGCGCCTGCGCCGCCCGCCGACGCGGCCCCGACCGCCGCAGCCGCCCCCGCGGCGGCCAATGCCGCCGCCGCGCTGCCCGCGGGCTTCAAGAGCGTCGGCTACATGCCGTCGTGGTCCGGCAGCGTCAACTCGATCCAATACAGCAAGCTGACGCACATCAACTACTCCTTCGCGCTGCCGAACGCGAACGGCAGCCTGCAGGGCATCCCGGACCCGGGCAAGCTGAGCCAGCTGGTCAGCCTCGGCCACCAGAACGGCGTCAAGGTCTCGCTGGCCATCGGTGGCTGGAACGACGGCAACGACTCGAACTTCGAGGCGCTCGCCGCCAACGCCGGCTCCCGGACCACCTTCGTGAACGCCGTGATGGGCGCGATCAACCAGTACAACCTGGACGGCGTCGACATCGACTGGGAGTACCCGGACCCGGGCACCTCCGGCAACAACTACACCGCGCTGATGCAGCAGCTGAGCAACACGCTGCGAGCCAACGGCAAGCTGCTCACCGCCGCGGTGGTCTCCGAGGGTGGCACCGCGAACGGCGTCCAGCCGGCCGTCTTCGGCTACGTCGACTGGCTGAACATCATGGCGTACGACGGCGGCAGCCCGCACGCCAACTACGACTGGTCCATCGCGGCGGCGAACTTCTGGAAGAACCGCGGTCTGCCGAAGGCCAAGACCGTCCTCGGTGTCCCGTTCTACAGCCGTCCGGGCTACCTGACCTACGCGCAGATCGTCGCGATGAACCCGAACAACGCGAACGTCGACTGCATCAACAGCGGCGGTCAGCAGTGCTACAACGGCATCCCGACCATCAAGCGCAAGACCCAGTGGGCCGTGGCCAACGCGGGCGGCATCATGAACTGGGAGCTGTCCCAGGACACCACCGGCAGCACCTCGCTGGTGAGCGCGATCTTCGACGCGGCGGGTGGCACCACCGTCCCGCCGACCGGTAGGACCGGAGCGATCAAGGGCATCGGCGGCAAGTGCGTCGACGTGGCCGGCGGCAACAGCGCCAACGGCACCGCGGTCCAGCTGTGGACCTGCAACAGCAGCACCGCGCAGACCTGGACGGTCGGCAGCGACGGTACCGTGCGGGCGTTGGGCAAGTGCCTCGACGTCAACGCCGCCGGTACGGCGAACGGCTCGCTCGTCCAGCTCTACGACTGCAACGGCACCGGCGCCCAGTCGTGGCAGCCGCAGTCGAACGGCAACCTGCGCAACCCGGCGTCCGGCAAGTGCCTGGATGCCACCGGCCAGAGCTCGGCCGACGGCACCCGGCTGCAGATCTGGACCTGTGGCACCAGCGCCAACCAGCTCTGGACCCTGCCGGCCTGAACCAGCCGTCCGTCCTGAGCTGCTCGACCCGAAGTGCTCGGCCTCGAGCTGAGCCGGCCCGGGAGGTCTCCATCCATCACGGAGCCTCCCGGGCTGTTCGGTACCGTCCGTAGTCAGTCCTTCGCCGTGCTCGGCAGGCAGCCGCCTCTGGTGACTCGTCCGGGCCGGTGATTTAGGCTGGCGGTTCGGGGGGAAAGGGGTCGGCACATGTCGGTTGAGCAGTTCAGCGTCAAGGCGAGGTTGGCGGACACAGGCGAGGGAATCACCGGGGACGAGCTGCAGCTGGCGGCTCGCAACCACGGGATTCCGCTGGAGGCGCTGCGGTACGAGCTGACGCCGCCCGGACTGCACTACGTGCTGGTGCACTACGACATCCCGGCGACCAACGCCGCGACCTGGCGACTGACCGTCGATGGTTGCGTCGAGCAACCGTTGTCGTTCGGGCTGACCGAGCTGCGGGCGATGGCCCGGCGGACGATCCGGGTCACCCTGGAGTGCGCGGGCAACGGCCGGGCCGCACTGCAGCCGCGGCCGATCAGTCAGCCGTGGTTGATGGAGGCGGTCGGCACCGCGGAGTGGACCGGCGTACCGCTGGCGGAGCTGCTCCGGTCGGCCGGGATCGGCAAGGACGCGATCGACGTGGTCTTCACCGGCGCGGACCACGGGTTCGAGCGAGGTGTCGAGCAGGACTTCCAGCGTGGGCTCTCGCTCGCCGACGCCCTCGACTCCGGGGCGATCGTGGCCTGGGAGATGAACGGCGCTCCGCTCCCGCCGCAGCACGGCTATCCGCTGCGGCTGATCGTGCCGGGGTGGTACGGGATGGCCAGCGTGAAGTGGCTGCGCTCGATCGAGCTGATCGACCACGAGTTCACCGGCTACCAGAACGCCGTCGCGTACCGGCTCCGCCACCAGGCCGACGAGGTCGGCGTCGCGGTCACCCGGATCGAGCCGCGCGCCCTGCTGATCCCGCCCGGGCACCCCGACTTCCAGAGCCGGCACCGGTTCGTGGACGCCGGGCCGGTCGTCCTGCAGGGCCGGGCCTGGTCCGGCTGGGCACCGATCGAGCGGGTCGAGGTCAGCGTCGACGCCGGAGTCAGCTGGCACGACGCCAAACTGGAGGCCGACAGCAATGACCTGGCCTGGCGCGGATTCTCGTTCGACTGGGACGCCGTACCGGGCGAGCACGTGCTGACCGTCCGCGCCCACGACCGCAGCGGCCGGGTGCAGCCCGTCGAGGCCCCCTGGAACCGCGGCGGCTTCGCCAACAACTCGGCGCAGCGGATCACCGTTCTGGTCCGCTGATGCCACCGCGGCCGCCAGCTGTTGCTAAGAGCAACCAACTCGGCCTGAGCGCTCCCATTGGTCAGTTGCCCGAACGAGACGGCCGGATCGCGGCGGTCCCGGTCGGAGTACTGACCGGCACCGCCGCTGCCCTCTCCACAGGTCTCCTGCTGCTGACGGCCGGCTTCGTGCTCACCGTCCTGCACTGGCAACTCGCCAGCCGCCGCTACAGCAGCGCTGGTTAGGAGTTCGCGGACAGGATCTGGTTGACGTCCTCATTGGCCTGGACCAGCGAGCTGGGATCGGACTCGAAGCCGAGCACCGACTCCATCGCCGGCGTCATCACCGCGGTGACGTCGGCCGCGTTCGGATTGGCCGGATACGGGAAGACGTCGCCCGCCGTGACCGGTTCGAGGAAGGGCGCGATGTCCCAGCCCGCCTTGGCGAAGGCAGCCGTCGCCGCCGGCATGCTGGCACTGACCGCGGGGAAGACGACTCCGGCCTCGGCGACGACGTCCTGAGCCTGTTGCGAGCCGAGGAACTTCACCCACGCCCAGGACGCCTCCTTGCGGCTGGTGCCCGCCCAGATGCTGTCGGCCAGTCCGTTCATCATCGACATCCGCTTGCCGTTCGGTCCCTGCGGCAGCCGCGCCAGCTTCGTCTTCACCTGCTTGAGCTGACCGTAGGTGCCGAGCATCCACGAGCCGTTCGGGGTGATCCCGTACTTGCCCGCGCCGAAGGTGGCGGTGATGTCGATTCCCGACTTCGCCTGCGCGAGCGTCGGCATGTAGCCCTTGGTGATCAGTCCACGCCACCAGCTGATCGTCTCGGTGAACTTCGGATCGCCGTAGAAGAACTTGGTGCCCCACGGTTCGCCCTCGGAGTACTTCCAGCCGTTGGACGCGGCGTACCAGCTCCAGCTGGTCTGCCCGTCCGCACCACCCGCGTCGCCGAAGCCGAGGCCGTAGACCTTGATGTCGTCCTTGTCGAAGCCGGGCTGATCACCACGACGGCCCTTGCCGTCCACGGTGAGCCGGGCGACGATCTGCTCGAACGTGCCGCCGTCGTTGGGGTTCCAGGTCATCGAGTTCAGCTGCTCGGTGCTGATCCCGGCCGCTTCGGTCAGCGCGGAGTTGTAGAAGTAGACCTCGGTGTCGAAGTCCTTCGGCAATCCGTACCGCTTGCCGTCGGCACCGACCCAGCGGTCCGCCAGACCCTGCTGGTAGATGCCCAGATCGACGTTGTCCTTGGCGACGTAGTCGTCGATCGCGAGCACCTGGTCCTTGGCCGCGAACAGCGGGTACTTCGCCGAGTGCGACGTGAACACGTCGGGCGCCGTACCGGAGATGAAGCCGGTGACCAGCTTGTTCCAGTAGTCGTTCCAGCCGTTCTGCTCGATCTTGACCGAGTACTGCGGGTGCTGCCGCTCGAACAACTTGGCGCACTCCAGGTACATCGGCAGCTGGGCGGCGTCCCAGAGCCAGTAGGAGATCTCCCCGTCGGGCCGGTCGGCCGCGCCGTTGTTGCAGCCGGCCACCGCCGAGGCGGCCAGGCCCGCGAGTCCGGCCTTCAGCAAGGTCCGTCGTGACAGGTTCATCGAAGCCACCTCACTTGATCCCGGAGAAACCGATGGAGTTGGTGATCCGCCTGGCGAACGCCAGGAAGAGCAGGATCATCGGCAGCGCGGCGATCAGCGTCGCGGCCATCAGGCCGGCCCAGTCCGGACTGCCTTGCGGGGTCTGCGATCGGAAGATGCCCAGGGCAACCGTGAGTACCCGGACCTGCTCCTGCTGACCGACCAGCAACGGCCAGAAGTAGTCGTTCCAGGAGTTGATGTAGGTCAGGATCGCGAGCGTCGTGATCGGCGCCGCGCTCATCGGGATGATCATCCCGAAGAAGATCCGCCGGTGGCCGGCACCGTCGATCATCGCCGCCTCCTCCAGCTCCCGGCTGATGCCGAGGAAGAACTGGCGCAGGAAGAAGATCGCGAACGGGGTCATGAACGCGCTCGGCAGGATGATGCCGGCGAAGCTGTTCAGCAGCCCGAGGTTCTTGATCAGAACGAAGTTCGGCAGCGTGGTGAAGATCGGCGGCACCATCAGCGCGGCCAGGAACAGCGCGAACACCTTGTCCCGGCCGGGCCAGCGCAGCCGGGCGAACGCGTAGGCCGCCATGGCGCTGAAAAACACCTGGCAGACCGTCGTGACGGTTGCCACCACCAACGAGTTGCGCAGGTACAGCCAGAAGTTGACCGAGGCACCGGAGCCGCCCTGCGCCTGCGCCTCGGCGACGGTGGACAGGCCGAGCACCCGCTTGAAGGCGCCGAGCGTCGTCTCGACCGGGAGCAACGAGCCGGGGTGCCCGGCGAGCTGGGTGTTGTTCGACAGCGCCGTACGGATCATCCAGTAGAACGGGAAGAGGGTGAGAAGCATCAACACGATCAGGCAGGCCCAGGCGACCACGCGGCCCGGATTCACACGGGTCCTCATGACAGGTCACTCTCCTTGGCTCGCAGCAGCCGCAACTGCAGCAGCGACACGATCGCGAGGATGGCGAACAGCACCATCGCCATCGCGGAGGCGTAGCCGAAGTCGAACCGGGTGAACGCGCGCTCGTAGATGTAGTAGTAGATCACCCGGGTCGCGTTGACCGGACCGCCCTGCGTGGTCACCGCGACGGTGTCGAAGATCTGGAACGAGCCGATCATGGTGACCACCAGGACCATCACCATCACCGGCCGCAGCAACGGCAACGTGATCCGCCAGAACGTCTTCATCTCCGACGCGCCGTCCACCTCGGCGGCTTCGTAGACGTACTTCGGGATCGTCTGCAGGCCGGCGAAGACGAGCAGCGCGGTGTACCCCATGTGCCGCCAGACGTTGATCCCGGCAACGGTCGGGATGGCCCAGTGCGAGTCGCCGAAGAAGGCCACCGGGTCGATCCCGATCCAGGTCAGGCCCTGGTTCACGATGCCGATCTGGAAGTCGAGCATCCAGTACCAGACCAGCGCGACCACGACGTTCGCCACCAGGTACGGCGCCAGGATCACCGCCCGGACCGTGATCGACTGGGTCAGCCGGTACATCAGCATCGCGATGCCGACCGCCAGCACGGTCTGCAGCCCGATGTTGATCACCACGTACTCGACGGTGACCAGCAGCGCGTTCCAGAAGAAGCTGTCGTGCAGCATCCGGTCGTAGTTGTCCAGCCCGTTGAACTCGGGCGCGGACAGCAGGCTGTACTCGGTGAAGCTGAGGTAGGCACCCCGCAACGTGGGCCAGATGTAGAACACCACGAAACCCAGCGTCGCGGGGGCGAGGAAGATCATCGCGACCTTCAGATCCCCGTACCTTCGTCGTTTCGGTCGTACGCCGTCCGGCGTACTCGTCGTCGTGGTCACGGGGACGATCTCCTCCTTCGGTGCCGTCCGGCAGACGGCTTCAGTCGATCGCTTGCACGTCCAGCAGGATCGCGGTCTCGGGCCACTGCGCCGGTACCTGGACGCCGACCGCCGCCAGCGCGGCGCCGTTCAGCTCGACCGTGCCGCCGTCGGCCCACCACTTCGCCGAGTGGCGCGGCTCCGGGCCGGGCGCGGCGACCTTGCTGATCCGGTAGACCCGGTCCTTGGTGAGACCCGGCAGGCGGACCCGGCCCGTGTCGGAGGTGATCGACTGAGCCAGCTGCACCGCGGCGTACACCGCGCGGGAACCGTCCTGAGCGACCACACCGTGCAGCAGGAAGTCGTCCGAGCCGCGATCGGCGCGAACCACCCGTCCGGTGTGCAGCAGCGGCCGCAGCGTCTTGTGCAACGCGACCCACCCTGCCAGCTCCTCGCGCTCCTCGGCGGACGCCGCGCTGATGTCCCATTCGATGCCGAAGTGGCCGAACAGGGCGGTGGTGGCGCGGAAGGCGAGGGTCTGCGTCCGGCCGGTGGTGTGCGCCTTCGGCGGGCCGACGTGGCAGCCGATCAGCTCCGGCGGCAGCAGCAGCTGGGTGTAGCGCTGGATCTTCTGCCGCTCGAGCGCGTCGTTGCTGTCGCTGCCCCAGACCCGGTCGGTCCGCTCCAGGATGCCGAGGTCGACCCGGGCACCACCGGACGAGCAGGACTCGATCTCCAGGCCGGGGTGGCGGCGCTTCAGCTCGTCGAGCAGCCGGTAGACGGCCAGGGTCTGCGCGTGAATGCCCGCGGTACCGGTCTGCTGGTTGCCGCCGTCAACGAAGTCACGGTTGTGGTCCCATTTGAGGTAGCTGATGTCGTACTCGCTGAGCAGCGAGTCGAGGCGCTCCAGCAGGTAGTCGTACGCCGCCGGAACGCCCAGGTTGAGGCCGTGCTGGTGCCGCGCGGTCGGGGGCAGCCGGTTGCCGGTGGCAAGAATCCAGTTCGGGTGCTCGCGGGCCAGATCGGAGTCGGGGTTGACCATCTCCGGCTCGACCCAGAGACCGAACTGCAGGCCCAGCCCGGTGACGTGGTCGACCAGCGGATGCAGGCCCTTCGGCCAGATGCCCTCGTCGACGTACCAGTCGCCCAGACCCGCGTGGTCGTCGCGGCGGCCGCGGAACCAGCCGTCGTCGAGCACGAACCGCTCGGCGCCGACCTCGGCGGCCGCGTCGGCGAGCGCCTTCAGCTTGTCGAGATCCAGGTCGAAGTACACGGCTTCCCAGGTGTTCAGCACCACCGGGCGGTCCGTCTTCGGGTGCGTCTCGCGCGCTCGCAGGTACTCGTGGAAGCGCGTCGACAGCTGGTCGAGACCGACACCGTAGGACCCGTAGATCCACGGGGTGCTGTAGGAGCCTGACGGCTGCAAACGTACTTCGCCGGACAGCAACAGCTCGCCGCCGCCGATCACGGCGTACCCGCTCATGCCGCGCTCGGCGTACGAACGGTGGTTGCCGCTCCAGGCGGTGTGGACGCCCCAGACCTCGCCGGTGCCGAAGTCGAAACCGCGGGTGCCCGCGACCAGCAGCAGAGTGGCGTCGGCGCCGGTGCGGCCGCGACGGTTGTCGCGGAGGTGCGCGCCCTGCGTGAAAGCGTGCCGCTGCGGGTGCCGCTCGCCGATGTGCCGGCCGGTCAGGTCCAGCAGCTCGGTCGCCTCGGTCGGAACCGGCAGCGCGAGCACCAACCCGTCGACCGTGTACGCCGAAGCGCCCGTGTTCGTCAGCTCCGCCTTGGCCCGGACCAGACCTGAGTCGGTCAGCTCGATCACCAGGGCGAGCCCGAGGCCGGCTTGCGCGTCGGCCGCGGTGACCTGCACCGTGTTGCCGGTCCGCGCCACCTCGGTGAGCTGGAACGACGCGGAGAAGTCCTGACCATCGCGATGCCCGTTGAGTCCCGGCAGGCCGAACCAGCCGGCGGAGTACTCCGGCACGATCGCGACCGGCAGGTTGTCGTCGAGCCCGTTGCCCTCCTGGACCGAGCCGGCACCTCGTCTGAGCCCAACCAGAGCCGCCTCGTCCAGCGGCCCGAGATCAGCGCCCCAGTGCAGGACGGACGGGAGAGCCGGACCGGAACAATCCAGCACGAGGCTGACACCCGCCGAGCGGAGCTGCAGCACCTTGATGTTCGACACTGTTGATTCACTCTGCTTTCTGATTGTTTTCAGGACGAAACTATTTACCCAATCCGAGCGGGTGTCAATAGCTTCACTTCGTTAAGTAAATAGCACCAGCAGAAGTGGGTCCGTGCTAGGCGTATTGACAAATGAAACTGTCAATACGACAGTGGACGTCATGAAGCTGCTGGAAGAGCCCGAGAAGGTGCGTGCGGCGCTGTCTCCGTTGCGGCGGCAGTTGCTCGATCTGCTGCAGGAGCCTGCCTCCGGGACTCAGCTGGCAGCCGCGCTGGAGCTGCCGCGGCAGCGGGTCAACTACCACCTGCGCGAGCTCGAGAAGGCCGGCCTGGTCGAGTTGGTCGAGGAGCGTCAGCGACGTGGCTGCGTCGAGCGGATCCTGCGGGCGACCTCCGGCTCCTTCGTCGTCGACCCGTCCGTGATGGGGCGGGCCTTCAGCGCGCTCGGTGACCAGTACGCGGCCGAGCATCTGGTGGAAGTTGCCGCCGGCACCGTTCGCGACGTGGCCCGGATGCAGAACAAGGCCGATGCCGATGGCAAGCGCCTGCTGACCTTCACGCTCGAGACCGAGGTGCGGTTCGATCAGCCGGGCGACGTGCATCGCTTCACCGACGCGCTCACCGAGGCCGTTCGCCAGGTGGTCGAGGCGTTCGACAGCTCCGGTGGCCGGCCCTATCGCGTGATCGCCGGCGGGCACCCCGCGCCGCGTCGTACGGAATCCACTGACACAGAAGGAGAGAAGTCATGAGCGAGGAGACGCCGCGGATCGTGGTGACCGTGGCCGCGCCGGTCGAGGCGGTCTGGGACGCCCTGCGGAACAAGGAGAAGATCCAGCACTGGCACGGCTGGGAGTACGAGGGGCTGGACGCCGAGATCGACCTGATCTTCTTCACCGCGTTCACCGAGGACAGCGAGACGCACACGCTGGTGATCCAGGGTCACGACCAGTTCACGGTCGAGCCGCACGAAGGCGGGTCGAAGGTCACCCTGACTCGCGCGCCACACGGTGACGATCCCGAGTGGGACGCGTACTACGACGACATCACCGAGGGCTGGATCACGTTCGTTCAGCAACTGCGCTTCGCGTTGGAGCGGCACCCGGATGATGCGCGCCGGACACTGTTCTACGCAGGCGCGGGCGATCGCAGTACGGGGCCGGCTGTGCAGTTGGGGCTCGACGCGGCGGTCGGTACGGCGTACGAGGCCGAAGTGGTCGGTGAGGTGCTGACCGGGCAGGTGTGGTTCCGGTCCGAGCACCAGGTCGGGCTGACCGTCGACCAGTGGGGCGACGGGCTGCTGGTGCTCAGCTACGTCGGACCGTCGGACCAGAAACCGACTGGCGCCGCGATGGCCGTGCTGACCCTCTACGGCGTCAGCGACGCCGATCGGGAGGCGATCGACAAGCGCTGGCAGGACTGGTGGGCACCTCGCTATCCCGAGCAGAAGTCACCTGAAGCCTGACCGGATGGTGACAGGGCGCAAACGTGCCAGCACTCTCGGTCTATCAATGGCTGTTACCCGGGAGTACATTCTCGCTGCACGGTGACCACCACGGGGTCCTACGGTCACCGCCCTTCGGCGAGGAGGCCCTCGGTTGCCCGGTCCGCGCTCGGCAAAAGTCAACTGGCGTCGTTTGTCCCTGACCATCACCGCTCTCACCCTGACGGCCGGCAGTCTCGTCGTCACCACCTCGGCCGCCCAGGCGGACGGCCCCGGCTCCGGTACGCCGTACGTGGTGACCGTCGGCGACTCCTACATCTCCGGTGAGGCGGGTCGCTGGGCCGGCAGCTCCAACAACTCGGAGGTGCCGGCCGACGCGCTCGGCGCCCACGCCTACCACGACAACGCGGCCGGGACCGCGGAGACGATCCCGAAGTGCCACCGCAGCAAGTCGGCAGAGGCCTACATCGGTGGCGGTGTCGGCGGCCTCAATCTGGCCTGTTCCGGCGCCCGCACCGCCACCTCCGCCGGTGACGACTTCAAGCCCGGCCTGGACTTCTACGACAACGGCGCCGGCAAGCTCGGCCAGGCCAAGCTCCTGCAGCAGTTCGCGACCACCCACAACGTCAAGCAGGTGGTCGTCTCGATCGGCGGCAACGACTTCAACTTCGCCTCGGTGGTGCAGTCCTGCGTCACCAACTTCCTGCTGTCACCGTCGTGGAACCCGGACTACTGCCGCGACGACTCGTCCGTGGTCGCCAACTTCACCGCTGCCAACGTCACCGCCGTTCGCGGACGAGTCTCCACCGCCTTCCAGAACGTCCGGACGGCAATGCGCAACGCTGGGTACGGCGACAACGCGTGGACGCTGCTCGTACAGACCTACCCCTCCCCCATCCCGGCTGCCAGCGGCTTCCGCTACGGCCAAAGCGGCTTCACCCGCCAGAGCGTAGGCGGCTGCGGCTTCTGGAACGGCGACGCAGACTGGGCCAACGCGACCGCACTGCCGACCATCAACAGCACGGTTCGCGCCGCCATCGGCCAGTCCGGTCTCACCAACACCCGCCTGCTCGAACTCCAGTCCACCTTCAACGGCCGCCGCCTCTGCGAGAAGACCGTCGGCCTGTACGAAGAAGTCGGCCTCTCCTCCTGGACCCAGCCCACCGCCGTCGACAAGACCGAGTGGATCAACCAGATCCGCACCGTCACCACCGTCGGCTCGAACTACTTCCTCCAGGAATCCATCCACCCCAACTACTGGGGCCAACTCGCCGTCCGCTCCTGCGTCCGCCAGAGCTACACCCAGAACCGAGGCGGTACCTGCGCGATCGCCGGAACCGGCCTGCTCAACGGCGAACCCCGCATGACCCTCAACTAGTCCCCCGCGCTCACTCCGCCGACTGCTCCTCCGTCGCACCCGCGAGGCTGGAGTGGTCGGCGCAGGCTGCTGGCCCGATGCCGGTGATGGTCAGGCCGAGTAGGCGCTCGGCGTCCAGGTCGACGGGCCCAGGTTGCTCGGCCAGGAGGGCGATCGCGTTGACGAGGGAGAGTACGTCGGACGTGGTGATGTCGGCACGGATGTCGCCGGTTTCGCGGGCCGACTCGAGCAGGCGGTCGGCGGCTTCGGTCAGCCTGGCGTGGCAGCTGGAATCGGTGGCGGCGCCGTCGGGAACCGGCAGCAGCGCCACCGCCAGACCGCGGTTGTCGACGATGACGCGGAGCACCGATCGCAGCCAGTAGAAGAGAGCCGGTCCTGGCGGGTTGGTGGTGGCGAGTTCGGTCGCTTCGGCGATGACTGCTTCGGTGCGCTCGGCGAAGACCGCTTCGACCAGTTGGCGCCGGGAGCGGAAGTGCCGGTGCAGCGTCGCGGAGCCGACGCCGGCGTCCTTGGCGATCGCTTCGAGGGACGCCTCGATCCCGTCCCGCGCGAACGCGACCTCGGCGGCCACCAGGATCTGCTCGCGGCTGCGCCGGGCGTCCGCGCGCAGTGGTCTGGCCGGCGCCATCACGTCTCCCGATTGCTATCTGGGGTGGTCCCCCATATCGTAGCAACAGATAACTGGGGGCATCCCCCGTTTAATCGGGTACAGGAGAGCTGATGAGTGACGTAGTGGTGGTGACCGGCGCGACCGGGCAGCAGGGCGGAGCGGTGGCACGACGGTTGCTGGCGGCCGGCGTACCGGTGCGGGCGTTGGTACGCCGCCCGGAAAGCGAAGCAGCAAAGGCGATCGCGGCCGCGGGGGCCGAGCTGGTCACGGCGGATCTGACGGACCCCGCCTCATTGGGACCAGCATTGCGCGGCGCCCGAGCCGTCTTCTCGGTGCAGACGCCGGACCTCGCCGACCTCAGCTCGGACACGGAGTGGATCCAGGGCGAGAACCTGGTCGCGGCCGCGCGAGAGGCGGGCGTCGCGCAGTACGTGCACTCCTCGGTGGCGGGTGTCGGCGACTACGTCCGGCAGGCGGCCATGGGTCGCGCGGCAGAGTGGAGCACGCACTACTGGGGCAGCAAGTCGCGGGTCGGGCAGCTTCTCCCGGAGAGTGGCTTCGAGTCCTGGACCGAACTGCGTCCGGCGTTCTTCATGGAGAACCTGGTCCGGCCGTCGATCTGGTTCGAAGGGATGACGGGCGAGTCGATCGTGACGGTCGTCAGCGCACAGAGCCGATTGCCTCTGATCGCTGTCCAGGACGTCGGTACGGCGGCGGCCGCGGCGTTCGCCGACCCGGTTCGCTTCAACGGGATCGCGCTCGACCTGGCCGGCGACATCCGTACCCTGCCGGAACTGGCGGCGATACTGACTGCGGCCGGAGCACCCGCGCGAGTGGAGGTCGTCGCGGCGGACGAGGCGAAGACGCGCGGCATGATGCCGGAACTGATCGACAACCAGGAGCGGTTGAACACCTATCAGAATCCCGCGCATCCGGCGCTAGCCGCGGCGTTGGGCATCCCGACCACGACGTTCGAGACCTGGGCATCCAAGAGATTCGCCGCGCGGAGTAGGTAAGACGCGGCTGCGCGGACTGCTTTCCACCCCGCTGAGCCCGGGCGGCCCGTCCCACCGACAGGCCGCCCGAAGCGTGGTACCGGCTACTCGACGGCGAGCGCGGCTTCCGCCGGCCGGCCCCGCGTCGCACGCCATGCAGGCAAGAGCATCGCCAGCAAAGTCAGCAACATGGTCAGGCCGACCGTCGTCACGTAGATCCACGGCGATCCGACAGGGAGAAGAGTGTCGAGCCGCTTGAGACTGACGGGCACCAAGATCGCTACAGCCGCAGCAGTGCCCAGGACCACGCCGCTGAGAGCCACGATCACGCCCTCCAGCCCCACCATCTGCATCACCTGGCGACGGGTGGAGCCCGCGAGCCGCTGCAGGCCGAACTCCCGCCGTCGGGCTGTCATGCTCGACGCCAGGGTGTTGATCACCGTGATGGCCGAGTACCCGGCGATCATCACCACCATGATGTAGATCGCGAAGTTCGCGGTCCTCTTCTGCTCGTCGAACTCGCCGAGCAGAACGTCGCGGTCGCTGACAGCAAAGCCGTCCCGGGCAGAAGCCCAGTCGGTCAGCTCGGTCTTCACCCGCGCCGGGTCGGTGTCCTCGTCGAACGAGACGAGCATTCGGGTCGCGGCGCCCGCAGTGGTGTGGGCAGCGAGGGTGTCCGCGGGCAGCAACAGCGTGTCGTAGCCGTCGGGAGCGGAGAACAACGCCGCCACCTGGACGTCGAGAGCCGTGTTGTCTCCCATCCTGAGGGTGATCGCGTCGCCGAGGCCGACGCCCAGCTTCCGGGCATGCTGTTCGTCGATCGCGATGGTGTCGTCCCGCAGGTCCGCGAACGAGCCCGCCGTGATCTTCACGGGTGTGGTGGCCTCAGCGCCTACGGGCGACACGCCCTGCAGGTTCCACCCTTCGTTCAACGGCGAGCTGTCTTTCGGATTCTCGATGAACCCCAAGCTGTCGAGGTACTCCGAGGCGCCGGCGACACCGGGCAGGTTGTTGACCTGTTCGACCACGCCTGGGTCGAATCCCGCCTCGGTGGTCAGCACGGCGTCCGCCACCAGGTTCTCCGCGAAAGTCCGTCGGTCCGCCTCGTCACTGGTCGTCTGCAAGTACAGCAACCCGGTCGACACCGCGGTCAGCAGGATGACCGGGCCCATCACGGCTGCCAGGCGGCCGCTTCGGCCCCTGGCGTTGAGGACGGCGAGCTGGCCGGTCACCCCGCCGATCGCACGGACAGGCCACTGCCAGACGAAGGTGGTGATCTTGGTCAGGACCGGAGCCAGCAGGGCTGCTCCGATGGCGAGCAGAATCACGGCCGGCGCGCCAGTCGCGGGAGTGAGCGGCCCGCTCATCACGGCGATGGTGACGATGGTCAGTGCGAGGCCGCCGCCGAGCACGACGAGCGCGAGCAGTAGGCGTCCGCCACCGATCAGTCTGCCGTCAACGGAGACCTCCGCCAGCGCTTGCGTCGGCTTGATGCGAGATACCCGCCGCCCCGCGGCCAACGCTCCGGCCAGAGCGGCGACGACCGCTACCGCTATGGCGGCCGCTGTGGGAACCCACCCCTGGTGGAAGACGACACCCTCAGCGGCGATACCGCGATCGACCAGCAGATCGAACATGAACCGGCCGAGGAGCTGACCGGGCAGGACTGCCAGTGCGGTGGCGATCAGCGAGAGCATCAGTGTTTCGCGGAAGATGAGCCGGCGCAGCTGGCGAGACGTCGCGCCGATAGCCCGTAGCAGGGCCAGGTCCCGGTGCCGTTGGGTGATCGACAGGGCCAGCATGGACGACACCCCGAAGATCGAGACCAGGAGCGCGAAGGCGGTGAAGAGCCCGGCAAGGGCCATCACGGTGACCGCGCTCGACTTGGCCTCGCGCAGCTCCGCCTGCCCCCGTTGATCTCCGACGAGGGTCACCGTCCGGTCGTCCAGTGCAGCGGCGATCCGCTTCCGCAGCTCGTCCACGTCTGTTCCCGGCGCGGCCACTACCCCGATCGCATCGACCGTCCCGGTCGGCGCCTCGCCCTCGAAGACGTAGCTCGTGGTGTCTCGCACTCCCGCCAGCGCCGAGAGCCTGGCTTCCAGGCCGGCGTCGACGCGGACGCGCTCGGGGAGGATGGGTGGTTCGTCCGGATCGCCACCGGAGTCGTGGTACTCCTGGTCACCGGCGACGACGACGTCTGCTGACGCCAGCTCCCGCGGGGCCACCGCCGAGCGGGTCCCGGTCTCGACGAGGCCACCAGTGGCCATCATCATGGCCGCCGCGAAGAACATGGCCAGGAAGGCGGCAGCGAACATCCCCGCCCGGAAGCGCAGGGTGCGGAGCGCGAGCTGCATCATCGACGCTCCCCTCCCCGGGTCTTTTCCAGGCGCGGCAGCGGCAGCGGCCGCTCGTCGGCGAAGGCGCCCAGGTGGGTCATGCGCTCGGCGACGGACTCGGCGGTCGGCGAGTCGAGTGCCCCCGCCAGCCGGCCATCGGCGAGGAACAGGACGCGATCGGCGTACGACGCCGCGACCGGGTCGTGAGTCACCATCACGATCGTCTGGTGGGCCGTCTGCGCCGAGTGCCGCAGCAGAGAAAGGATGTCCTGCGCCGTTCTGGTGTCCAGCGCCCCGGTCGGTTCGTCGGCGAAGAGGACGGCGGGTTCGCTGATCAGCGCTCGAGCGATCGCGACCCGCTGCTGCTGACCGCCGGACAGTTCCGACGGACGGTGGTGGCTGCGCTGAGCCAGACCGACCTGATCCAGCACGGCCGACACCCTGCTCCGGGACGGCGGTCGCCCGGCGAGCCGGAGCGGCAGGGTGACGTTCTGACGGACCGTCAGCACCGGCAGCAGGTTGAACGACTGGAAGACGAACCCGATCCGGTCGCGCCGCAGCTTCGTCAGCTCGGTCTCGTCCAGCTCGCTGATCTCCTGCCCCTCCAGCAGGACCGACCCTGACGTCGGCTGATCGAGTCCTGCCGCGCACTGCATCAAAGTGCTCTTGCCGGACCCCGACGGGCCCATGATCGCGGTGAAGGTGCCCCGCCGGAACTGCGTCGTCACACCATCGAGGGCGACCACCTCGTTGTCCCGTTTGCCGTAGACCTTGCGCACGTTCGTCAGCCCGACCGCATCCATGGCGTCGCCTGTGTTCATCAGAGATGTCCTTGCGATTGCTGTCCGGCCCGTGCCGGACGGTTCTCACCAACCCTGTCGCCGAAACGCTTCGTACACATCGTTCGTCGACACCAACCTCGTGCTGGTGCCATCGGACCAGCGCCGGCCGCAGCTGGTGCAGATGCACTACGCACTACGCCCTCGGCCGAGGGCTGCTATGCCCTACCCTGAAGAGATGCTGCCGTGGCTGAACATCAAGGGCGGCGCCATCGTCACCGCGGCATTTGTGCTGTGCCTGCTGGGCAGCGTGCTGCAGGTCGACGACACGTTGGCACCGCCGTCCGCAGCGGCTTACTTGCTGGCGGCAACGTCGTCGGCGGTGACGCTCGCGCGCAACCGGGCGCCGGTCGCCACCCTGGCGGCCACGACCGCGTTCGGCATGCTCGTCGCGCCGCTCGGACTGCTGCCGACTCCACTCACCATGGCCCCCGCGGTCATCAGCGCCTACACGCTGGCGATGCGCACCGAGCGGCGTACCGCCGTCGTGGCCCTCTTCACGTCGTCGGCGCTGCTCGTCGTCTCGACACTGTTCTTCGAGGACGACCTCTCCTTGAAGGACACGAGCAGGTTGGTGACCGTGGCTGCCGCGCCACTCGTGGCGGCCATGCTCGGGCGTTTGGCGAAGCACCGGCAGGCCCATCTGGCGTACGTCGAGGAGCGGGCACTGCGAGCCGAGATCAGCCGGGACAGCGAAGCACGCCGCAAGGTCGCCGAGGAACGAATTCGCATCGCGCGCGAACTGCACGATCTGGTCGCCCACCAGATCACACTGGCGAACGCCCAGGCGAACGTGGCAGCGCGCCTCTTCACCACGAAGCCGGACAAGGCCCGTACCAGCCTGGACGAAGTAGTCGAGACCACGCGCCACGCCCTCGGCGAACTGCGAGCCACCGTCGGGCTCCTGCGTCAGCACGACGACTCGTCTGCGCCACGTGAGCCGGCGCCCGGGCTCGCATTCGTACCGACGCTCCTGGAGTCCTTCCGCCTGGCGGGGCTGGAAGTGTCGGTGCACCACGACGGCACTGCCACACCGCTGCCGCCGGCAGTGGATCTCACCGCCTACCGCGTCATCCAAGAGGCTCTCACCAACGTGACGAAGCACGCGAAAGCTCGTAGCGCCGACGTCCGCCTCACTTGGGACAATGAGTGGGTCGGCATCGACATCATCGACGACGGCGCCAGTTCTCACCCGCCGCTGGAGCACTCGCCCGGCTACGGTCTGATCGGGTTGCGCGAACGCACCACCGCCGTCGGCGGCACCCTCACAGCGGGCCCTCGACCCGAAGGGGGCTTCATCGTCACCGCCCAACTACCTCTGCCCGTCACCGAGTCCACAGCACGAACGACCGGCGGCGCACCTGACCGGGAGGACCGATGACCCGAGACGTGGCCGACCACGGACAGCACGACGACCGAGAGGCCGAACGCCCGCTGCGAGTGGTCCTCGCCGACGACCAGGCCTTGCTGCGGGATGCCTTCCGTACTCTGCTGGACAGCACCGACGACATCACCGTCGTCGGTGAGGCAGGCGATGGCGAAGAGGCCGTGGAGCTGACCCGCCGCACGCACCCGGACGTGGTTGTCATGGACATCCAGATGCCCGGCATGGACGGACTCACCGCCACCTCGCAGATCTGCGCCGACCCGGACCTGCGCGCCAGCCGCGTGCTGATCCTCACCACCTACGAGACCGACGAGTACGTCGCACAAGCTCTGCGGGCGGGGGCGAGCGGATTCATCGGCAAGGGAATCGACGCTGACGGACTGATCGACGCGGTCCGCACGATCGCCGACGGCGACGCCCTCCTGTCCCCGGCCGCCACCCGATCGCTGGTCACCCGTTTCCTCGCCACCCCCGTCGACACCGCGCCGCGCGACGTCGAGCGGCTAGTCGCGCTCACCCCCCGCGAACGCGAGATGGTCGCTCTCGTAGCGACGGGACTGTCGAACCTCGAGATCGCCGACCGGATGTACGTCAGCCCTTTCACCGTCCGCGCCCACGTGCAGCGTGCCATGACGAAACTGGAGGCACGGGACCGCGCGCAACTCGTCGCCATCGCCTACCAAACCGGCCTGGCGCGCGGCCTCGCCGGAGACCCGGACCCCGGATAGGTCTTCGATCCAACGTGACAAGGCCTCCTGGCCACCGAACTGGTGGCCAGGAGGCCCTGGTCAGAGACTCAGCTCAGGTTCAGCCCTGTGTCGTCGATGACGAACGAGGTCTGCAGCGAGCTGTCCTCAGTGCCGGTGAAGGTGATGGTGGACGTCGTGCCCGCGAGGGACGAGACGTTGAGGGACCGCAGCTGGTAGCCGGCGGCCTTGTTCAGGTTCGAGTACGTCGCCAGCGTGGTCGCGCCTGCCTTGACCGTCAGCTTGTCGTACTGGACCGTGGCGGTGGTTTCGGCCGAGTCGATGTGCAGCCAGAACGACAGGGTCGCGGTGCACCCGGCCGGGATGGTGATGGTCTGGCTCAGGTTGTCGGTGTGGGTCGAGCCGTAGCCGGCCAGCCAGGCCTTCCAGGTGCCGGTGCGGGGTACCTGGCCGGACTGGTTGGTGACGACTCCGGAGCTGGCCGTCCAGGGAGTCGCCGTACCGGACTCGAAGCCCGGGTTGCCGAACAGTTGCCCCGAGCAACCTCCGCCACCACCGGTCACGGTGATGGTGAAGGACGTGCTGCCCGAGCCGCCGGCGGTCGCAGTGGCCGTAGCGGTGACGTTGAAGGTGCCCGCGGCGGTCGGCGTACCGGAGACGGTGCCGGTGGAGGCGCCGATCGTGACGCCGCCCGGCAGGCCCGAGGCCGACCAGGTGTACGGCGCGGTGCCGCCCGAGGCGCTCAGCGTGAACGAGGCAATCGCCGTACCGACGACGCCGGTCTTGTTGCCCGGGTTGCCGACGGTGACGCTGCCGCCCGCCGTACAGGTCGGGTCAGCTGCTTGGGCCGGAACGCTGACCGCGTCCCACGCGGCCTTGACGGTGTTGAACTCGGCGCAGCTACCCGGGTAGAGGTTCTTGGCCGCGGTCAGGGTCCAGGTGCGGTACTTCAGGTACGAGCTGGTGCTCGTCTTCATCAGCATCGCGTTGTACATGATCTTCATGGCCTTCTGGATGCCGATACCGGTCACCGTCGAACTGTTGCAGGTCGGGCTCGCCGGCGAACCGTTGCTGCCCTGGGACAGCAGGTAGAACCAGTGGTTACCGGGTCCGGCCGCCGCGTGCACACCCATGCCGGGGATCGCGCTCGAGTAGCAGTTCGGGTGGCCGACCGCCGACGGGTTGTACATGTTCCGGATCGGGCCGCTACCGACCAGGTTCACCTCTTCACCGATCAGGAAGTCCGGCGGGTCGTACGCCGACGCCTGGTTGCTGTAGTACTCCGTGGCCGTGCCGAGCGTGTCCGCGACGAACTCCTGCGTGCCGGCCTTGGAGATGCCACCCGGCGTACGGTCGTCGATGCCGTGACCCATCTCGTGGCCCACCACATCGAGCGAGCTGATCCAGGCACCGGCCGTGTTCTTGCCGATCTGCACCTGGGTGCCGTCGTAGTACGCGTTCTGGTCGTTCAGGCCGACCCGGATCGGCCAGGCGCCGCCGTTGCCGTCCATACCGTTGCGGCCGAGCCACTCGGCCAGCATCTTCTTCTGGGTCTGCGCCGCGAAGAGCGCGTCGACGCAGCCGGTCTCCCGGCTGGTCCCGTTGCCGTTGCCCCAGTTGTCGTCCGGCCCGGTGAACGTCTGGTTGTTCGCCGAGTCCTGGCAGGACAGGTTGGTGGTGACCGGGTCTTTCATCGAGAAGGTGCTACCTGACTGAGTGGTGGCCAGGGTGAGAGGGCTGGGACCGCTGAAGTACGCCGTACCGCTGCCGGCCAGCACGTGCTCCTGGGTACCGAGCACCTTGCCGGTGGACGCATCGACGTACACGGACAGGCTCGACGGCTTCTTGCCGTCCGTGCCGCTGACACGGGACTGCCACGCCAGCCGTGGGATGCTGCCGAGCGCGTACACGGCGAGCGTCGGCTGGGTGCTGGAGGTGACGTTCTTGACCTGTTTGGTGGCGACTGCCTTGGCGGCCGCGGCAGTGACGCCGGCCTTCATGGCCAGCTCGGGGATCGCCGCGGTCTGCGCGACCGAGGTGGCCTTCACTGCGCCGGTCGCATCGGTGACGACGACGAAGTCGCCGCCGATGACCGGCAGGCCCTTGAAGGTCCGCTCGTACGGCACGTACTGCAAGCCGGACGGTTCGGAGATGACGGGCTTGGCGACGAAGCTGTCGCCCTTGCCTGCATGGAGGGCAGCCGGACGGGCGTCGACCAGCGACGACGCCGACCGGGCCGCGAACGTCTTGGCCTCAGCCGGCGTGGGCCGCGGCGGTGGTGCCGCACTCGGTCCGGCGCTGGAGGCCGTGGTTCCCAGCCCGGCAGCGGCGGCTACCGTGAGGCTGGCGATCGCGAGAACGGTGACGGACTTACGGGGACGCTGAAACAAGACCATCGGTATGGTCCCTTCGCGAAGTGGTGCTGGGCGGGTCGCGCAAACGCCAGGCCTGCAGACGGCAGCACCAACTCCGCCTGGAACGCTCCGGCTCCCCACCTGACGCCCTGCGATCCTCCCCTCGTCCACCCGCCGGGTGGAGCGCGCGGACGGACACTATGCCCACCGAATTTCCCCGGCAAGACGCGGAAATGCCGCTGGCACCAACACGCCAAGTGACTGCGTTGTCACCCTCCGGACACCGCTTTCCCCGAGGGTTGCTCCGGACATGACGAAGCCCCGGCCAGCAGGCCGGGGCTTCGTCCAACTTTTCAGGGGTGGAGGTGGCGGGAATCGAACCCGCGTCCTTCAGTGCCGACTCGAGACTTCTCCGGGCGCAGTCTGTTAGTCGCTTTTCTCAGCTCCAGCACTCCCACAGACAAGGTTGCTGACGAGCTCAGTCACTGTGAATGTCCCGCGTCAACCCCGTGACCGAGTTGACGAAGCAAGCTTCCTAGCTGAGGCCAGGAACCGGGTCGGAAGCAACCCCGGGCTGACCGCTTCTTTTAGCTCAGGCCGTCAGGCGGCGAGAGCGAAGCTACTGCGCGGTGAATTGGCAGTTATTGTTTTCCAGAGATCGTTTACGAGATAACCCTGGATCCTCGGCCCGCTTCCCTCGAAACGTACAGCCAAAGTCGAAACCGTTCACCCCCTGTTGAGTTGTCAAACACCCGCGGCCCGGTAGCACTCTGACTGACCGCAGGTCTCTCACACTACCAAGTACAACCAGCCACCCGCACCTCTGATTCCCGCTACTTGATCAGCCGCAGCGTGAACGGGTACCTGAACTCCGAGCCGACCAGCGCCGCCAGGCCGCCGATGCCGGTCAGGACGAACCAGACCAGGCCGACCAGCGGGAACAGGAAGCCGGTGAAGCCGTCGGTCACGGCGGCCATCACTCCCAGCAGCCCGAAGAGGCCGAAGGCGCTCAGCTGGAAGTTCAGCGCCTCGATCGCGTGCTTGCGGACGACCGGGTTCTGCTTGCCCGCGCCCGCCGCGACCAGCGCCGGGCCGACGAAGAACGTCGGGACGCCGAGCCAGTGCGTGACCAGGCCCATCCCGCGTCCCTGGGACTGCCGGGCCGGCAGTGGCCGGGTGAAGGCGGCCGGGGCGAAGGTCGGGACCGGGCGCGCGACCAGGCCGTCGAAGGTGCCGTTGAGCTCGGCGCGGGTCCGGGCCTTCAGCGCCAGTTCCAGCCTGGTGTCGAACTCCAGGCGGTCCAGGCGGCCGTCGGCGTACATTTCTTGGATGATCTCGACGGCACGGTCCCGTTGGGCCGGCGTCACCAGCAGGTCTGAAGTGGACATGCACCCAGCGTGCCCGCCGAAACCCGCTCGCCCCATGGGGTGAGCCCCGGACCGTCCCCTGACCCGACCCCCGCCGCGACCTCAGCCCCTGCTCGTCCGACCCCAGCCAGGCAGCACCCAGTACGCCGCCTACCGCCGCCGGTCGCTCAGCGCCCGCTGCGCCTCGCGGTCAGCCTGGCGCTCAGCCAGCGCGTGCCGCTTGTCGTAGTCCTTCTTACCGCGTCCGGTGGCCAGCTCGACCTTGGCGTAGCCGTCCTTGAAGTACAGCGACAGCGGGATCAGCGACACCCCCTGCTGCTCCACGGCCTTGATCAGCTTCTGCATCTCGTCCTTGTGCAGCAGCAGCTTGCGGGTCCGCCGGGGCTCGTGATTGGTCCACGTGCCGTGCGTGTACTCCGGGATGTGCATGTTCTGCAGCCAGAGCTCGTTGCCCCGCACGGACGCGAAGGCGTCGACGAGCGAGGCCCGACCCAGCCGCAGGGACTTCACCTCGGTCCCGGTCAGCACGAGTCCGGCCTCCACCACGTCGTCGATGTGGTAGTCGTGTCGCGCCTTGCGATTCTGCGCGATCGGTTTGTGACCGGTCTGTTTCACCATCCGACCAGTATCCCAGACAGGTCAGAGCCACTTCATCGGATTAACCACCCGGCCGTCCTGGTACACCATGAAGTGCAGGTGGCAGCCGGTCGAGTAGCCCGTCGTTCCGACGTACCCGATCACCTGGCCCTTGCGGACCCGCTGACCGCTGCTCACGTTGTACTTCGACAGGTGGTTGTAGACCGTCGTGACCGACGACCCGTCGATCACGCCGTGTGACACGAACAGGCGGTTGCCGTAGCCACCGTTGTAGTACTTGTCGGTCACCCGCCCGCCGGCCGCCGCGCGGATCGGCGTACCGCAGCCGGCGCCGAAGTCGGTGCCGTCGTGCAGCTTCCAGTAGTGCAGGACCGGGTGGAACCGCATCCCGAACGGTGAGGTGATGTAGGTCTTGATCGGGTAGCTCAGCCCGGACGAGTTGCTCGGCGGCGGGTCGTCCGGGACGTCCCGCGGTGGCCGGTTCTCCTTCTTGGCGCGCTCCCGCTCAGCCTTCTCCCGCGCGGCCTTGCGCTTGGCGGCCGCCGCTGCTGCCGCGGCCTTCTCGGCCTTGGCCCGGGCGATCAGGATCTGCTCGACCCTGCCTCGCTCTGCCAGCAGCGCGTTGTACTGCGCCTGCTCGGAGTTCCTGTCCCGCTCAGCGGCCTTCAGCGTCGTCTGCTTGGCCGCGGCCAACGTGGCCGCCTCAGCCTTGTCGGCGGCGACCTGCCGGGTCAGCGCGGCGACCTCCTTGACCGTGCGAGCAGCCTCGGCGCGCTGGGCCGAGACGATCTTCTCCGCGGCGGCGACCTTGACCCGCTTGTTCGCGAGCTGCGCCTGGGAGTTGTTCAGCCGGGTGATCGTGTTGCTCTGGATCCCGAACACGTTCCGCTGCACCTGGATGCCGTTGGCGACATCGGCCGGGGAGGCGCCGTTGAGCACGATCGAGAGCCCGACCAGACTGTTCTGCTGCTGGTACGCCGACTGCGCGGCGCGGCCGGCCAGCTGCTTCTGCTTCAGGATCACCCGCTCGCCCTCGGCGACGTCCGAGACCGCCTCCCGCAGCGCCTTCTCGGCCCGCCTGAGCTTGCCGGCGGCAACGGCATCGGCCGCCTTCGCGGCAGCGAGCTTGCCCTGCGCAACGGCGTACCGGACCGAGACGGCCTTGTACCGCGTCTCCGCCTGGGTGTAGGCGGCGACGGACTTGGCGACCTGGTCGTAGGACTGCTGCAGCTCGGTCTTCTGCTCGGTGATCTGCGAGTCGAGCTGCTTCTTCTTCGCGGCCGGATCCGGTGGGTCCGCCTGGGCAGGCGCAACCACCGCCAGTGCTCCGGCGGCCATGGACAGGACAACGCAGCAAGCGGCGATGACCGTCTGCCGATGCGGCGAACCGCGCAGGCGTTGCCTGGCGGAGCGTGCACTCGGTCCGGCGGCGGCGCCGATGCTGTCGTCTCGCTTGATGCTCCCCCGCTTGCGCGGGTTCGCACCGGGGAAGTGCGGGACCACAGTCGACCCCTTGCTATGGGTGAAAGTGACGTGCTACTGCACGATAGGTCACCCAGGTCAGACTTTGAGGTATTTCCGGGTTGTCAGGAATGTCGGGACGACCGCCAGCACCAGTCCGACCACCACCATGATCAGGGTGGCCCGGAAGGTTTCGGTGGCGCCGACCCACTGCCAGACCCGGAACGTCTCCTCGGCCTGCTTCTTGACCAGGAAGTAGACCCCCAGCCACAAGGTGCCGCAGGCAAGGACCGCCCCGATCAGGGCCGCCAGGATCGCCTCCAGCAGGAACGGCAGCTGGATGTAGAAGTTCGAGGCGCCCACCAGACGCATGATCCCGATCTCCCTTCTCCGGGCGTACGCCGCCAGCCGGATCGTGTTGGAGATCTGCATCAGCGCCGCCACCAGCAGCAGACCGGCCGCCAGTAGCGCACCCCATCTCAGCTTGTTCAGCGCGTTGAAGAGTGGATCCAGATACTGTCTGAGGTCCTGCACGGTGTCGACGCCGGGCAGACCCGACACGGCACTGATCAGGTTCTGGTAGCGCTGTGGATCCTTCAGCTTGACCCGGAAGGACTCCTGCATCTGGTCCTCGGTCACCGTGCTGACGATCGGCGAGTCCTTGTAGAGCTTCTTGAACTGCTCGAACGCTTCCTTCTTGGACTCCCCGTAAACACCCTCGGGCGCGGTGTCGGGGTTGGTCTCGATCGCCTGCTTGATCCGGTTCTTCTGCTCGGTGGTCACCTCGGTGCCCGCGCAGCCGCGGCCGCCGGAGTCCTTGGTGCAGAGGAAGATCGAGATCTGGATCTTGTCGTACCAGTTCCCCTTCATCAGGTCGACCTGCTCGCGGGCGAGCAGCGCGCTGCCGAACAGCGACAGCGAGACCCAGATGGTGACGACGACGGCGATCGTCATCGAGAGGTTCCGGCGCAGGCCGATGCCCAGGTCGGAGAGGATGTAGTTCAAGCGCATCAGTCAGTCAGTCCCTGTATCAGCCCGGATGAAAGGCAGCGGTCAGGCGGCGGTCAGTGCTGGTAGCCGTAGACGCCCCGCGACTCGTCGCGGACGACATGGCCGTTCTCCAGCTCGATCACGCGCTTGCGCATCTGGTCGACGATCGAGACGTCGTGGGTGGCCATCACCACGGTCGTCCCGGTCCGGTTGATCCGGTCCAGCAGCTTCATGATGCCGACCGAGGTACCGGGGTCCAGGTTTCCGGTCGGCTCGTCGGCGATCAGGATCATCGGCCGGTTGACGAACGCGCGGGCGATCGCGACCCGCTGCTGCTCACCACCGGACAGCTCGTCCGGCAGCCGGTCCTCCTTGCCGTCCAGACCGACCAGCTCGAGCACCTCGGGCACCGTCTTGCGGATGTGCGAGCGCGGCTTGCCGATCACCTGCAGGGCGAACGCGACGTTCTCGGAGACCGTCTTGTTCGGCAGCAGCCGGAAGTCCTGGAAGACGGTGCCGATCTGCCGGCGCATCTGCGGGATCCGCCAGCTGGCCAGCCGGTTCAGGTCCTTGCCGGCCACCATGATGTGTCCCTTGGTGGTCCGGTGCTCGCGCAGGACGAGGCGCAGGAACGTCGACTTGCCGGAACCGGAGGTGCCGACCAGGAAGACGAACTCGCCTTTTTCGATCTCGACGTCGACGTTGAGGAGGGCAGCCTTGGACTGACCCTCGTACGTCTTGGAAACATTCTCGAAGCGGATCACGTGAGATTCCGGCCGTGGTCGGGAACAGGGAGCAGCGCACAGGTCACCACAAGGGCACCGTACGCCACCGGTTGCGGCCGTCGATCAGTGTAGGTGCTGCGGCAGGCTGCTCCGACTAGGCGTGCCGCCTCGTCCGATACCCGGCGTACGCGGTACGGGCAGGGCGCGGTACGGCCGGCACAGTGCCGCGCAGTACGGGTCAGGCCGGTGCCGGCGCTCCGGGACCGTGCTCGGGCCGGGCGGTCGCGATGCGGGCCAGTCCGGGCTCGGGTTTACGCCCGGCCTTGCGCGCGGCCTCCACGTGCAGGCGGGCCAGCTCCACTGCCTGGCGGGAGACCCTGACGGTCTTCTTCTCACCCATCGGCACTGTCTCCCTCGACCACGTCGGCGCCCTGTTCGGCAATATCAGCGTACGCGGCGGAGCCGACCCGGTCGATGGCTACGGCGGCCGTCAGCGCGGCGACCAGGTCGTAGTCCTCGGCCTGTAACAGCTCCGAGCGCATCAGTGAGCGCAGCGTCACCACCCCGGCGTCCGTGCCGGCCTCGTCGCCGTCCAGGATCTGCTCGACCGCCCAGCGGACCATCCGCATGGTCTCCTCGCGATGCCGCCAGACGTCCAGCTCGCGATCGGACTTGCGGGTCAGGTAGGCCCCGAGCGCGACACCGCCGAGCGCGATGAACGGGCTCAGCACGGTGGCGATCACGCCGATCACCCCGATCCAGGTCGGGATCACGAAGACACCGCGGAACTCATCGTGTTCCTCCCAAATCCATGGTGATGGCCGGTCGATGATGCTACGAAGGACAGCACACCAGCTGCCACCGACAATCTGGTACGACGCAGTGTCACCGACCGAAGGAGCAGTGTCACCTTGATGGACGAGCCGGACTGCTACGACGTGTTCGTGCAGGGGACCGTGTTCCTCGACATCGTGCTGACCGGTCTCGAGACCGCCCCCACCACCGGGACCGAGATCTTCGCCGAGGGGATGGGCTCCTGCCCAGGCGGCGTCGCCAACTTCGCCATCGCCGCCAGCCGGCTCGGGCTGAACAGCGGCCTGGCCGCCGTCTTCGGCGACGACGTGTACGCCGACTTCTGCTGGCGCACGCTCGCCGACCAGGAGGGCGTCGACCTGTCCCACTCGCGCCGGATCGGCCACTGGCACTCCCCCGTGACGGTCTCGATGTCGATCGACCGGGACCGGGCGATGGTCACCCATGCGCACGAGGCGCCCGGCGACCCGAGCAAACTGGTCGGCCCGGGTCTGCGGACCCGTTCCGCGATCGTGCCGGTCGCCGAGGAACTCCCCAGCTGGACGGCCGAGGCGCGCGAGTCCGGCGCACTGCTGTTCGGTGACGTGGGCTGGGATCCGACCGACGTCTGGTCCCCCGCGGTCCTCGACGTACTGGACGGCTTCCACGCCTTCACCCCCAACGCGGGTGAGGCAATGGCCTACACACGGACCGACAGCCCCAAGGCCGCGCTGCACAAACTGGCCGACCGGGTCCCGCTCGCCGTGGTGACGAACGGCTCGGGCGGCGTACTCGCGATCGACTCACTGACCGGCGAAGAGGAACACATTCCCGCCCTGCCGGTCCGCTCCTACGACCCCACCGGCGCCGGCGACGTCTTCCTCGCCTCCCTGGTCCTGGGCACGCTCCGCGGCTGGCCCCTCGCCCACCGCCTCGCCTTCGGCAACCTCTGCGCCGGCCTCTCCGTCCAGCACTTCGGCGGCTCCCTCGCCGCCCCCGGCTGGGGCGACATCATCGACTGGGTCCGCGACCACAGCCGCAGCCACCCCGGCGACGTCGACCCCGCCATCCTGCGCCACTACACCTTCGTCGGCGACGTCCTCCCAGCCGGCCCGGTCCCGATCGTCCGCCGGGCCGGCGCCACCATCGCCCGACTCTCCGACGCCTGACGAGAAAAGGCGCGACGGCGGGGCTTGGCGGTCGTAGGGTCGGGGGATCGGTGCGCGGTGTGTGGGACCGCGCCGGGACTGCGGAGGTACGTCGAGATGTCGGGTGCTGGCAACGGATTCAACCGGCGGAGGTTTCTGGCCGTGGGCGGCGGGCTGGCGGCGCTGGCGGTCACGGGCTGTGGGTCCAACACCGGCCGGGCGCCCGAGGGCGGCTCGGGGTCTTCGGGTGGCAGACCGGCGTTGTCGCAGTGGTACCACCAGTACGGCGAGCCCGGCACGCAGCAGGCGGTCGAGAAGTACGCCAAGGAGTACGCCGACGCCACCGTGACCGTGCAGTGGTCGCCGGGTGACTACGACAAGAAGACCGCCTCGGCGCTGCTCACCGACGGCGGACCGGACGTCTTCGAGTACGGCAACGGCCCGAGCATCGACATGATCAAGGGCGGCCAGGTCGTCGATCTCACCGAGTTGCTCGGCGACACCAAGTCCGACTTCACCCCGTCGCTGATCGCCCGCAACACCTATCAGGGCAAGCTGTACGCGATTCCGCAGGTGACGGACATGCAACTGCTCGTCTACCGCAAGAGCCTGCTGTCGGCCGCGGGTGTGCAGCCGCCGACGACCGTGGACGAGTTGATCGCGGCGGCCAAGAAGCTGACCACCGACAAGGTGAAGGGTCTGTTCGTCGGCAACGACGGAGGCGTCGGCATCCTCGGCGGCCCGGCGCTCTGGTCGGCCGGCGTCGACTACCTCAAGGAGGACAACACCTTCGGCTTCGACGACCCGGCCGCGGTCGAGTCGCTGCGCAAGCTGCGCGAGTTGTTCACCTCGAAGGCTTTGTTGCTCGGAGCCCCGACCGACTGGTCCGACCCGTCCGCGTTCACCCAGGGGCTGACCGCGATGCAGTTCACCGGCCTGTGGACGTTCCCGCAGATCCAGAAGGCGTTCGGCGACGACTTCGGGGTCCTCCCCTGGCCCAAGCTGGACAGTTCGACCGGCGCGCCGAGCGTGACCGTCGGCGCCTACGGCTCGGCGGTCAGTGCCAAGTCGAAGAACGTCGACGCGGCCAAGAAGTTCGTCAAGTGGCTGTGGGTCGACCAGACCGACAAGCAGCTCGACTGGGCCCAGTCCTACGGCTTCCACATCCCGGCCCGCAAGAGCCTGGCCGAGAAGGCGGAGAAGCTGAAGTCGGGGCCGGCCGCCGACGCGGTACGGTTCGTGAACGAGAACGGGCACGCCCAGACGCCGTTGCTGTGGACGCCGAAGTCCGGTACGGCGTACTCGGACGCGCTCAACCGGATCATCAAGAGCGGCTCCGATCCGGCCACCGAGATCAAGGCGGTCAAGGCGGTCGTGGAGGCAGAGCTCAAGCGCGTCGCCGGCTGATGTCGACGATCTCCACCAGGCTTCGCGGCCGCCACGACCGCAACCTCTGGTTCCTGATCTTCGTCGGCCCGTTCGTGCTCGGGCTGGTGGTGTTCGTCTACGTCCCGATCCTGTGGTCGATCTGGCTGAGCTTCTTCGACGCGTACAACACGGTGACGCCGACGAACTTCGTTGGCCTGAGCAACTACCTGGACATGCTGAGGGACTCCTCGTTCCGCTCCAGCCTGCTCACCTTCGTCGTCTTCGCGCTGTTCATCGTGCCGACCACGTTCGTCGCGTCCCTCGGCCTGGCCCTGCTGGTCAACCGGGCCCGTTTCGCGAAGACCTTCTTCCGCTCGGTCTTCTTCCTGCCGACGGCCTGCTCGTACGTCGTGGCCTCGCTGATCTGGAAACTCTCGATCTTCTCCGGCGTGCGTTTCGGCCTGATGAACACGGTGCTCGGCTGGTTCGGGATCGAGCCGGTCGCCTGGCTCTCGGTGACGCAGCCACCGTGGTACTGGCTGGTGATCGTGACCGCGCGGATGTGGCTGCAGGCAGGCTTCTACATGATCCTGTTCCTGGCCGGGCTGCAGCGGATCGCGCCGTCGCTCTACGAGGCGGCCGCGATCGACGGCGCGACGGGGTGGAAGGTGCTGCGCTTCATCTCGCTGCCACAGCTGCGCGCGACCTCGACCGCCGTACTGCTGCTGCTTCTGATCAACGCGTTCCAGGCGTTCGACGAGTTCTACAACCTGCTGTCCAGCTCCGGGCAGTACCCGCCGTACGCGAGACCACCGCTGGTCTACCTGTACTACGCGGCGCTCGGCCAGGGCCAGGACTTCGGCCACGGCAGCGCGGGCGCCGTCATCCTCACGCTGCTGATCGCGCTGGTCGCCCTCGGCCAGGGACGATTCCTCGGCCTCGGCCGGAAGGAGGACTGAGATGGCAGTGGTCCAGCGATCCCGCGCCGACAAGACCGGCAGCGTGCTCCGGTACGTCGTACTGGGGATCGGCGCGCTCTTCTTCCTGCTGCCGTTCTACCTGCTGGTGCGCAACGGGTTGTCGACCGAACAGGACATCACCTCACCGACCTGGAAGCTGTTCCCCACGTCGCTGCAGTGGAGCAACATCACCGACCTGTTCAGCGACCCGGCGGTCCCGATGCTCCGCTCGCTGGTCAACTCACTGGTGATCGCCGTCGTGCAGACCATCGGCGTCCTGATCATCTCCGGGCTGGCCGGCTACGGCTTGGCCCGGATCCCGTTCCGCTACGCCGACGCGGTGTTCTACTTCATCGTCGCCACCCTGCTGATCCCGGCGGCGGTGACCTTCGTGCCCAGTTTCGTCCTGGTCTCGTCACTCGGCTGGGTCAGCACGTTGCGCGGCCTGATCATTCCAGGGCTCTTCCAGGCCTTCGCGACCTTCCTGTTCCGGCAGTACTTCCTCAACTTCCCCCGGGAACTGGAAGAGGCCGCGGCGCTCGACGGTACGGCGTACTGGGGGACCTTCTGGCGGATCGTCGTCCCGAACTCCAAGGGCTTCATCGCCGCCATCGCCACGATCACCTTCATCGGCTCCTGGAACGCGTTCCTGTGGCCGCTGGTGATCGCTCCCGACCAGTCCGCGTGGACGGTACAGATCGCGCTCTCCACCTTCCTCACCGCGCAGACCATCGATCTTCCGCAACTGTTCATCGCCGCCACCATCGCGATCCTGCCGCTGGTGGTGATGTTCGTCTTCCTGCAGCGCTGGATCGTCGAAGGTGTCGAGCGCTCCGGAATCAGCGAATGAAATCCCCTGCACAGAAAGAGAACTCATGACCCTGATCGACCAACTCCGAGCGTCCGTCGCGGGCCCCGTGCTCGGTCCTGCCGACGGCGACTTCGCCGCGGAGGTCGCCGCCTGGAACCTCGCGACCCAGCACACTCCCGAGGTCGCTGTCGGCCTCACCTCCGAGGAAGACGCGGCGGCCGTCGTCCGGATCGCGGCCGCCACCGGTACGCCGGTCCGCGTGCTCGCCAGCGGCCACGGCTCTGCGATCGCGGTCACCGACGGCATCCTCGCCACCACGTCCCGGCTCACCGGCGTCACCGTCGATCCCGAGACGCGGATCGCGCACATCAACGCGGGTTGCCGCTGGGCCGACGTGATCGCGGCCGCCGCCGAGCACGGCCTGGCACCGGTGGCCGGCGCTTCGGACAACGTCGGCTGTATCGGCTACACGCTCGGAGGCGGTCTGGGCCCGCTCGCCCGGACCTACGGCTTCTCCTCCGACTGGGCCCGCGGCTTCCGCGTCGTCACGGCCGCGGGCGAGGTCGTCACTGCGAGCGCGACCGAGAATCCGGACCTGTTCTGGGCCCTCCGCGGCGGCAAGGGCGGCTTCGGCATCATCACCTCGATGGACTTCGAACTGGTCGAGCTCTCCACCCTGTACGGCGGATCGGTGTTCTTCGACGCTCCGCACTTCGCCGAAGCGCTGTCCACCTGGGTCGAGTGGACCCACACGCTGCCCGAGACAGCGACCTCGTCAGTGGCCATGCTGCGGCTGCCCCCACTGGAGTTCATCCCGGAGCCGCTGCGAGGCAAGACCGTGCTGACCGTGCGGTTCGCCTTCGTCGGTGACCCGGCTGAGGGCGAGCGCCTCTTCCAGCCGATCCGCGACGTCGGGCCGACCATCATCGACGCGGTCGCCCCGATGCCGGCAGCCGCGATCGCGACGATCCACAACGACCCTCGGGATCCGGGCCCGTCCTGGGATCGCGGTGGTCTGCTCACCGATCTCGACGCCGAGTTCGTCCAGACCTTCCTCGAGGTCGCCGGTCCTGACCAGCAGGTCCCGTTCATCGCGATGGAGATCCGCCATCTCGGCGGCGCGACCCAGCGCGACGTACCGGAGGGCAGTGCTGTCGGTGGCCGCGGCGGCGTCTACACGTACTTCATGGCGGGCGTTCCCGACCCGAGCCTCTTCGCCACCGTCCTTCCCGCGGCGGCCGACGCAGTGCTGACCCCGATCCGCCCGTGGATCTCACCCGAGACCACCATCAACTACGCCGGCGGTCTGACCGTCCCGGGTGCCTACGAATCAGCCTGGCCGGCCGAGACCTTCGCTCGCCTCGCCGAAGTACGCGCGGCGTACGACCCGAAGACTCTGTTCCCGTACGGACCGGCGTGACGGTTCGTACGCCGGCCCGGGTCACCCGTCAGCCGTTGACGACAGGAATGATGCTCTTGCCGTAGGCACCCAATGTCTCCTCCTTGGCGTCGTGCTGGAGGTACAGGGCGAACTGGTCGACACCGATCGCCCTGAGTTCCTCCAGCCGGGCCAGGTGGTTCTCGACCGGACCGAGGATGCAGAACCGGTCGACCACCTCGTCAGGCACGAACGCGGTGTGGCTGTTTCCGGCCCGTCCGTGCTCAGCGTAGTCGTAGCCCTGGCGCCCGGCGATGTAGTCGGTCAAGGCCTTCGGCACGCCACCGTCGGCGCCGTAGCGCGCGACGATGTCCGCCACGTGGTTGCCGACCATCCCGCCGAACCACCGGGTCTGGTCGCGTTGGTGCGCGAGATCGTCCCCGACGTACGCGGGCGCCGCCACGCAGAAGGTGATCCGCTCCGGATCGCGACCGGCCTCCTCGGCGGACCGGCGTACGACGGAGATCATCCAGGCGGCGATGTCGGGATCGGCGAGCTGCAGGATGTAGCCGTCGCCGACCTCACCCGTCGCCTGCAGAGCCTTGGGCCCGTACGCCGCCACCCAGACCTCGAGCTTGCCGTCCTCCACCCAGTTGAACTTGAGCTGCTGCCCGCGGTACTCGACCACGCGCCCGGCGGCGAGTTCGCGCACCACCTCGACGCACTGCTTCAGCTCGCCGATCGTTCCAGGTTTGGACCCGAGGGTGCGCAGCGCCGAGTCCCCGCGCCCGATCCCGCAGACCGTGCGGTTGCCGAACATCTCGTTCAGGGTGGCGAACTGGGACGCGATCACGGTCCAGTCGCGGGTGCCCGGGTTGGTCACCATCGGCCCGACGACGACGCGGTCGGTCGCGGCCAGGATCTGGCTGTACACCACGAACGGCTCCTGCCACAGCAGGTGCGAGTCGAACGTCCAGACGTAGTCGAACCCGGCCTCCTCCGCCCTGCGCGCGAGCTCCACCACCGCGGACGCGGGCGGATCCAGCTGGAACACGACTCCGAAGTCCATAGCTCCCCCTAGACCAGGTACGACGACAGGCCGCGCTTGAGGTACCGGCCACGGCCCTTGCGGCCATGGTAGTTGCCACCGGCCACGATCACCTCGCCGCGCGAGATCACCGTGCCGACCCGGCCCGCGATCTCGACCCCTTCGTAGGCCGAGTAGTCCATGTTCATGTGGTGCGTCCCGACCCCGAGCCGGGTGGTCCCGTTCGGGTCGTAGATCACGAGGTCGGCGTCCGAGCCGGGCGCGACGATCCCCTTCCGCGGGTACAGCCCGAACATCCGCGCCGGCGTCGTCGCGATCGTCTCGACCCAGCGCTCCAGACTCAGCTGACCGTCGACGACCCCTTGGTACAGCAGGTCGACACGGTGCTCGACGCCGCCGATACCGTTCGGGATCTTCGAGAAGTCGCCGACGCCGAGCTCCTTCTGGTCCTTGAAGCAGAACGGGCAGTGGTCGGTGGAGACGACCGCGAGATCGTTGCTCCGCAGACCTTTCCACAGATCCTTGGCGTGGTTCTCGTGCTTGCTCCGCAGCGGCGTCGAGCAGACGTACTTCGCGCCCTCGAAACCGGGTGCGCCGAGCTGGTCCTCCAACGTCAGGTACAGGTACTGCGGGCAGGTCTCCGCGAACACGTTGCGGCCGTCGTTGCGGGCCGCCGCGACCGCTTCCAGCGCACCGCTCGCGGACAGGTGCACGATGTACAGCGGGCAGTCCTGCGCGACCTCGGCCAGGGTGATCGCCCGGCTGGTCGCCTCGGTCTCCAGCGCGGCCGGCCGGGTGATGCCGTGGTAGATCGGATCGGTCTCGCCTCGCGCCAGCGCCTGCTGCACGAGAACGTCGATGGCGATCCCGTTCTCCGCGTGCATCATGATCATCGCGCCGTTCTCGCGCGCGGTCTGCATCGCCCGGAGGATCTGCCCGTCGTCGGAGTAGAAGACCCCCGGGTACGCCATGAACAGCTTGAAGCTGGAGATCCCCTCGGCGTCGACCAGCTGATCCATCGCCTTCAGCGCGTCACCGTCGACCCCACCGAGAATCATGTGGAACGCGTAGTCGATGTGGCAGTTGCCCTCGGCCTTCGCATGCCAGGCGGCGAGCCCTTCCTGCACCACCTCGCCGGTGCGCTGGACGGCGAAGTCGATGATGGTGGTCGTGCCACCCCAGGCCGCGGCCCTCGTACCGGTGTCGAAGGTGTCACTGGCCGCGGTACCGCCGAACGGCAGCTCCATGTGCGTGTGCGCGTCGATCCCGCCCGGGATCACGTACTTGCCAGCGGCATCGATCACCTCGTCGGCCTGCACCGGTTGCCGGTACGCCGGATCGAACAGGGCGACGATCTTCTCCCCGTCCACCAGCACGTCGGCCACCTGGGCCCCGGTCGGCCCGACGACGGTTCCACCTTTGACCAGCAACGACATCTTCGGCGCTCCTTCGGGTTACGGCTTGGTCAGATCGCCGTACGCGTCCGGCCGCCGGTCCCGATAGAACTGCCACCTGTCGCGCACCGTGTCGAGCAGGCCGAGATCCAGGTCCCTGACGATCAGCTCGGGGTCGTGGTCGTGCCCGACCTCCCCCACGAACTTTCCCTCGGGGTCCACGAAGTACGACGTACCGTAGAAGTCGTTGTCGCCGTACTCGGACTCGACCCCGACCCGGTTGATCGCCCCGATGAAGTACTCGTTGGCCACCGCGCTGGCCGGCTGCTCCAGCTTCCACAGGTACGACGACAACCCGCGGCTGGTGGCCGACGGGTTGAACACGATCTTGGCGCCGGCCAGCCCGAGCGCCCGCCAGCCCTCCGGGAAGTGCCGGTCGTAGCAGATGTAGACCCCGATCCGCCCGACCGCGGTGTCGAACACGGGGTACCCCAGGTTGCCCGGGCGGAAGTAGAACTTCTCCCAGAACCCGTTCACCTGCGGGATGTGGTTCTTCCGGTACTTCCCCAGGTACTTGCCGTCAGCATCGATCACGGCCGCGGTGTTGTACAGCACCCCCGGCTGCTCCTGCTCGTACATCGGCAGCACCATCACCATGCCGAGCTCCGCGGCGAGCGCCTGAAACCGCTCGGTCGTAGGCCCAGGCACCGACTCGGCGTACTCGTAGAACTTGGGATCCTGCAACTGGCAGAAGTAGGGCCCGTAGAACAGCTCCTGGAAGCAGATCACCTTCGCCCCCGCGGCCGCCGCCTGGCGCGCATACTCCTCGTGCGCCTTCGTCATGGACTCCTGATCCCCGGTCCACGCCGCCTGCACCAACGCCGCCCTGACTACGTCCGCCATCCCAGACCTCCCTAGCCGAGACCCCATGCTCCATCCGCCGACCGCAGGAGTCAACGATCCTGGGGAATCAGCGGCGGCAGGGCAAGTCAGCAGGGGTCGGCCGGGAACCGTGCGACGGCGAGGTCGACGGCTACCACCCGGCTCGGGTCAGCTCAGAGGACGAGGATCGCGGCGACGATGGCGAGCACCACGACGACCGCGCCGGCGATCGCCAGGGTGCGGCCGTTGACCTTCGGCTCCACCGTCGGCTCGGCCTGGGCCTCGTTCACGAAGGCGCGGAACATCTGCGTGCTCGCGCCCGGGTCCTGCTCGTTGTCCGGGACGTTGTGGTCAGCCATGCGGCAGACCCTACCCGGCCGCCGGACCGCCAGCACTGACCAACCGGCGTTCTGATCCGCTTCTTACGCTCGACCGGCGGCCGGAAGCCGGTCGGCCGGGACGTTGGTCTGCGACCCAGCTCCGTGTACCATTTGGTACATGCGCTTCGATCACTCCGTCACCGTCCAGGCTCCGACCGACCGCGTCTGGGCGATCTTCAGCGACGTCGCCCGCTGGCCCGAGTGGACGCCGACCGTCACCGAGGTCGAGCGGCTCGACGCGGGACCCCTCCACGTCGGCGCGAGGACGAGGGTTCGTCAGCCCAGGCTTCCGGTCGCCGTCTGGGAGGTCACCGAACTGGTCGAGGGCGAGTACTTCGAATGGGTCTCGCGGGCGCCCGGCATCAGGACCACTGGCGGCCACCGGGTCACCAGCACTCCCGAGGGGACCGTCGCGACGGCGACGATCATCCAGCAGGGGCCGCTCGGCTGGTTGTTCGGCAGGTTGTTCGCGAAGCTCACCCGGGAGTACATCGCGCTCGAAGGCGAGAGCCTGAAGAAGGTCAGCGAGGCGTGAGCCGCGAGACCCTGCTCGCCGGCGCCGTCGACCACTTCGCGAAGCACGGCATCGGCGACGCCAGCCTGCGCTCGATCGCGACCAGCCTCAGGACCAGCCACCGGATGCTGATCTATCACTTCGGTTCTCGCGAAGGCCTGCTCGCCGAGGTGGTGCGTACGGTTGAAGCCCAGCAGCGCGACCTGCTCACCACGCTGAGCCAAGCAGACCTGTCGATGGCGGAGCAGTCCGAGCAGTTCTGGCGCAGAGTGACCGAGGCCGCGCTGATCTACGGCCCGCTGTTCTTCGAGCTGTCCGCCCACGCGATGCAGGGTCAGCCGCACACCGAAGCCCTCAGGGCAGACCTGATCAACGTCTGGCTCCCGCCGCTGACCGACCTCTGCATCCGGGCCGGCATCCCCGCCGACCAGGCGCCGGCGTACGCGCGACTGGGCCTGGCGGCCGCCCGCGGCCTGCTCTTCGACCTCCTGCTGACCGGAGACCGCGAGAAGGTCGACGAGGCCTCGGCTCTGCTCAACAGACTGTTCGCGCCCTAGACAGCCGGCTCGGTCGGTTCGGCGATCCACCCCGCCACCACGGGCAGCCGGGACGAACGGTGAACGGCGACGAACCCGAACGGCCGGTTCAGCGACACCTCGAGCCGCCGCGCCTGCTGGGTCGGCATCGAGGTCCGCATCAGTCCCATCGCGGTGACGGCGGCCGCCTCGAACCCGGTCGCGAAGAACCGCGCCAGCACCGTCTGCTTCGCCTGGCCGACCACCAGCGGATCAGGACTGATCGCGCTGAAGTGCCCGCCACTGCGCGGCGGCGGCGAAGTCACCGCCGCCAGCCCGAAGACTCCGCGAAGCTCCAGCAGATCGTGCTCGACCTCCACACTGAACGACGGCAGTGAGAGCTTCACATCAGGCGCCGGCGAGGTCGTCTGACCGATTCGCACCCCCGGCGCCACGTCGTCACCTGGTTCGCCCAGCTCGACCAGTTCCGCGCCGCTCATGCCCTCAGCGGCACTCGATGCAGCCAGCAATCCAGTCAGTACGTCGGCCTGCCGCGCATCAGCCGCCCCGATCCCCAGCAGCACATCCACGTCGGCGTCGCCCTGCACGGTCACGACCGTGAGCCCCTCGCACCGGCGTACGGTGCCGAGATCACGATCGGTCCGCTCCAACCAATGCCACGCGCGACCCGCCCACGGCCCCTCGTGAAGCTGCCTGACCTGCTCCGTGAACTCCTGCTCCCAGGTAGTCCGCAGCGACAACGCCGACGCCAGCACCACGGCCAGATCCGCCGTCACCTCCAGCGGCATCTCGCGAATCAGGTTGTCGGTGTGCTCCGCGGCCCAGGCGTCGAGCTTCGCCTTGTCACCAGCCAGGTCTCCCGTGAGCGTCCCGGTCAACGCAGCCGGTACGACGGAGTCGAACGACTCGCTCAGCTTCAACTGCTCGTGCACCCAGACCCCGAGCGCCGCGTGCAGGTCATCCGATCGGTCCACGGACTCCATCAACTCGACCGCCTTGGCCGCTCCGAGACCGGCCTCCACCCCCGCCGCCTCCGCCAGCTCGCCGCGTCCAGGCTCGTCAGCCGCGGTCGCCAGGAGCGCCAGCAGTGGCCAGAGCCCGAGGCCGGACACGACGGTGTTACCGCCGGACGGGAGCTCCCGGGCCCAGCGCGAGGTGAGGTTGTTGACGGCCTGTACGACGTCGGCATCCATACCTCCCACCCTGCCACGCATCCGGGCATCCGGCCTGTCGAGCAGCGGTCGCGCGAGCGCGTCACGACTATTCGGCGGAATGACGCTGATTTTCATTTCAGTAGCGCAGCGAGTGCTCGTCCAGATGCGTTCCGCTGTGTCAGGATGCCGCCCATGAGCACGCCCGAGGCCACCGAAGAGCGGGATTCCGCCGCGACGACGGCAGATCCCGTCGCGCCGGCCGGACCTCCCCCACCGTCCTCCGCCGACCCAGCCCCGCCGGCGCCGGACCCCGAGGAGAAGGATCCCGCCAGTTCCTCGATCGCGTTCACCGTGACGCTGGTCGTGCTGGTCGCCCTCGCGCTCTTCGGCCGGAAGATCTTCGCCGGCTTGTTCACCGACGACGGCGTCCGCACCTGGGCCACCATGTTCGTCGGTGTCACCGTTCAGGCGATGCCCTTCCTGGTCCTCGGCGTACTGCTGTCGGCCGCGCTCACCGCCTTCATCCCCGCGACCTTCTTCGCCAAGGCGCTGCCCAAGCACCCGGCGCTCGCGGTACCGGTCGCCAGCATGTCCGGTGTCGTCCTGCCGGGCTGCGAATGCGCCTCGGTGCCGGTCTCGGCAGCGCTGATGAACCGTGGCGTCACACCGGCCGCGGCGATCGCGTTCCTGCTCTCCGCACCCGCGATCAACCCGGTCGTGCTCGCCTCCACCGCGGTCGCCTTCCCCGGGCAGCCCAAGGTGGTGGTCGCGCGGCTGATCTGCTCGCTCGGCGTCTCGATGATCCTCGGCTGGCTGTGGCTGCTGACCGGCAAGGGCAGCTCCTGGCTGAAGATTCCGAAGAACCGTCACGCCGAAGGCACTGCCAAGCTCGAGGTGTTCCGCTCGTCGATGCTGCACGACTTCCTGCACGCCGGTGGGTTCCTGGTCGTCGGCGCCGCCGCGGCGGCCACCCTCAACGTCGTCGTACCGCGGGAGTGGCTCGACCACGTCGCCAGCAACCTGCTGCTGTCGGTCCTGGTGCTCGGTCTGCTCGCCGTCCTGCTGGCGATCTGCTCGGAGGCCGACGCGTTCGTCGCGGCCAGCCTGACGCAGTTCTCGCTCACCGCGCGGCTCGCGTTCATGGTGGTCGGTCCGGTCGTCGACGTGAAGCTGATCGCGCTGCAGGCCGGTACGTTCGGGCCGAAGTTCGCCCTCAGATTCGCACCGGCCACCTTCGTGGTCGCGATCCTGTCCAGTCTTCTCGTCGGGTGGTGGCTGCTGTGAGGCGCAATGTCGCGGGTCTTGTCGTCGTCTTCGTCGGTGCCGCGGTGGTGCAGCTCGCCACCTCCAACACCTATCTGCGCTATGTGAAGCCCGGCATGCGCTGGATGCTGCTGGCGGCCGGCATCATCCTGATCGTGCTAGCGGTCGCCGACGTACTGGCGGACACCCGCAAGAAGCCCGCCGGGGAAGAACACCAGCACGCCGACGACGGCCACGGTCACGGCCATCTGCTGCCCCGCGCCGCCTGGCTGCTCGTCGTCCCGATCTTCGCGCTGCTCGTCGTCGACCCGCCCGCCCTCGGTGCCGACGCTGCCCAGCGCCAGTCGCCCGTGGCCTCCAAACCGCTCGCACCGAAGGGCAACTCCTTCCTCTCCGCGAGCGCCGGCAGCACAGCCCCGGTACCGCTGGCAGTGCGTGACTACGCCGTCTGGGCGGTCTGGGAGAAGGAGAGCATGAAGGGCCGGAACTTCAGCCTCACCGGCTTCGTCACGCCGGGCAAGAACGGCACCTGGTACGTCTCCCGCATCGGCCTGACCTGCTGTGTCGCCGACGGCACCGCGTTCATGGTCGAAGCCCGCGGCCAGGCCGCACCACCGAAGAACCAGTGGGTCACCGTGACCGGCGAATGGGCCGAGCCGACCAAACGCTCCGACGGCGACGTCGCCGCGCTGACCGTGACCGGCGTACAGAACGTCACCCCACCAGCGAACCAGTACGAGTAGCCTCCGGTACGCCGGCCCGCTCGGCCACCGCGCGCCGGCGGATGAAGGTGCAAGCCATGCCGCCGATGATCAGGGTGGCTGCGATGCCCTGTTGCAGGCCGACGTGTTCGCCGCGGAGCAGCCAGGCTGCGGCCATTCCGACGACCGGCACGAGCAGGGAGAACGGGGCGACCGTGCTGGCGTCGTACTGGCGGAGCAGGAAGCCCCAGATTCCGAAGCCGAAGAGAGTCGCCACCAGGGAGAGGAAGGCGATCGCAGCCGCTCCGGTGAGGTCGATGGCGCGCAGGGCTTCGAGGTCCCTGGTCACGCCCTCGGTAAGTAGAGACAGCGACAGCAGCGGCAGTACTGCGACAGCGCTCACCCACACCATGAAGCGCAAGGTGTCCTGCGGCTTCGCATGCCGGGTGATGACGTTGGAGACACCCCAGCTCGCACCGGCCACGATCACCAGTGCGAGCGCGCCCACCGGCGCCGCGAGTCCCCGGTCGACCATGATGAGTCCCATCCCGGCGCAGGCGATCGCGATGCCGAGCAACTGCGTCCACCGCGGCCGCTCACGCAGTACCAGAATGGCGAACAGCAGCGTGAAGATCACCTGGCACTGCAGCACCAGGGATGCCAGGCCGGCGGGCACGCCGCGGTCCATCCCGACGAACAGCAGGCCGAACTTGGCCACTCCGAGCGCCAGCCCGACACCGATCACGTAGCGCCAGGCCACCCGTGGCCCACCCAGGATGAACAAGGCCGGTACGGCGGCGAAGAAGAAGCGCAACGCGGAGAACAGCAACGGCGGAAAGCCTTCCAGACCGACCTCGATGACGACGAAGTTCACGCCCCAGACGGTCACGACGGCAAGCGCGAGCAGGACGTGGCGAGGGTTCATGGGCTTCAGTCTGGGCGCGGATACAGTTAAGAACCAGCACGGATCACTACCGCTGACACTGTAGGAGTGCTACATGATCGATCTTGGCCGCCTGCGCGCCCTGCACGCCGTCGCGACGTACGGATCGGTCGGTGGCGCGGCGGAAGCCCTCGGCTACACCCCGTCGGCCGTCTCGCAGCAGCTCGCCAAGCTGGAGCGCGAGACGCGGACGGTACTGATCGAGAAGCGCGGCCGGGGCATCGTGCTCACCGATGCCGCCCAGCAGCTCGCGGCCACTGCGTCCCAGGTCCTGGAACTCGTCGAGAACGCCGAGGTGACCCTGGAACACCAACGTGGCCAGGCGATCGGCTCACTGGCCATCGCCGCGTTCCCGACCGCGGCGCGTGGCCTCATCCCCGCGATGCTTCCCCAACTCCTGGCCGACCACCCCGCACTCGACGTGAGCGTGACCGAAGCGGACCCGTTCGACGCCGTCGTCGCCGTCGCCCGCGGCGAGATCCAGATCGCCATCGTGCACGACTGGCACAACACCCCACTGGCGATCCCTGAGGAGCTGTCCCGGGTGAAGCTCGGCACCGATCCCGCCGACGTACTGGTGCCCGCCTCGCACCGCCTGGCCGGCAAGGAGGTCGTGCGCGCCGAAGACCTGGTCGGCGAGCGCTGGATCTGCCAGCCGGCCGGGTCGCTGTGCTACGAGTGGCTGATCCGCACGATGCGCAAGGCCGAGGTCGAACCAGAGGTCGCCTACTCGATCGCGGAGTACCAGACCCATCTCGCACTACTTGCCCAAGGCATCGGAATCGGCCTGCTGCCCCGCCTCGGCCGCGGCCCGCTGCCCGACGGCGTGATCGCGATCCCGCTCCACCCCGCCCCCAGCCGCCGCCTGTACGCCGTCTGGCGCACCGCCAGCTCCCGTCGCCCTGCCATCGCGGTCACTCTCAGCGCCATCAAAGCCGCTTGGCCCTCCCGCGACACGGCTTGAGACTGCAACGCGTTCCACCCCACGGGACTTATCCCGGTCACCCTTGGCGACCGATTGACAGCGTCCTGCATCGAGGCTAAATTCCCCGGAACTCTATTAGGAAACTTTCCTAATAGGACCCCTTCTCGTCCCGCCCCTGACGCAGTAGGAGGCTTCGCATGATCCGCCCCCGTTGGTTCGCCCTGGTTCCGGGCGTCGCGCTCGCCGCGACCGCCCTGGTCACCACCAGCGCCAGTACCAGTACCGCCGCCCCGGTTCGCTACGAGTCCGAATCGGCCGCCATCTCCCAAGGACTCGTCGAGTCGAACCACGCCGGCTTCACCGGCTCCGGGTTCGTCAACTTCGACAACGTCGCCGGCAGTTCGGTGGAGTACACCGTGACCGCCCCGGCCGCCGGTCAGTACGCACTGACCTTCCGCTACGCCAACGGAACGACGGTCAACCGCCCGGTCGACGTCACCGTGAACAACGCTCTCGCCGCCGACGACCTGGGCTTCCAGGGCACCGGCGCGTGGACGGCGTACCAGACCGTCACCACCACCGCGACCCTCGTGGCCGGCACCAACAAGATCAAGACCACCGCGGTCACCGCGAACGGCGGCCCGAACGCCGACTCGCTGACCGTGGACGCCGTCCAGGGCCCCGGCCCCGGCGCCACCCCGGTCTCGATCAACGGCCAACTGAAGGTCTGCGGCGTCAAGCTGTGCAACCAGTACAACAAGCCGATCCAGCTGCGCGGGATGAGCACGCACGGCATCCAGTGGTACGCCAACTGCGTCAAGACCGCTTCGCTGGACGCGCTCGCCACCGACTGGAACGCCGACATCCTGCGGATCGCGATGTACATCCAGGAGGGTGGCTACGAGACCAACCCGCGCAAGTTCACCGACCTGGTGCACGGCTACATCGAGGAGGCCACCAAGCGCGGGATGTACGCGCTGGTCGACTGGCACCAGCTCACTCCCGGTGACCCGAACGCGAACCTGGCCAACGCGAAGACGTTCTTCACCGAGATCGCCGAGCGGCACAAGGACAAGAAGAACATCATCTACGACATCGCCAACGAGCCGAACAACGTCTCCTGGGCCGCGATCAAGTCGTACGCCGAGCAGATGATCCCGGTGATCCGGGCCAAGGACTCCGACGCCGTCGTCTTCGTCGGCACCCACGGCTGGGGCTCGCTCGGCATCTCCGACGGCCGGACCGAGGCCGACGTGATCAACAACCCGATCAACGCCACCAACTTCATGTACACGTTCCACTTCTACGCCGCGTCGCACAAGACGGAGTACTTCAACGCCCTGTCCCGCGCCGCCGACAAGATTCCGCTGTTCATCACCGAGTTCGGCACCCAGACCGCCAGCGGTGACGGCACCAACGACTTCACCAACTCGCAGAAGTACCTGGACTTCCTGGCCGCCAAGAAGATCGGCTGGACCAACTGGAACTTCTCCGACGACTTCCGCTCCGGCGCGGTCTTCAAGGAAGGCACCTGCGCCGGGAACAACTTCACCGGTACGTCGGTCCTGAAGCCGGCCGGAGTCTGGATCCGCGACCGGATCCGCACCCCGGACGACTTCCCGACCAGCTAGCGGTTCCCCGGGCCGGCGCTACCGCCCCAGCGCCGGCCCGGCCTGCTCTATGCTGGACCTGTTTCCCCTGTGTACGACGCACCGCCCCCTCCGTCGTCCACCCGAAAGGCCCCAGCTCATGGGACTCACGAAGTTCTTCCTGCCCGCCGTCCTGATCGCGGGTCTGCTTCCCGCGACCACGGCCTCCCCCGCCGCGGCGGCCCCGGTCCGCTACCAGGCAGAGTCGGCCACCATCTCCCAAGGCCTGGTCGAGTCCAACCACGCGGGCTTCACCGGCACCGGCTTCGTCAACGCCGACAACGTGGTCGGCAGCTACGTCCAGTGGAGCGTCCCCGCCTCGGCAGCCGGTCAGGCCACCCTCACGTTCCGGTTCGCGAACGGTACGACGGCCAACCGGTCCGGTGACATCACCGTCAACGGCGCCCTGGTCTCCGACGAACTCGCCTTCAACGGCACCGGTGCCTGGACCACCTGGCAGGACCGTGTCATCACGGTGAACCTCGCCGCCGGCACCAACACGATCCGGGCCACCTCCACCACCGCCGCCGGCCTGCCCAACCTGGACGCCCTGGACGTGGACACCGCGCCCGCCCCGGTCCGCGGTACGCCGCAGACCCCGACGGACGTCACCACCGGCCTCGCGTTGCCCTGGGCAACTTCTTTCCTGCCCGACGGACAGTCCGCCCTGCTGACCGAGCGGAACAGCTTCCGGGTCTCCCGGGTCACCCTGAACGGCACCCGGACCACGGTCGGTACGGTCCCGAACAGCGTCACCACCAACGGTGAGGGCGGCCTGATGGGCGTCGCGGTGTCACCGACCTGGAACGGCACCAGCGACCAGGCCGTCTACTTCTTCCATACCTCCAACGACGGCGGCCAGACCCAGAACCGGATCGTCCGGATGAACTTCAACGGCACCGCGCTGTCGAACCGGACCGTCATCGTCTCGGGCATCCGCAGCAACACCTTCCACAACGGCGGCCAGCTCAAGTTCGGCCCCGACGGCTACCTGTACGCCGGAACCGGTGACGCCCAGGACACCTCCACCTCGCAGAACAACAACTCGCTCAACGGCAAGATCCTCCGCTTCACCACCAGCGGCGCGGCCGCTCCGGGCAACCCGTTCGGCACGCTGGTCTTCTCCAAGGGCCACCGCAACCCGCAGGGTCTCGCGTGGGACTCGGCCGGGCGGATGTGGTCGGCCGAGCTCGGTGACACCCAGGTGGACGAGCTGAACCTGATCATCAGCGGCCACAACTACGGCTGGCCGACCTGCCAGGGCAACTGCAGCACGCCTGGCATGGACAACCCGAAGCGCACCTGGACGACGGCCGAAGCCTCGCCGAGCAGCCTGGCCATCGTCAACGACACCGCGTACGTCGCGGCCCTGCGTGGCCAGCGGCTGTGGCGCGTGGAGCTCAACGGCACCAGCGCCGGCGCGACCCAGGCCTACTTCACCAACACCTACGGAAGGCTCCGCTCGATCGTCAAGGTCCCCGGCGCCAACACCATCTGGATCAGCACCTCCAACACCACCAACGACCGGCTGCTGCGGTCCGAGATCCGCTGACCCGCCTCTTTGCCAAGGGCAACTATTTGGAGCCGGCCGCCCAGTGCGGAGGACGCGTGACCGACGAAGGGAGCTTGGTCTTGGCGTCACCTCGGGCCGCGTTGACCTGCGACTGGGTCAGGAAGAGCGCGCCGGTGAGGTCGGCCCCTTCCAGCCGGGCGTCACGAAGGTCGGCACCGATCAGATCCGCTCGCCGCAGGTCGGAGCCGCGGAGGTCTGCGGCGATCAGGTAAGCGCCCCGAAGATTCGCGGCACTGAGGTCCGCGCCGCGGAGTTTGGCCCCGAAAAGGTCAGCTCCGCGGCGTTCCTTGTTCCTGCTCTGCTTGCCGCGGACCAATGCGCTGGTTCGCAGCAGCAGCTCGTTCACCTTGGCTCGCTCGCCGGGCAGGTCGACGGAGGTGATGTCCGGCTGGCCGGTCAGCTTCTCGATCCGGTCGCTCGCCGCCCGCAACTGCGGATGGATGGCGCTGGTCTGCTCGAGCTCCAACGCTTCGGCGAGGTACCAGAGCAGCTCGTGCAGCTGCCGCATGATCGGCAGCGCCTCGAACATCTGCCGGCCGGGCTGCTCCCGCCAACTCTTGCCCGCCGCTCGGGAGATCTTCTGGCCGGCACCGAAACAGTCGTAGACCGTGCAGCCCTGGAAGCCGCTGGTCCGGAGCTTCTGGTGGATGCCGCAGCGGAAGCCTTCGTCCAGGTTCGGGCAGGGCTCGCCCGCGGCCTTGTCGATCGCGAAGTCGGCCGACTTCGCGAAGGTCAGGGCGACGCAGCACAGGCCGAAGCAGCTGCCGCAGTCCGCTCTGAGATCGGCTCTCAGCACACCGTCAGTTCTGCTCGGCGGCGGTCTGGCCGGTCCGGCGCCAGCGGATGCCGGCCTCGATGAACTCGTCGATCTCGCCGTCGAAGACACCACTGGTGTTCCCGGACTCGTACAGGGTCCGGAGGTCCTTGACCATCTGGTACGGGTGCAGGACGTAGGAGCGCATCTGGTCGCCCCACGAGCCCTGCACGTCGCCACGCAGCGAGTCGATCTCGGCCCGCTCCTCGGCCTTCTTCAGTGCCAGCAGCTTGGCCTTCAGGATCACCATCGCGGAGGCCTTGTTCTGCAGCTGCGACTTCTCGTTCTGGCAGGAGACCACGGTGCCGGTCGGAATGTGGGTCAGCCGGACCGCCGAGTCGGTGGTGTTGACGCTCTGACCACCCGGACCGGACGACCGGTAGACGTCGATCCGCAGTTCCTCGTCCGGGATCTCGATCTCGTCGGTCTGCTCCAGCACCGGGACCACCTCGACGGCGGCGAACGAGGTCTGCCGGCGGCCCTGGTTGTCGAACGGCGAGATCCGGACCAGCCGGTGGGTACCGGTCTCGATGCTCAGCGTGCCGTACGCGTACGGCGCCTTGATGCCGAACGTGGTCGACTTGAGCCCGGCCTCTTCGGCGTACGACGTGTCGTAGACCTCCGTGCCGTAGCCGTGCCGCTCGGCCCAGCGCAGGTACATCCGCTGCAGCATCTCGGCGAAGTCGGCGGCGTCGACGCCCCCCGCGCCGGAGCGGATCGTGACGAGCGCCTCGCGTACGTCGTACTCGCCGGACAGCAGGGTGCGGACCTCGAGGGACTGGACCGCCTTGGCCAGCGAGCCGATCTCCTTCTCCGCCTCTGCCAGGGTGTCCGCGTCGTTCTCCTCGCGGCCCATCTCGACCATGATGTCCAGGTCGTCGATCCGGCCGCGCAGGGTGGTGACCCGGTCGAGGTCGGCCTCCAGCCGCGACAGCTTCGAGGTCACCTTCTGGGCGTTCGCCTGGTCGTTCCACAGGTCGGGTGCCGCGACCTGCTCTCCGAGGTCGGCAATCTCTCGGCGCATGCCCTCCAGATCGAGAACTTTCTCGATCGAGGTCAGGGTCGCGTCGAGTTGCTTCAGGTCAGCGTCGAAATCAGGTCCAGCCACAACCAAGGAGCGTACCTGCTCACCGTGGCACCCCGGGAATCCAACTCTCCAGCCGCGTCCTCGCGGCCCTGCTCACCGCCTGGTGTCCGGAGGCCCGGACCGCGCTTCAGTACGCGGAAGACCACTTGTAGTCACTCCGCTACTGGAGCCGATCCACGCGCCGCGACGGAGCCTGGAGGGCTACGGGAGAATCGAGTCGATGTAGCCCCCGTCGACGCGAATGGCGCCACCGGTGGTGGCCGAGGCCAGGCCGGAGCTCAGGTAGACGACCATGTTGCCGATCTCCGGCGGCTCGATCAGGCGCTGGATCAGCGAGTACGGCCGGTGCTCCTTCATGAACTGACGCTGTGCCTCGTCCCAGGGCAGATCGTCCCCGACCAGTTCGCCGACGAACTCCTCCACGCCGGGAGTGTGCGTCGGGCCCGCCATCACCGAGTTCACCGTCACACCGGTGCCGGCCGCCGCTTTCGCGAATCCCCGCGTCACCGCGAGCAGCGCGGTCTTCGTCACGCCGTAGTGGACCATCTCGAGCGGCGTCACCACCGCCGAGTCACTCGCGATGTTCATCACCCGCCCGAACCCACGCTCCATCATCCCCGGCAGATAGTGCCGGATCAGCCGAACCGCCGACAGCACGTTCACCTCGAAGTACCGTCGCCACTCGTCGTCATCGATCTCCAGCACCGGCTTCGCGCCGAAGATGCCGAGGTTGTTAACCAGGATGTCGAGGTCGCCCACCTCGGCGAACAGCTCCTCAGCGCCGTCACCCGAGGCCAGATCGGCCGCCACGGCGGTCACGTCCGCGCCCGGAACCTCCCGCCGTACCTCGCCCGCGGCTTGCTCGGTCTTCTCCCGGCCACGCCCGTTCACCACCACCGAAGCGCCCGACCGCGCCAACTCGACTGCGATCGCCAGCCCGATCCCTTGGCTGGAACCCGATACCAATGCCCGTCGCCCGGTCAGATCGATGTCCATGGCACCCACTGTGCCCGATGCCCTCGGGCTCAAGCAGCAATCCACGCCTTCCGAACCGCGACCGCAACACCCTGTGCCACCTGAACGACGACGCCGCGTGCCGTGCTCGGTTGGACGCCCGACGGCGGCAGCCCGCGCTCAGCGAACCGGGACGATCGCCGACGCGTCGGCCTCGACGTCGACCGCTCCCTGCCACCCGGGCGGCTCGAACGGAAGCTCGACCGTGGAGCTCAAGGTCACCGTCACCGTCGTACCCGCAACGTCGGCCGACCAGTCGAGCCCGCCGAAACGGTTGCTTGCGTCAACGGAGTCCAGATACTCCGCCGTCAGCCGGCGCGCCTCGTCAGGATCGAGTTGCGCGTTCTCCTTGGTGTTGGGCTGGGTGTAGATCGCCGCCAGCCCGTTGGCCGCGGCCAGCACCGCACCATCGGCAGTCGCATCGAGATCCCGCCGGACCAGGAACACCTTCGAGATGTCGGTCACCACCACGATCATCATCAACACCACCGCGGTGAAGCCGATGATGAGCACCGTCATCTGCCCTTCTTCACCCCGCCCCCGAGCTCTCCTCGGCCGAGCCTTCCTCCGGCGAGCCCTCATCCGTCGCCTTTGGCTTCCCGATAGTCGCCGTACGGCTCGGTGTGCGACGCACTGATGTGAATGGCCGGACGCTCACCACCGAGCGCATCGGGGATGAGCGGCAACGGCACGTCGGCGTCCAGCTCGACGGTCACCGTCGACCCCGGCTCCAGGCACGCGGGACTGCAACTGATCTTCAACTGATCCGACGACAACTCCATCCCCTGGTCCTTCATCGCCAGCCGCGCCGCCTCGAACGCCCGCGACCGCGCATCGTCCTCCGTCAACCCAGCCGGCACGATGATGAACGCCCGCCCCGCCGCCCGGGTAGCCGCGGTCGCCCCGTACGACGCCCGCTGCACGTCGAACACCCCGAGCATCACGTAGATCAGCGGCACCAACAGCAACAACGCCAACCACGAAAACTCCACCACCGCACTACCCCGCTCCCCCCGCCGCTGCACTTTCCCCCGCAACCGCGCGGCCCCCACACTAAGCGCTCCGTACGTCCGCCGGCTGATCATTCGCCCGTCTCCTTGACCGCGTGACCCTCTACGGTGAAGTCGATTCCCGGACCCCACAGACCCAGCGGCGGCATATGCGCCTTCACCACGACCAGTACTCCGGGTTGCCCCTCCACATCGGTTTCCTGCGCCTCAACCGAGTCGATCAACTCGTTGCGCACCACCCCGGTCACCAACTCCCGCGTACGCGCCTCACCATCCCCGGGCCCACGGTTCAGCAGCGCCGCGTAGTGGGCGCCCTCCGAGGCCGCCGCCGTGATCGTGTTTCGCACGTAGAGAAACAACCCCACCTGCAGCACTCCGAGAAACACCGGCACGACCAGCATCGACACCATCACGAAGTCCACCACCGCGGACCCACGCTCATCCCCACGCCACCGAAGCAGGCGCCGAGGACGACGACAGTGCCGCTCACCCGCACACCTCGAACGACGCAGCCGTTGCTGCAATCCACTCTCGCCAAGTTGCCGCTCGCCGCCCCCACCAAGTTGCCGCGATCCGCCCTCGCCGGAGTGCCGCGATGCGCTCCCATCGAGCTTCAGCGATCCGCTCCCACCGGCCGCACAACCTGAGCCGGCGCGCAGTACCGGCTCACCGCCGATCCGGCGCGACAGGGCAGGTCGCAGCGCCACCCGGGGATCTCGCCAGGTGGGCGAACGCGGGGTGGACGGGATCACTTCTTGTTGGCGACCGAGTCCAAGGCCTTCTTGAGCATCGCTTCGAGTTGTTCGGCGGCCAGGGCCCAGATGGCTACCACCAGGCCGGCGGTCATCACGGTGATCAGCACCCAGCCGGGGACGTCGCCGCGTTCCTTGGTGGCTGGTCTGGGCCTGGTCACCAGGGCTACGAACAGTCTGGTCATCAGCAGGGACATGGCATCTCCTCAATTCATCCGGCGATCAGCCGGATCCCGACGGCGCCTGGGTAGAAGGCGAAGGCAATGGTCACCGGGAGCACGAGAAACACCACCGGAATCATCATGGCGACCTCACGGCGGGCGCCCGACTCGATCAGCTCGCGACGGCTCGCTTCCCGGATGTCACCCGCCTGAGCTCGCAGTACGTCGGCCAGCGGCGTCCCGCGCTCGAGCGCGACGGCGAGACCATCGGCGAATCGCGACAGAGCGACCAGGCCGCTGCGGTCGGCCAGTGCATCAAGCGCGCGCACCAACGGGTCACCTGCGCGGGTCTCGGCCAGCACCCGTTGCAGCTCGTCGGCCAGTTCACCGCGGCAGGACCGTGCGACTCGATCGAGCGCGGCGGCGGGGCCTTCGCCTGCGGCTACTGACAGGGCGAGCAACTCGGCGACCGTCGGCAACTCGGCCAGCAGGCGGCGCTCGCGGCGGCTCACTTGGCTGCTCAGATAGGTGTCGCGGGACAGTACGCCGAGGACGGCGAGGAAGCAGCAGAGGACGAGCAACCCGATCGGATTGCCCAAGCCCAGGGAGAGAGCGATCAGCGCGGTCAGCAGGCCGGCGCCGAAACCGGCCGCGCCCCACAGCACCTGCTCGATGCGGAACTCTTCGACGGTACGGTCGATTCCGGCGCGGGCGAGTCGGCGCCGGATGGAAATCGATCCGCCGAGGATGCGCTCCAGCCGGGTTGCGCCGGAGCGGAGCAGAGGACCGAACAGCCGGACGATCGCGTAGAACGGCGAGCCCGAGTCGACCACGCCGAGGAAGACGTCGGAGCCGGCGATGTCGCGGAGGTAGGGACCGATGCGGTCGTCGACCGACGGCTTGCGCAGGAACGGCAGGCGACGCAGTACCAGCAGCAGGCCGCCGCCGAGCAGCGCGCCGAGGAAGGCACCCAGCACCGTCGGGCTCATCGCAGGACCCGTTCCGGTTCGGGGAGACGGCCGATGCGGAGCATGAGGCGGTAGGCGATGACGCAGACGACGGCGCCGATGCCGATGATCAGCGCGCCGACCGGGGAGTTGTAGCGCTGGATCACGTCGCCCTGGAACGAAAGCATCGCGAGCACCAGCCAGGGGGCGGCTACGGCAACGCGGGCGCCGTTGACCGACCAGGATTGGCGGGCCTCCAGTTCGGATCTGGTGCGAGCGTCGTCGCGGAGGAAGCTCGAGAGGGAGCGCAGCAGCCGGCCGAGGTCGCCGCCGCCGACTTCGCGGGCGATTCGCAGCGCCTCGATCACCCGGTCGCCAACCGGGTCGGCCAGTCTGGCTTTGAGCCGGTCAAGTGAGTCCGCGAAGCGGCCGGTCGAGGCATAGTCGGCTCCGAACCGGCGGAACGGCTCGCGCAGCGGCAACGGACCCCGCTCTCCGACCTGGGCCAGCGCCTCCGACAACGACAACCCGGCCCGTACTGCGGACGCGATGTTGTCGACCACGTCAGGCCACAGCTCGCGGAACTCGGCCAGCCGCTTGCGCGCGCGGCTCTTCAGCACCGCGACCGGCAGGCTGCCCGCCATTACCCCGAAGACCAGCCCGATCGGCAACGCGGCCGACACCAGGAACATCACGACGAACCCGATGAAACCCGTGATCGCACAAGCGCCGATGAAGGCGGCCGGAGTCACCCCGTCGACGCCGGCCGCGGCGAGCAGGTCGCGGCTTCGCGTGGTCAGGCGCCCATCGGTACCGGTCCTGGTCTCGCGCGGCGAGACGAAGGTCCAGATGATCAGCAGCAGGCCGATTCCGAAGAAGAGGCCGAGCAGCAGCCCCATCAGCCCACTCCTCGCGGCAGCTCGGTCAACAGCCCAGCCGGTGAGTATCCCCGGAGGCTGAATCGCTCGGGGTGCGGCAACTGCCCTTCGGCTCGGCGCAACTGGCCGTCGACGGTGCTGAACAGATGCTCGGTCTCGATCGCCTCGCCCTCGATCCGGCCGCTGACCGCGAGGATCTCCCGCACCCGGCGCTGACCGTCGTGGCCGATCCCGAGGTGGACGACCAGGTCGACCGAGCCCGCGACGGTCGGCAGCACGAACCGCGAGCCGATGTTCTCCCCCGCCAGCAGCGGCAGCGTGCACATCTTGGTCAGCGCCTCGCGGGCCGAGTTCGCATGGATGGTGCACATCCCGGGCAGGCCAGAACTGACCTAGTCACGTAGCGCCACTAGGTCAGTTCCGGGAAGCCGGAATCGGACTAGTTGCCCTTGAAGTGAGCAGACGGCCATCCGCCGACCCACCTCTAGGGCAACCGATCGAAAGGCACGCCCGTGACCGTGGCCGACCTCTACCTCCGCCTGTCCGAGTCGGACGACGCTTCTACCTCCATCGCCCGGCAAGAGGCCGACCTCCGTCTCCTCTGCGAGCGCGAGGGCTGGACCGTGGGCGAGGTCCTGATTGACGACGGCCTCTCGGGTGGCTACACCCGCGCCAAGGCCGTAGAGGCCCTGGAGCGCCTCCGCACCGGGCAAAGCCACGTCCTCGCCGTGTGGAAGTTTGACCGCTGGTCCCGGCAGGGCCTGACCGCCCTCGCCGCGCTGATCGAAGCCTTGGACGAGAGCAAGACTGGCCTCTTCGTGGCCGAGCGCGACGGCCTTCGATCCTCCCAACCCGCTTGGCGGATCATCGCGTCCGTCCTCGCCGAGGTCGCCCGTATGGAGCGCGAGAACATTCAGACCCGCGTTCGGTCGAGCATCGCCGCCCTGAAGAAGGGCGGCCGGTTCTCCGGCGGCACCCTCGCCTACGGCTACGAATCCGCGAAGGACCCCAACTCCGCGGGCCGCGTCCTCGTGCTCAGTCCCTCGGAGTCCGCCATCGTCCGTGAGGCCGCGTCCCGCGTACTCCGCGGAGAGTCGGTCTACCGCATCACCACGGACTTCAACACCCGCGGCGTCCCCACGCGCCGGGCGAAGCACTGGACCGTTACGGCCCTCCGGCAGATCCTCGTCTCAGACGCCATCGTCGGCCGGGTCACCCACGATGGGGAGTTGCTCCGCGGCCCTGACGGCCTCCCTGTGGAGGTTTGGCCGCCTGTCCTGGACTTGGAGACCTGGCACCGCCTGAGGGCGCGCCTGGACGCCGACAAGCCCGGCTCAGAGCGCACCCAACGCCGCCGCCGTGCGCGCCTTCTCTCCGGCATCGTCAAGTGCGGTGGATGCGGCCGGCCGCTGTACGTGAAGTACAACGGGCAAGGCCAGACGTCCTACGGATGCTCGGCCCGAAACAACGGTCAGCCCTGCCCCGGCGTGGCCATCGTGGCCGACCAACTGGAGGAGTACGTCACCGGCCGGTTCCTGTCCGCCGTCGGTCACCTGGAGGTCTTCGAGCGCGTGGAGGAGCTGCCGGATATCGCCGCCCTCGCGGACGTGGAGCAGGCCATCTCGGCGACCGCCGCCAAGATGGCCGACGATGACGCCGACGTCGTCACCCTCGCGGCTCAGCTCGCCAACCTGAAGGTTCGCCGGACCGAGCTGAAGTCCCGCCCGGCCGAGCGAGTGGTGAAGCTCGTGGGTAAAGGCTTCACGTTCGCCGAGTACTGGGAGGCCGCCAACGACGTCGGCCTACGCAACGCGCTTCTCGCGGCCAACATCGCCACGCTGTCCGTTGCCAAGGGAAGGAAGGTCGGCAAAGGACCCATCGACTTCGGCGCCCGCGTCGCGTTGCTCTTTCAGCCCGCGCACTACGGCGACGCATGGCGCACCCCCGAGGGCCGCGTCTACGCCGAGGCCGTGTGACCCGGACCACACCGTTTACACAGGCGATTCTGAGCAGATCGGCCCTCGCTGACCTACCTCTATATTGAGGCCGCTTCGCGCGCGCGTGTGCCCCTAGGGATGCGTCGGAAGAGACCTCATGACGGCTTATAGCTCAACGGCAGAGCGCCATCCGTGGAGGGTGGAGGTGTGGGTTCGAATCCCACGAAGCCGACGAGCGCGCCCACCGGTGTAGCCCTTAGCGGCCGGTGGCGCGCGCCTCCACGCGGGGTAGCTCAGTTGGTTAGAGCCTCCTACTCATCATGGGGAACGCGCCGGTTCGAGTCCGGCCCCCGCGCCTCGCAACACTCTCTCCCTCGCTAGCTCAGATGGCCTAGAGCACCCGACTCTTAATCGGGGGGTCCGCGGTTCGAGTCCGTGGCGGGGGACAAAGGCGGTACGGCCGGGCCTTCGCGCCCGGTGGACCTACCGCCCTCCTATTTCCCCCGCTGTGTCCTCCTCGCGATGCCTACTCCCATTGGCTAGCTACACGGACACGGCGGGGATGACTTCCCGGCGTCGCCCTTGCAGGGCGGTCGTCCGGGTAGCCAACCGCATAGGGCGTCTTCCCTCGGTCTGAGGTCGGCAGGTAGCGAGGTGGTCCGCCGCCTTGCCCTCCCTCCCGAGGTTGAGGGCGCCCTATGCGCTTCACAGAGCGGTTCACGACAGGGCCTATCCGGATGGGTAGCCATCGTGCGGCGCTCGCCATGCCCGATAGCTCAACTGGCAGAGCCGTGGATTGTTGCTCCACTGGTTGCAGGTTCGACCCCTGCTCGGGTAGCTCACGAACACCCCGCCCTGCCTGTCTGGCAAGGGCCGCCCCCTCGCATCGAACACTCCCCCGCCCACCACGAGGAGCAAGGCTCATGAGTGGTTGGCACACCAGCGACAGGCGCTCTCGTCTGCCTAGTAACTGGCAGACCCTGCGCCTCCGCGTACTGCGCCGCGATCGGTACCTGTGTCAGGCCCGCGACTCCGCCGGCCTGAAGTGCAACGCGCCCGCGAGGGACGTTGACCACGTCATCCCGAACGACGACCACGCGATGACCAACCTTCAGTCCCTCTGCGTCCCTTGCCACAAGGCGAAGACGACGAACGAAGCACGCGAAGCGCGCGCCGAGAAGGCCCGACGAGGCCGCTACACCGAGCCTCATCCCGGAATGATCGAGCCGCGTTCGTCTTCGTGACTCTCCGCGGCCCGAGGGTGGCGGGGGACTCCCCCCTCCCCCGTCGCCCCGTCACCGTATGTCATAGCGCCTCGCGCTACGTACAGGCAGCCAGGTCGCCCGCTGCAAACTTCCTTCACTCTCAGTAGCGGCCCAACTGGGCGTGTAAACGCCCCCGTATTGAGCGCGCCGGGCGCCGTCTGGTCTCCAAAACCGGGCAGCAGGGTTCGACTCCCTGGCTCTTTGCCACGCGCACATTCCGGTAAATGGCCGATTCCGCTGCCACCGGAAACCCGCATTAACCCGAATCCTCTCGGCCGTCCAGGTGGCGGCCACCCGAGCGACCTCAGGAGGCCGCAGATGGCCCGAGGCACGCTCCACCAGAAGAAGCCCAACAGCGTTAACCGCAATGCGTCCGGCCTCAGCGCCGCGACCCACAAGCTCACCGACGACGGCCAGACCCGCGGCCCCGACCTCGCAGAGGCCACCGGCCGCGCGTGGGACGCCGACGTCCTCGGGTGGTACGACGTGTGGCGCAAGTCCCCGCAGGCGCAGCTCTTCGCCGCGACTGACTGGCAGCGCCTCGTCATGCTCGCCCCGCTGGTCGAGTCTCACTTTGCGTCCCCGAAGGCCGCGACCATGTCCGAGATCCGGCTCAACGAAGAGCGCCTCGGCGCCACGATCACAGACCGGATGCGCGCCCGCATGACGATCCTCTCCGAGGACGGCGAAGGCGCCACCGTACTCACGCTCCACGACGGCGAGGAGTCCGACGAGGACCTCCTCGAAGGGCTTTGAGCCTCGCTGATGACGCCGTCACAAGCCGCGAAGTAGCCGCGCCGAGCATCACCGCGCAAACGACCATGACGCCCTTCCCGAAGGACGGCTCGGTCAAGACTCTCGGCTTCGGCGTCATCCGCTGGATTCACTCCCACCTCCTCCAGCCCGACGGCGACGACGCCGGCGAGCCGTTCCGCCTCACGGCCGAGCAACGGAACTTCGTCCTGTGGTTCTACGCCGTGGACGCCACCGGCCGGTTCACCTACCGCCGCGCCGTCCTCCGCCGCTCCAAGGGTTGGGGTAAGTCGCCCTTCCTCGGCGCCCTCTGTCTCGCCGAGCTGGTCGGCCCCGTCCGCTTCTCCCACTTCACCGACGACGGCAAGCCCATCGGCAAGCGCCACGCGATGCCGTGGGTAGTCGTCGCGGGCGTCTCCGAGACTCAGACGGAGAACACCCTCGGCGCCATCCGCGCAATGTGCGAGGACTCCGACCTCGTGGAGACCGAGGGCCTCGACGTCGGCATGACGCGAATCCTGTTGCCCGGCGGCGGAAAGCTCGTCCCGATCACCGCGTCCTCCTCATCGCAGGAAGGCGCCCGCCCGAGCTTCGCCGTGATGGACGAAACCCACCACTGGACGAAGAGCAACGGCGGCCACAAGCTCGCCCGCGTGATCCGGCGGAACCTCGCCAAGTCCCGCGACGGCGCCGCCCGCGCAATCGAGACGACCAACGCGCACGAGCCCGATCAGGAATCGGTCGCCGAGTTCTCCTACCGCGCCCACATCGCTGTCACAGAAGGCCGTTCGAAGTCGAAGGGCATCCTGTACGACAGCCGCGAGGCGCCTTCGCTGTCTGCGAAGCAGATGGCCGACGAAGGCCACCTCCTCGCCGCGCTCCGCGCCACCTACGGTGACGCTACATGGGTCGATTTCGACCGCCTGATTGAGGAGATCTACGACCCCGACACGTCCCCCGAGGACGCGCGGCGGTTCTACCTGAATCAGATTGTCGCCGCGGCCAACTCTTGGATCGCTCCGTCCCTCTGGGATGCGAACGCCCGCCTAGACCTAGTGCCGCTCGGCCCGGACCAACCGGTCTGCCTCGGCTTCGACGGTGGCCTCACCGATGACGCCTCCGCCCTCGTGGCGGTCCGCGTCTCCGACGGCGCCCCGTTCCTACTCGGCTTGTGGGAGAAGCCCGACGGCCCGGCCGCGGTCGGCTGGACAATCGACAAGTCGGTTGTCCGCGACAAGGTGGATCACGCCTTCGCTCACCTGGACGTCGTCGCGTTCTTCTCCGACGTCGCCTACTGGGAGACGGACGTTGACGCATGGCGCGATGAGTACGGCGAAAACCTGCTACTCAAGGCCACAACCCGTCACGCCGTCGCGTGGGACATGCGCGGCCACCAGGCCGAGACCGTCCGCGCGACCGAGGCCCTTCACCGCGCCATCACTGACGAAGAGATCCCGTTCGGCCCTCACGAGCTGGACGGCGAACGCGACGGATCGGCCGCCCTGCGCCGCCACGTCCTCAACGCCCGCCGGCGCGAGAACCGCTTCGGCGTTTCGTTCGGCAAGGAATCCCGCGAGTCCCCCCAAAAGGTGGACGCGCTCGCCGCCCTCCTCCTCGCCCGCATGGCGCGTACCCGCGTCCTCGGCGAAGGCGTCCTCGGTAAGCGACGCAAGCGAACCGGCACCCTCTACGGCTTCTAGAAAGGAACGACAACGTGGCAACTCTCGACCGCCCGGCAAAGGTTGCCGAGAGCATGATTTCGGACCTTCGGAACGCCAACGAGCCCGGCCGGGGACACCTCGGCAAGACGCGGCGGTACTTGAAAGGTCACCACGACCTCCCGTACATGCCGCGCGGTGCGAAGGCCGAGTACCGCGAGATGGCCAAGCGGAGTATCACCAACTGGCTACCGCTGATCTCGGACACCTTCGCCAAGGTCCTCTTCGTGGAGGGCTACCGCGCCGCGAAGCAGAAGGACAACGACTCGGCGTGGAAGCACTGGCAGGCCAACAAGCTCGACGCCCGGCAGAGCATCGCCCACCGCGGCGCCCTGGAGTACGGCGTCAGCTACGTGCTGGTTCTGCCGAGTGACAGCGCCTCCCCGCTGATCAAGCCCTTGCACCCGACCCGCGTATGGGCCGAGTACGAGGACGACGACGACGAGTACCCGCAGCGCGCCCTTATCCGCAAGGGAAAGGACGTTGACGGCTCCGTCATCTTCGAGCTGTACGACGAGACCTACGTTTACACGATCCTTCACCCGCAGTCGTCCTCGCCGGTCATCGTTGACCAAGAGGCTCACGGCATGCCCGCGGTTCCGCTAGTCCGCTTCCGCGACCGGCTGGACGGCGAGAACGTCGGCATCATCGCCCCGCTACTGCCGATTCAGGACCGCATCAACGAGGCCGTCTTCGCCCTCATGATCGCCCTGCAATACGCGAGCTTCCGTCAGCGTTGGGCTACCGGCCTCGTCATCCCCACCGGGGAAGACGGCAAGCCCGTAGAGCCCTTCCAAGCCGCGATTGACAGGCTGTGGGTGACCGACAACCCCGAGGCCAAGTTCGGAGACTTCGCTCAGACCGAGGTCTCTGGCCACATCAACACCTACGAGATGACCGTCCGCACTCTCGCGGCCATCGCGCAGACCTCGCCTCACGTGCTGGTCGGCGACCTGATCAACCTCTCCGCCGATGCAATGGCCGCCGCCGAGGCGACCACACAACGCAAGGCGGAGGAGTACGAAGTCCTCTTCGGCGAGAGCTGGGAGCAAGTCCTCGCCCTCGCCGCGATCGCCGCCGGGGAAGAGGTTCCGTCCGTTGACGCCCGCGTCCGCTGGCGTGACTCCGAGGCCCGCTCCATGGCTCAGACCGTGGACGCTCTCGGCAAGATGGTGACCTTGCTGGGCGTGCCGGCTGAAGGCGCGTGGTCGCGCGTTCCCGGTGTCACTGACACCGAGCTTGCCGAGTGGCACCGCATGAAGGCCGCCGCGCAGGACGGAACGGCCGCTCTAGCCGCCGCAATCGACCGGCAGACGCAATCCACCATCACGCCGCCCGACTCGCCTCCTGAGCCTGCTCAGGCCGCGTGATGGCAACTCTAGCCGAGGCCGCCGCCCTGACCGACGCCTACCGGATCGGTCAGGGCACGATCGCCGCCCGCGCAGCCGCGCTCGCAGTGATCGCCTTTCGGGCGTTGCTCAACCCGTCGGACCTGGACAACAGCTTCCCGGCCCTCGTCGCCGCCATGCACCCGATCCTTGGCGGCGCCCGCTCTGACGCCTCCGTCCTGGCAGGCGCGTACTACGAAGCTCACCGGCTCGCGTCGGGCGTGGAGGGTCAGGAACCCACCATTGTCGCCCCCGATCCGCTGACCCTCGCTCAGACCGCATCGTCCCTGTTGTTCTCCGGCCCGGTGTCGATCAGGCAGCAGCTTGCCAAGGGCAACGATATGAAGTTTGCCCTCACCTTCGCCGAGGGAATCACCTCGCGCTCCGTCTTCCGCCACGCCGCCAACGCCGGACGCGGAACCATCTTCAACACCGCTCAGAGCGACAGGCTCGCTCTCGGATACGCGCGTGTGACCGACGGTTCCCCCTGTTCGTTCTGCGCGATGCTCGCGTCCCGCGGCGCCGACTACAAGACCGCCTCGGCGGCCGGCGCCAAGCAGGCCAAGAGCCGAAAGAAGGACGGTCGCCCGGTCGGCGCCAAGTTCCACGATGGGTGCGGATGCTCCATCGTCGCCATCTACTCCGAGGACGACACCGTCCCCGGCCCCGGCGAGGAGTACGCGGCCCTCTGGGCCGACTCCACGAAGGGCGTGCCTACCGCGGACAAGGCGAACGCCTTCCGCCGCGCGCTCGACGCGCAACGCCGCTAACCACGGCAACACCTCATCCGCGCTCGGCAGGTCCGAGCGCCCCTTGACGTTTCCCAGGAGGAGACACCCATGGCCGAGGCCACCAGCTCCACAGGCCCTGAAGGAACCCCCGGCACCGAGGGCGAGAAGCCCGCGGAAGTTGCCGAGGGCACCAAGCCCGCCGAGACCGAGTTCGAAGGCGAGTACGACGCGGCCCGCGCCAAGCGCAAGATTGACGCGCAGAAGGCCGACTTGGACAAGGCCCGCGAGAAGCTCGCCGCCTTCGAGAAGGCCGAGAACGACCGGCAGACGGCCGAAATGTCCGACCTGCAGAAGGCCGTAGCTCGCGCCGAGAAGGCCGAAGCCGACCTTGCCGAGCACACCAAGACCAAGCTCCGCGACACCATCGCCGCCGAGCACGAAGTACCGGCCGCCCTGCTGACCGGCGATGACGAAGAGACCCTCATCGCTCAGGCCAAGGCCCTCGCCGACTTCGCCGGCAAGAAGCCCGCGGAGAAGCCCGCCGCACCCGGCACCAAGCCGAAGGCCGTTCTCACGCCCGGTTCCGGCGGCGAATCCCCCAACTCACCCGACATTGACGGCATCGCTGCCCGCATCCGTCGGCGCTGACACCCCACCACCCTCCTAGGAGACACACACCATGGCTAACAGCCTCTACACCGCCGCCGAGGTAGTGAAGCTGGGCAGCGCCCTGCTGACCGCTGACCTCGTGCTGGCCGCGTCCATCAACCGCGACTACGAGGACAACTACGGCGGCGGCCACGGTACGACCGTGAACGTGCGCGTTCCGGCCGTCCTGAAGGCGAAGAAGCGCGACCTCACCAACTCGGCCACGACCGGTCAGCTCTCCGCGTTCGTCGTGAGCGCGCTGAACGAGACGACCTTCGCAATCGAGCTGGACAGCAACCCCTACCAGAAGGTTGCCCTCAACCAGCGCGAGCGGACCTTCGACCTGGAGAACTTCGGCGAGCAGGTCCTCGCCCCGCAGGTCGCTTCGATGGTCGAAGAGATCGAAGACAGCGTTGCAACGGAGTTCCTCGCGCTGCCGGAGACCAACAGCCTCACCCTCGGCGCGTACAGCCCGACCAACCCCACCCTCACGTTCTCCGCAATCCGCAAGGCCCTGCGGGACAACGGTATGCCGATGACCGGCCTTCGCGCCGCCGTCGGAACGAAGGTGTGGAAGGACATGGTGGACGCGAAGGTCTTCTCGGACCTCGGCGCCAACGCGACCAACCCGGCCGTCCCGACCTCGAAGAACGTCGGCGGCTTCGACGCCTTCGAGACGAACCGTATCGGCGAAGAGGACATTGTCTTCTACCACCGCGATGCGTTCACCCTCGCCGTCCGTTCGCCCGAGGCCCCGGCCGACGGCATCGTCTTCGCGGCTTCGCTGTCTGCGAACGGATTCTCGCTCCAGCACATTCAGGACTACGACTCCAGCATCGGTCAGCACACCTCCCTCGTGCAGACCTTCACCGGCGTCTCGTACCTGCCCGCTCGCAAGATCGACCGCTCCGGCGCGGAGGCGACGATCGTGGAGGTTCCCTCCGCGTACCGCATCGACACCGGCACCGCCGCGGCCTGATCCCCTTCTCCACAAGCCCTAGGAGGGCAACCGTGGCACTCCCCGCACTCGCAACGGTCGCTTCCATGGAGGTCCGCCTAGGACTGGAGGTCGGCACTCTCACCGGTGCCGACCTCGCAAGGGCGGAGGCTTCCCTCGCGGACGCCTCCGCCTTCGTCCGGTCAATCGGCCGGACGCTCTGGCTCGACACCTCCGGCGCAGTCACCGCCCCCGAGGACGTCGCCATGGTCACCACTCGCGCGGCCATCCGCGACTACCGCAACCCCGACGGCGTCAACAACGAAGCCCTCGGACAGGGCGCGTACGCCTACGCCTACGCCCCCGGTCAGGCTTCAATCTGGCTCACCGAAGACGAGGTCAAGCTCGTTCGTCAGGCCGTCGCCGACAGCGGACCCCCCGACGCGTGGACCGGCACAGGCAGTGTTTACACGCCTTCCGCGTACACGCCCCAAGAGGGCGATACCGGCCTGATCTATCCGCCGTGGGGTGGGTATCAGTGAACTTCCCCCACTCCATCGTCGTGCTCCGCTCGACCGCGGTAGATGCCTACGGCAACTACGGCACCAACTTCACCGACCCGACCGAGCTACCCACCAAGGGCTTCGAAGTCGTGCCCGGCGCTCTCCTCCTCCTACCGAAGACCGCGGACGTCCTCCAGGGCGACCGGTTCCGGATCGGAGACGAGACCTACGGCGGCGAAGTACAAGCCATCTCCAGCCCATCGGCCCTGAAGCTCTACCAAGTTCGGCTAGCACGAGTGGAGGACTGACCGTGGCCAAGTCGAAGATCACCCTTGACCACAAGGGAATCGCGGCGATGCTCAAGAGCCAAGAGGTCGCCGCTCTCGTCCACGCCGAGGCCGAGCGCATCGCCTCCGCTGTCCGATCTAACCCCGACGTAGTCAGTCACGAGATGGCCGACGACGTGGAGGTTGAGGACTACGTGACCGACCGGGCCGCCTCGGCCGTCCGGCTCGCGCACGCCGGCGCCCTCGGCATGGAAGCCAAGTACGGCGTCATTTCCCGGTCAACGGGCGGCACCGTATGACGCGCCTCTCCGTCCGCTTCCCTAACCCCCGCATCGTTGCCGCGGGCATCCTTCGCGAGGCGCTCCCGGACACCGTCCAGGTCGGCACGATCGACCCGGACGACCGCCCGGCCGACAAGCAGGGCCTGCCCTACGTCCGGCTCTCCATCGACAACCGGACCGGCTTCTACCCCGTCACCGCGACCGCAGCTCTCCGAGTCCAGGTCTGGGCGGACACCGAGATCGCCACCGAGGACCTCGCCGAGGTCTGCAAGGCGGTCCTTCTGTCCTACCTCGGCGACGCGAACACCCGCGGATTCCGCGAAGGCGTCGGCCCTCTGCCGACGACCGACCCGGACAGCGGGACGCCGCTCGCCTACTTCACCGCGGCGATGCACCTTCGCCCGATCCCCCTTACCTCCTAGGAGAAACCCACCATGAGTGGAGATGCAACCAACGCCGCGCTCTGGACGAACGCTGACGTTTACATTCACGACCTGTCCGGCGGTACGCCGGTGTGGCCGACCAACGTCGCGACCCCCTGGGATGCCGGCTGGAAGGCCGTCGGCCTGCTCAACGGTGACGAGGGTATGACCGAGTCCCGCGACGAAGAGACCACGGAGCACTTCGCGTGGGGCGGCCTTCTGGTCAAGTCCACCAAGAGCAAGCACAAGCGGACGATCCGTTTCGTAGCCCTGGAGGACAACGCCGTCACCTTCGGCCTCGTCAACCCCGGCTCGACTCGCGCCGTGGCCGACGCGAACGGCGTCGTCAAGTCCACCATCGTCGTTCCGACGTCGAAGGAATGGGCGATCGGCTTCGAGACCCGCGAGGGCTTCAAGGTCCGGCGCCGGGTGGTCAAGCGGAGCGACATTGGCGAGGTCGCCGATATCACCGACTCCGAGGCCGAGCTGACCGTCTACGACCTCACGGTGAACATCTACCCGGAGTCCAACGGAGAGCTCTACACCGAGCTTTCCGGTAACCCCGCGGACGACGTCACCGCCCCCTGATCCAACCGACGAGGACCCCGTACCGCGCGGGTCCGGGGTCCTCGTCCGTTGCCCTCGGCAACGCCTTCTCTGACCCGCGCGCCGTGCCACACACCCCAATCACAGGAGACCCGCGCCTCATGACCGCACGCAAGACGACTCCCCGCCGGACCGCCGCGAAGGCGGGCACCGTGACCTTTGAGCACAACGGCACGGAGTACACGATCGACCCGGCCGACAAGTGGTCGCTCGACGCCCTGGAGGCGTTCGAAGACGGCAAGGTCGTCACCGCTTGCCGCGAGATCCTCGCGCCGAAGCAGTGGGCCGACTTCAAGGCCACGAAGCCGGGCGGCCCCGGCCTCGGCGAGATGCTCGCCGCCATCGCGGCGGCCGTTGGCATCTCGGGAAACTGACCGGCCTCTTCGCCCTCATCCGCGAGCACGGCGACGCCCTGGAGGCCGACCTTCTCCGCTACTACCAAGTCGATCTACTCGACTTGTGGCGAGGGAAGCTCGACCTCCGGCGCCTCTCCGTGCTCGTTCGGCATCTCCCCCGCGAATCCGCGGTGTCCCTGATCGAAGCCGGACCTTACGCGGGCTGGACGAACGAGGCCGTACTCATCGCTGACCTCTACGCCGTGTGGGCGGGTCAGCCGCACCCCGCACTCCCGAAGAAGAACGCGGCTACTCCGGCCGTAGTGCGCGCCCACCGCGAGCGCCTTCTCGAACAGAAGCGACGCCTAGGAGGGCAGCAGAAGTGAGCAACGTCGGTTACGCAACCCTCGGCATCATCCCCACCGCGAAGGACTTCACGAAGAACCTCGCAAAGGAAACCTCCCCCGGCCTCAAGGCCCAGGGCGAGGCTGGCGGGCAGGAGTACGGGGAGACCTTCTCCAAGGGCGCGCTCGCCAAGCTCGGCGCGTTTGCTAAGGGCGGCGCAGCCGTCGCGGGCGCCGCGATCGTCGGCGGCCTGCTGTCTGCAATGGGCAGCGCCGACGTCGGCGCCGGCCTACAGGCGTCACTCGGCCTCTCGGCTGCCGACTCCGGCAAGTTCGGAGAGGCGGCGGGGCTTGCCTACAAGCAGAACTACGGCGAGTCCGTCGCGCAGATCGGCGACACGATCAAGGCGGCCTTCCAAAGTGGCTTGGTCGCAACGAAGGACTCCAAGGAAGCGATCGCCGGAGTCGTCGCGCAGGTTGAGACCTACGCGAAGGTCTCTGGTGAGGACGCCGTCAGCGCGACCAGGGCCGTAGCCCAGATGATCAAGACCGGCATCGCGAAGGACGCCACCGAGGCGTTCGACCTTCTGACCCGCGGTCAGCAGCTCGGCATCAACAAGTCAGAAGACCTGCTCGACACCTTCAACGAGTACTCCACTCAGTTTCGCAAGCTCGGTCTGGACGGGCCGCGCGCCCTCGGCCTCATGAATCAGGCGATCCAGGGCGGCGCCCGCGACAGCGACATTGCCGCGGACGCCTTCAAGGAATTCTCTATTCGCGCCGTGGACGGCTCGAAGCTGTCGGCTGACTCGTTCAAGGCGATCGGCCTGGACGGCAAGGCCATGACTGCCACGTTTGCGCAAGGTGGCCCGAAGGCTGCCGAGGCCCTCTCCCTCGTCTTCGACAAGCTGAAGGCCGTCAAGGACCCGGCCGCGCAGTCGGCTGCCGCCGTCGGTCTCTTCGGCACTCAGGCCGAGGACCTCGGCGACGCGCTCTTCGCAATGGATCCGAGGACGGCGGCCAAGGGCCTCGGCGAAGTCGCCGGCGCCACCGAGCGCGCCAACAAGGCCCTCGGCTCGACGCCCACCGCGCAGATCACCGCGTTTACACGCAACCTGAAGCAGGGCTTTGTAGAGGTTCTCGGCGGTCAGGTCCTCCCGGCCCTCACCAAGGCCGCGGGCGAGTTCAAGACCGAGTTTGGTCCCGCGCTCTCCGACCTCTCAGCCAAGCTGAAGGACGCCGCTCCGGCCGCGCTCGCGATTGCTACGGTAATCATCGGCAACCTCGTCCCCGCGATCGCTACGGCGGTCGGCGTGGTCGCCTCGGTCGTCAAGTTCCTCGGCGAGCACGAGACCACTGCCAAGGCGCTGGCCATCACCATGGGCGTCCTCGCGACGGCCTACGTGGCGTTCAAGACCGTCACGACCGCCCTCGCGCTCGCTGACATGGTGAAGAACCTCGTCACCCTGGCCAAGGCAACGAGGGCCTACGCCATCGCGCAGGCCGCCCTAAACCTCGTGATGATGCTCAACCCGATTGGCCTGATCGTCCTCGGGATTGCCGCGCTCGTCGCGGGCGTCGTGCTCATCGCGACCAAGACCACTTGGTTTCAGGACCTTTGGTCCGCCGCGTGGGGTGCGATCCAGAAGACAGCCTCGGCCGTCTTCAACTGGGTGAAGGCAAACTGGCCGTTGCTTCTGGCAATCATCACCGGACCGATCGGCCTCGCCGTCCTCGCGGTCGTGAAGAACTTCGACACGATCAAGGCCGCCGCTGGCAAGGTCCTCGCGGCCATCGTCAACGCCTACAAGGCCGTGACGAAGTTCTTCGCGGACCTGCCCGGCAAGATCTTCGCCGCGCTGTCCACGGCGGCGACATTCCTTGTCAGCAAGGGACGCGACTTCGTCTCGGGCCTCTTGAACGGCATCGTGGCCTACGCCGTCAACCTGTACTCGTTTTGGACGAAGCTCCCCGGCGTCATCGCGGGCAAGCTCGGCGCTCTCGGTTCCTACCTCGGGAACAAGGGCCGCGACTTGGTCTCTGGCCTCACCGCCGGAGCATCCGAGAAGGCCGCCGCTCTGCTGTCCTACTTCCGCGATCTCCCCGGCAACGTCGCCGCCAAGCTGGGCAACCTCGGGTCATCGCTGAAGAGCGCGGGCCTGAACTTCGCGCAGGGATTCATCAACGGTATCGGGGACATGGTCGGCAAGGCCGCCGACAAGGCGCGCGAGCTGGCCTCGGCCGCAAAGAACGCCATCATCGGAATCCTCGATATCAACTCACCCTCGCGAGTGGCCGACGACCTCGGCCGGTACTTCGGGCAGGGCTTCGCCAACGGCATTGCCGGTATGGAGAAGGCCGTCGGTCAGTCCTCGGCCGGCATGGCCAAGGCCGCCGTCCGCGGCGTTTCCTCCCTGCCCATCAAGTCCGCTTCCAACAGCGGCAACGTCCCCCGCCCTGTCGGCTTCGGTGCCGCGGGCAACGACGTAGACATTTTCGTCCAGGGCACGACCGACCCCGAGGCTACTGCCCGGATCGTCGGCCGCAAGCTCGCTAACGCCGGAGTGTGATTCGTGCTCAGCACCTACCGAGCTTCGCTCGGCGGGGTCAACTTCGGACAGGACGACGACAAGGGCTCGCTGTGGATTCTCTACGGAATCGACGGTTGGCACTCTCTCGCCTCGACGGGTGAGGTCACTCCGCGAACCGCCCGAAACGGCGGTTGGCGGAACCGGGCGCACTACGCGCCCAAGGGCCTCACCCTTCGGGGGTCCGTCATCACGACCCTCCCGAACGTCGGCGACGTTATCGACCAGCTCGCCGCCGCCATCCCGCTCGACGTCCCCGAACCTCTCACCGTCTACGGCGTCAACGCCGACGACCGTCTGATGTTCGTCCGGCAAGAGGGAACCCCGGACGTCTCCATCGTCAGTCCCTACGAGGCGCTCTACTCCATCGGCCTCGTCGCCCCGGACCCGCTGAAGTATGGCGCGATCGAGAAGGTTGCCTCGACCAACCTTCCCAGCTCGACCGGCGGCCTCACGGCTCCCTTCACCGTTCCCCTGTCGGTTGACTCCGTCACCATCTCGGGCACTGCAACCGGCGAGAACAACGGCAACCTCCCTTCTCCGCCTCGCGTCATCGTCTACGGCCCCGTCACCGACGCCCGCCTAACGAACGTCGCCACCGGAGAAACCCTCCTCATCAATCTGACGATCGAAGAGGGCGAATACGTGGACCTGGATTTCGCCACCCACACCGCCTATCTCAACGGCACCGCTTCTCGACGCGGCTACATCTCCGGCGCTTGGTTCACCCTCCAGCCCGGCGTAACCGAGATCGCCTTCAACTCACCCACCTACTCCGCCACCGCGTCCGCCCAGATCGTCTGGCGGGATGCGTGGAAGTGAGGACCTCACTATGACCGTCGGAACCCCCGCGTGGCTCGCCTCGTCCGGCGGACTCCCCGCCTACGACGCAACTGAGCTTCGCGTCATCGACTCCATGTACGCGACCTTTGACGGCGCCGTCCTCGGCGCCCGCGAAGGTGTCCGGCCGGGTGGCAACCCGCTCGCCGTCACGATCGCAGGAAGCAACTGGAACGTCGCTACCGGCATCGCCTCGGTCTCCGGCATCCTCGCCGGCGCCCTCGGCCACTACATCGTTCCGGTGACCGCCGCCGAGTCCGGGCCGCTCAACGCCGCGGACGGAACCTTTGGCCGCAAGGACATTGTGGTCCTCCGCGTGTACGACGCTGAGAACGGCGACGCGACCCGCGAGGCGAAGGTTGAGTACCTGATCGGTACTCCGTCCGCCACCCCGTCCACCCCGGCCGTACCGAGCAAGTCTCTCCTCCTCGGCACTATCACGGTGCCGAAGGCAACGACCGGCTCGCCGTCGGTCGTCCTCAACACGAAGTACACCGTGGCCTCCGGCGGCATCCTGCCGACCGGCACACGGCCGACCTCGCCGCACCTCGGCCAGACGATCTACAACACCTCAACCGGCGTCATGGAGTACCACGACGGTTCCGGGTGGCTCGCGCTGTCCGGCGGAACCCCGGTGACCTTCACTCAGACCACCGCGGGCGCCGGCACCTGGACGAAGCCCGCCAACGCCAAGGACGTCACCGTTGAAATCTGGGGCGGCGGCGGAGCTGGCGGCGGCGCCGGCGGCACTACGGGTCAGGGCGAGGGCGGCGGAGGGGGCGGCGGCGGATACAGCCGCAAGACCTACGCCGCAACCGATCTCAACGCCAACGAGGCGTTCACCGTCGGCGCGGGCACGACCGGCGGCGGCGCAACCGGCCCGACCGGTGGCACCACCACCTTCAAGGGCATGAGTGCCACCGGAGGCACCGGCGGCCTTGCCATGGCATCGACTGCGGGCGACAGCGCGACGACCGGAGGTAGCGGCGGCGTCGGCTCGGGCGGCGACTACAACGTCCAGGGCGACGACGGCGGTAAGGGCCGCGTCCTGGCGGGCAAGGCCATCCTCGCGAGCTACGGCGGCGCGGCCCCGTTCGGCGGCGGCCGGTCCCAGACTCCCGGCAGCGCCGCGGCTGGAGCGCCCGGCAAGGTCCCCGGCGCGGGTGGTTCCGGCGCCTTCGGCGCGACCACCGGAGTCCTCAACGGAGGCAACGGCGCCGTCGGAAAGATCCTCATTACTACGCGCTTCTGATCGGAGCTACTCGTGTCCTCCCTCGCCCGTAGCTCTTTCTCCGCGCGGCCGGTGCCCACTGCGCCGGCCGCGTCGGCCCCCGCGGCCTACACGTGGTACGGCGCGGATCTCGTCTCCGGCGTCATCGTGGAGGAGCTGCCCTTCGTTGCCTCCGGCCCCCTTCAAAGCATCCTCGGCACCTACACCTCCGTTTCCGGATCGATCGCCCTTCCCGACTGCCCGCCTAACTGGTCCTCCGCGACCGACCCCGGCCGGACGATGCTTGTTTGCGTCCGCGACCACGACGAGGCCGTCATGTGGGCCGGCATGGTGCTCACCCGCTCCGGCGGGTCCTCCGCGACCGTAGAGCTCTCCCTCGCAACGCTGGAGGCGTACTTCGACCGCCGCTACGTCAGCGACCGCATCGAGCTACAGCGCGACGGCGCACAGATCGCTCTAGACCTCGCGTACGACGCGGATCACGTCCAGGGCATCGGCCTCCAGTACGCCGGTACCACGACGCCCTTCAAGTTCGATCGTACGTACTCCAGCCTCTCCGACCAGACCGCGTACTCCCAGCTCACCGAGCTAATGCGCGTCCAGGACGGCCCGGAGTGGACCATCCGAGTGGACTGGAAGGACGCCGCCAAGACGTCCTTCAAGAAGACCTTCACCACCGCGGCGCGAATCGGCGTCGCAAGCTCCATCCCCTCGGCCGTCTTCGACATGCCGGGGTCGGTGATCAGTTACACCTTCACCGAGGACTTCACCTCGCGCCGAGGCGCGAACCACATCAGTATGTTCGGCGACGGCGAGGGCGAGACCCGGCCGACCGGAACGCCGGCAATCGCCTACGACCTGCTGGACAACGGCTGGCCGCGCTTCGAACAGCGCTCGACTCGTTCCGGCGTCGTCAAGCCTTCGACGCTCTACTCACATGCGCTCGAAGAGCTGTCCTGGAAGGCCACCGGCGCCCAAATCTTCACCGTCACCGCAAACGCCTCCACCGGCCCGATCCTCGGGAAGGACTGGGCACTCGGCCACGACGTCGCACTAGACGTCGCCACGTCACCCCGGCATCCGAACGGCGTAAACATCATCGCCCGCGCGATCGGCTGGGAGCTGGACGTCGTCGGCCTCGCCACCGTTACGCCCCTCCTAGAAGAGCAGGACGCCGACTCGTGACCAAGTTCTCAGACCGCCTCCCGCCCAACATGGAAACCATCATGCGCGAGCTGGAGGCCCTCCGCGGCGAGGTCCGCGAGATGCGGGCTGCCCGCCGCCTGGAGGCCGCGACCATCGGCGGCGGAGGCATCACCATTCAGGGCGGCGCAATCGTCCTGAAGGATGCCGACGGCAACGAAATCGGCAGGCTCGGCATCCGCGAGGATCTCAACCCCGGCCCCGGCGGAAAGCCTCAGTCGGGATTCATCCTCCGGCGCTCGGACGGGTCGGTCGCCTTCACCGTGGACGATCCCGACGGCGGCACAACCGGACTGAAGCAGTTCGTTGCGATGAGTGACCCGCAGGGCCACATCATCATGTCCAACGACGCCAACAGCGGCTTCGGACTCGCGGCCCCCAACGTCACCGGCGGCGTCTTCTACAGCACGAACCCCGAGACGATGCCCGGCCACAACGGCACCGGCCTGTTTCAGGTCATGACAGCGGAAGTTCCCGTCTTCCACCCGCGCTACCGCGTCAGCGTCGCCGTGAGTTGCCCGGCCTCCGGTTCCGGCGCAGTGGACCTGCGTGTAAACGGCACCTCTCAGGGCGTGAAGTCCGTTCCCACCAACAGCTTCAACCACTACGACTGGGTGCTTGACGGTAAGGCCCTGTCCGGCGGCTCCCTCGGGACCGTCCTCGGCCTGGAGATTCTCGTCTCCCGCACGGCCGGAACGACCTCCGACTATATCCGCGTCTCGCCCAACTCCATCATCGCGACCGGTTCCTGACTTCCCCTTCTCTACAAGGAGAAACCTCCTCATGACCAACGCCTACGACCGCGTCTCCCTCGGTAAGGACTCGTCCGGCCGGGCCGTCACCGTCAATCGCCGGACCAAGCTCATGCTTGAGCTGACCGCCAAGGCGTCCGGCGTCACCCCGACCATCGTCCAGGGGTCCTACCGCGGCGCGAACGGCGCTTCGGCCTCCGCCGGCACTCACGACGGCGGCGGCGTCCTGGACCTTCGGACGTGGAACCTCACCGCCGCGCAGCGCAACCGGTGGACCGCCGCAGCTCGCGCGGTCGGATTCATCGTGTGGTACCGGACGGTCCTACAGGGCTTCACCCCTCACCTCCACATCATCGCCAAGGGTGACCGCGACATGTCCCCGTCGGCCGAGCGTCAGGTCTACGCCGCGAACAACGGCCGAAACGGCCTGAAGTCGAACAAGGTTGACACGAGCAACCAAGGCGTCCCCACCTTCAACTACGAGGCCGCGACCGCGCCGCCGCTGCCCGTCGGTGCCTACCGCGTCTCCCTCGCCGCGGTCGCCTACGCCGCGAACGGCGCCGCTCACTTCCGCAGCGGTCAGGTTGTCGCCCTCAACTCGGCGCAGAACTTCCACGCTTGGCTTCTGCGAACCGGCGTCATCTCGCAGCGCAACGCCGACGTCTGGGCGCGGGCGATCCGTCAAGCCAACTGGGTTGGCGCCCGCAGCGAGTACCGCGCGGCCATCGTCCGATTCCAGATCCGCCACGGCCTCACCCCGGACGGCGTCGTCGGCCCGCGTACTCAGGCCAAGATCGCCGCCCTGATGCCGCGCAGTACCTACCGCGTCGTTGCCTGACGCAACCGTCTCTTCTCTCCGAAAGGCTCCACCGTGAACAGCGTTCTGAAGTTCCTCGCCCCGTACCGCAAGGCGATCCTGTCCGGCGTCCTGATGGCGGCCCCGGTCGCCTGGCAGGTAATGGGTGACGGCCACCTGAGCCACGCGGAGGCCGGCCTCGTCATCGGCGCCTTCCTCACCGGCGCGGGCGTGGTCTACAAGGTCCCCAACGCCAAGCTCCCCGACGCCAAGCACATGGCGGGTAGCTGACCCCATGGACACAACCACCGCCGTTACTAACGTCGCGGTGGCGATGCTCTCCGGCGGCGTCCTCGTCTACATCAGGGACGCCGTCAAGGCTCGGCGCGCACGCCGACTCGCAGAGTCCCCCGAGGCTCGCGAGTCGGCGAACGTCCGCGTCGTGGCCGAAGCCCGCGACGAGCTGGCCGAGGACAACCGCCGCCTCCGCGTCATCATCACCGAGGACCGCGTCCGTCACGCCGAGGACCGCGCCGAGTGGGCGCGCGAGAAGGCGGAGATGCGCGGCGAGATCTCGACGCTAGAGGCCAAGGTCCGCGCCGTCCTCCACGAGGTCGAAGCCTTCCACCGCCGCTATCCCGAAGCCTGAGCAAACGGCCACTCGCTGACCTACCTCCAAGGGAGACCACCACCCTAGGAGCACGCCACATGGCAACCCATCTCATCGGAATCACCGGCCGCAAGCGGTCCGGCAAAGACACCTTCGCCGAGCGCCTCGTGACTGAGCACGGCTTCAAGCGGTTTGCCTTCGCGGACAACCTCCGCAAGGCCGCCCTCGCGATTGACCCGATCGTCGGCGTGGAGTGTGGGCGCTACTCCGAGGACGTGGACTTGTTCGTCCGCCTCTCCGAGGTCATCGCTGCCCACGGCTGGGAGGGCGTAAAGGATTCCCCCTACGACGCCGAGGTCCGCCGCACCCTCCAGCGCGTCGGCGTCACGGCCCGCGAGCTGGACCCAGGGATTTGGGTCAGGCCCGTAATGCACGCCATCGGCAACCACGACGGCCCGGCCGTCATCACGGACGTCCGCTTCCCCAACGAGCTGGAGGCCGTCCACGACGCCGACGGCTGGTCAGTCCGCGTCACCCGCTCCGGCCTGCCTGACGACGGCGACCTCCACATCTCGGAGACCGCCCTTGACGACGCCGCGGTCAACCTCGGCTACTCCAATAACTCGAGCATCTCGGCCCTCCACGCGAAGGCCGATGAGTGCGTCCGCGTCCTCCGCAACAACGGCGACGCCGAGCTGATCGGCCGCTCCGACACCTGGCAGTAGCCCTCACGGCCCGTCCCCATACCAGGGGGCGGGCCGTTTTGCGTTCTGCCACTCCGAGGTTGCTAGTGGCCCCTCAGCCGGGCACACTGGAGCTTCGGCCCGAACCGGCCGGTAACTCACCGACCACTCGGAGGCTCACCGTGGGCAAGAAATCCCTGGAGCGCGTCAAGGCCGACGCCGCTACCGCGCTGGAGAAGTACTTCACCGAGGGTGAGAACAACATCGACCTCCTCCGCTCGGCGGGCGCCGCCGTGGTCGAGCTGCGCTCCCGCTTCCAACAAAAGGACGGCTCGACCGACTGGGCCGGCCGTTCGCAGGACTACCGCGACGCGATCCGCGACGTTTACACGCGCGCCCACCTCTCCCAGGACCAGGTCTCGAAGCTCCCCGGCAAGCTCGGCTACCACGTCCGGCAGGCTCTCGGCGCCCGCATCTCCGCCGACGAACTGGAGGCGGCGGGATTCAAGGCGGAGGACCCGAAGATCCGACAGAACGCGCGCCGTACGACAGCGGCGGCTCTTGCGGCGACAGTCGCACCGTCGGTGACGCCGGCCGTCCTCATCGTTCACGCCAACTCTCTCCTCAAGCGGGCCGACTCCGGCGACGGGCTGGCCGAGATGACGGAGCAGGAGCGCGAGGTCTGCCGTATCGCACTCGCCGCCATCGAAAAGCACGCGGCATCCCTGAGCAAGGCGCTCGCGGGCTGACGCGGGGAAGCAGGGAGCAGGCGGGGTGACCCCTTTTCCTACCTCTTACTCTGCGCTCTCGCATTGGAGAGAGGTACGAAATAGGTACACCCCGCCTGCTTCCTGCTTCCCCGCCCCGCCGGACCCCCCGCGTCCGCCCCGCCACTGACTCCACTCGTTGCCCCCGGCCTCCACCTCGGAGACCGGGGGCTTTCGCATGCCCGCGTCATGAGCAGATCGGCCCCGGCTGACCCACCTCCCCCTTGACCACACTCAAGGATCAAGGGAGCACGACCACCTCATGACCGACCCCTTTTCGATCATCAAGACTGAGCTTCCCCGCGACCGTTGGGGACGCCCGTTGATCACCCCGCCGGACGGCGGCGAGACCGTCGCCTACCAGCGCGTGACGACCTTCGTCGGCGCCCTGGAGGACACCTACCACCTGAGCCTCTGGTCTCAGCGCATGGTCGCGCTCGGCATGGCCAACCGGCCAGACCTCCAGCTCGCCGCGTCTGCCATCACCGACCCCACGGACCAGTACGCGAAGCGGACCCTCAACGACATTGCCAAGTCGGCCCGCGAGGCCGCCGGTGCCGGTGCCGCTGCAACGACCGGAACGGCCCTCCACACGCTCTCCGAGAAGATCGACCGGGGCGAGGACGTCGGCACCGTTCCCGCGGCCTACCTGCCCGACCTGGAGGCATACAGGCGGGTGACGAAGTACTTCGCCACCCTGGCAATCGAAGGCTTCTGTGTCCGCGATGACTTGCGCGTCGGCGGCTCTTACGACCGCATCGTCCAGTTCACCGCCGAGGGCCTGGACCAGTACGAGCGCGAGCACGGCGAGCGTCTGTGCTACCCCGGACCCGATGCCGACGGCAACATTCGCGCGGGACTCGGCGACGAGGTCCAGCCCGGAGACACGATGATCGGCGACCTGAAGACCGGCAACGTGGACTTCGGCATCGGCAAAATCGCCATGCAACTCGGCACCTACGCCAACTCGGTCGATTACGACCACACCCTAGGCGCGCGTACGCCGCTGGTCGGCAACCCGTCGAAGAAGTGGGGCGTCATCGTCCACCTCCCGGCGGGCACCGGCGCCGCCCGGCTGATCTTCGTTGACGTCGCCGCGGGTTTCGACACCGCGTACGTCCTCGCGGTCGGCGTCCACGCATGGCGCAAGCGGAAGGACTTGTCCTTCCCCTTCGCCTCCGTCCAGGTTCACGCCGACCTCGGCCCGTCGCTGGTCGAGCAGATCAACGCGGCGCCGTCGTACAAGGCCCTGGAGTCGATCTACCAGGCCAACGCCGAGAAGTGGACGCCCGGCCTGACCACGCTCGCCAAGGCCCGCACGGCCGAGCTGGCGGCTTCCTAGCCCTTACCCCGCGTCTGCTCAGTCCCCCGGATTCGTCCGGCGGGACTGAGCAGACGCGCCCTCGCTGACCCACCTCCCTTACGTAACCGGCCGCCCGGCCGCCAACAAGCCAATGCAACAGGAGATCACCACCACATGAGCGACAACTTTGGTAAGCCGTCCTCGTCCGCCGGCATCGAGTGGAAGAACCTTCTCGGCAGCCTCGTCATCGTCAAGGTCCACGAGGTCATCGCGGCCATGAAGACCGTTCACGGCGAGGGCTCGGCCGTCCGCGCGGACGTCATCGTCCTGGACGACAAGGGCGCCGACGCCAAGGCTGGAACGGAGTACATCGACACGCTGATCTTCCCGAAGGTCCTTCAGTCGCAGGTCAAGAGCCAGGTCGGCGGGATGGTGCTCGGCCGCGTCGGCCAGGGCGTCGCGAAGCCGTCCCAGTCGGCGCCGTGGACCTTCAACGAGGCCACCGAGGCGGACGCGGTCGTCGCGCGCGCCTACCTCCAGGAGAAGAGCCCGACTCCGTTCTGACCGATCGCACCACTCGCAACCTCCGAGCCACACGCCCCGCTCGCCCTCACCGGCGAGCGGGGCGTTTCGCCTTCTCTGCAAGGGAGACCACCCGATGACTGAGACAACCATTCGCGTAGAACACCAAGACCGCTATGTGATCGCGCCCACCGCCTTCAAGCAGGTACGCGCCGACGTGATCGAGAGCGACGCCACCGAGATCACCACGTATCTCAAGCCCGCCGACGCTCGGAAGCTCGCCAAGGCCCTCACGGCAGCCGCGAAGGTTGCCGAGGGCAAGACCGACCCCGGCCCGCTGATCGACGGCGAGGGCGACCGCTGGACCTTCTGTGGCCGCAACGACGCCGGCAAGGCCCTCTACCGCTTCTCTCCTCGCGGCGCCCAGCTCACCCGCGCTCAGATCCGCGACGGCTACACCTCTGCGAGGCGCGCGTGAACACCTTCGAAACCGTCAGAGTCACGGACTACTGGAACGACTGGGGAAGCGTCGGCGTAGACAAGGCCACGTCCGGTAGCAAGCCTCCGGCCGACGTCGTCCAGGTCTTCGCGATCGACGCGCCGTACGACGGCGGCCCGCTCGACTTCACGCCGGAGCAGGCCCGCACCTTCGCCGCCGCGATTGTTGCCGCCGCCAACCACATCGACCCCGAGGGCGCCCGTCCGCAGGCCGTCCGCGACGCCGACGGCGACGTGTGGCTCCGCACCGGCACCGACGAATACACCTTCGACGGCCTTCGGGAATCCCTCGCCGACGTCCGCGCCGCCTACGGCCCGATTCAGGAGCAGACGCCGTGATCAACCCCGACACCTTCGCCCTGATCGACCCGGACACCGACCTCGCCCCCAACGAAACCGTCTGCCCGGTCCACAACCTCACCTATCACGCGCCGCTCGGCGCCTGCCCCGAATGCGAGAACCCGCTGTGAACGCCTCCACCATCACCAAGGCCGCCGTGTCCGCGGTGGTTGCCGCGGGCATCCTCTTCGGCGGCGCGGTCTCATGCCGGAACTACTACGCCGAGGAAACGCAGACCTGCACCGTCACCGGTAAGGACCGCACCCGGCACGCCAAGGGAAGCGGTTCGGACATGCGCGTTTACACGTCCGACTGCGGAACCTTCGAGATCTCCGACTCTGTGGTCAAGGGCCGGTGGCGCTCGGCGGATCTCTTCGGCGCCATGCACGAAGGACACCGGTACGTCGTCGTCTCGTTCGGCTACCGGAACGGCTTCCTGTCGAGCTTCCCAACGATCATCTCCGCCACGGAGGCCCCGGCGTGAGCATCCCTCCGGCCGCCCCGATGACGCGCGAGGAGGCGGCATGGCTGTCCGGCCTGCTGGACGGCGAGGGTTGCTTCGACAGCCCGCGCGGCAACCCGCGTATCCGCGTCAAGATGAGCGACCTTGACGTGATCCTCCGCGCCGCCGACCTGATGGGCGCCTCCACCCACATGGAGGCCGCGCGCTTCGAGCATCACAAGCCGCTGATGGTTGCTCAGATCACCGGCGACCGCGCCGCCTCCATCATGCGGGCGTTGCTTCCGTGGCTCGGCTCGCGCAGGTCCGGGAAGTGTACGGAGATCATCCTCGCCCACACCGCCCGTCAGTCCGCGCTCGCCGGCCGACACCTGAAGGCGGTAGCCGCGTGAGTCCCTACGTCGAGCTGAAGACCGTAGCTGTCTCGGGTACGCCGTTCACCGGTGGCGAGACCGAGGCCGTCGTCTCGGTCAACTACGCCGCCGGGCAGCATGCCGAGGCCCTGAAGGCTCTCAACGCCGCGTACGCCGAAGCCCGCGAACGGATCGAGCACTGATGCCCGCCTGCGAACGTTGCTGGGCGGACGCAACGTGGCTCGCCGCCGTGAAGGGCGGCACGCCTGACGAGTACTACCCCGCCGTGCTGGAGCGGAACGGCCCGGAGCATGAGCCTCCGGCCGTAGAACTGCCCGAGCCTCCGCCGCCTCGGGAGGTCATCGCGTGACCTCCGCCAACGCGGCCAAGGGGAAGCGCTGGGAGCTTGCCTTCCGCAAGTTTCTCGCGCTGACCTTCGGCCGCCTCGTCCGCCACCCGCACCAAGAGGGCTTTATCGACGTCGGCGATCTCCACCTCTCCCCGTTCGCCTTGCAGCTAAAGGACGAAGCCCGCCACAACTTCGCGAGCTACGTCCGCGACGCCGAGAAGCAGGCCGCCGCCGCCGAGGAGTTGTTCGGCGCCGCCGTCGTGAAGCAACGCGGCAAGAGCGCCGAGGACGCCTACGTCGTCATGTCCGGCCGTACCTTCCGCGACCTCGTCAAGTACCTGCACGACCTCGCCGAGGACGCCAACCGCTACCGCTCGCTCAACCGCTGACCACCTAGGGAGACCACCCACCGTGAACCCCAACGCCTCTGCCAACTTCGCTCACCAGTCCCTCCGCGTCCCGCGTATCGAGCTGCCCGGCGTGGACCGCGCCGCCGTGGTCGAGCTGGACGAGATAATGACCGCCGGCCGTCGCCTGCGCCTTCAGTACTCCCTTGCCATGGTCCGCCTCGGCAAGCACATTCACACCCGCACCATCTCCGCGAAGGACAAGGCCGCCCGGCGCAAGACCGGCAAGGCGCAGCGCACGGCCCGCAAGGCTCACCGCTGATGGGCTCGCGAGGACGCAACTACATTCACGGCGACACGGAGTACCGAGGCCGCGTCGTTGAGACCGGCATGCGGATGACGTCCGAGACGGTCTACGACGAGACCGAAGAGGAGTACGCGGCCCGCAAGGAAGCATGGCGCAAGGCCAACCCCGGCCGCCCGGCGTACGAGATGAAGCCTTGGTACCGCACCCAACACCAGGAGGACCGCGGTCTCCAGCCGTACGCCGACGAGCGGACCTACGGGCCGTACGCAACCATCGGCCCGGCTCGCGCCGCCGCCGGTACCGGCCGAGGCCAGTCCCGCAAGGTGGAAGAGGGCACCCGACACGACGGCGGGGTGTTCCGCCGCATCCACACGGTCCAGGTCGGTCACGTCACCTGGACGGACCTGGACGAAGTGTCCCCGCTCCGGTGAGGCAACCTCGCCCGGCCGCCCCCGGTCGTTGCTCTCGGCCCCTTTGCCGAGGCGACCTCCACACCGTCACCCGCTCCGACCCCGACGGCAACGTTGAGCGTCAGGAGTACTGCGCCGCGTGTGGAACGCCGACCGGGTGAGCAGACGGCCACCCGCTGACCCACCTACCTAACGAACGCGCCCTCTCCCCCATTCCGACCGGGGAGAGGGCGTTGCCCTGTTTACACGCCACCTTGGAGGACCCCACCTATGGACGACTTCGCCCCGCCGGGCGCTCCGGCCGCCCCCGCCGCTCGCCTGACTCTCGAATCGTTCCTCGGCCGGTTCTCCGAGGTTGACGACGAGGCCAACGGTTACGCCGTCATCTGCCCGTCTCACCCCGACACGACTCCCTCGCTTCGCGTTGCCTACAACGCCGACCGCAAGACCCTCGTTCTGAAATGCCGCGTGGGTTGCCGTACCGGCGCCGTCGTGAAGGACCTCGGCCTCACCATGGCCGACCTCTTCAACGTCGAGCCGGGCGACCTGACCAACGTCAAGAGCGCGGGCGCCGTCCCCGAGCCGGTGGGCATCGCCCACAAGGCCGCGCTCCGCATGTACCTGGACAAGGCCGCCTCACAGCTCCCGGACAGCGCCGAGTCGCTCGCCTACGCCGAGCGTCGCTTCGGTATCGGCCGCGAACTGGCCGCCTCCCTCGGCCTCGGCCACGACGACGGCTCGACCCCGTCCGGCATCGTCTCGCTGTCCCTCGCGCTCTACCGCGACACCTCGCGCCTCGTCGTCCCCTTCCACGACTTCGACGGCGTAGCCCACTACCTCCAGGCCCGCGCGCTCGACCCGCAGTACGCCGGCCGCGCGAAGTGGTCCGGCCCGGCCAACCCCGACGGCGCCGCGTGGGGGCGGTTCGGATGGTTCCCCGGTGACCTCGGCTGGTCCGAAATCTTCGTGACCGAAGGCCCCGGCGACGGCCTGACCACCGTCGGCGCAGGGTACGACACCCTCCTCATCCGCGGCGCCGCCATGGGCCTCACGGACGAGATCCTCGCCGAGCTGGTCGCCCGCTTCTCCGACCGCACCTTCGTAATCGCCGGAGACAACGACACCGGCGGCAAGACCTTCAACGAGATCGTCGGCGAGCGCCTGACCAGCGTCGGCCTGTCCGCCGTCGTCCTGGACGTCCCCGCCGCCGTCGGCGACCTCTCCGCATGGCGCGAGGCCGACCCGGCCACGTTCTACCCGGCGCTCACCGAGGCCGTCAGTTCGGCCAATGCGTGGACTCCGCCGCCACCGGAAACGCCCGATATCCCGAACCCCGCGCCGACCCCGGCGGCCGAGGAGGACCACCTCCCCGCGACCGAGCTTGCCAACGCGATCCGGCTTGCCCGGCGGATGAAAGGGCTACTGCGCTACACGCCCGCCCTCGGCTTCCTCGTGTGGAACGGCGCAGCGTGGACCGTGGACAAGCGGTCCTCCGTCCGGGCCGCCGCGCAGCAATCGGCTCTCGACCTCATGAGCGAGGCGCTCGCGCTCCCGCGTGCCGAGGAGGGCTCGCCCGAGGACAAGCGCCGCAAGGCCGCTATCCGCTGGGCTCACGACTCGCAGAGGTCACGCGGCATCGAAGCCGTCATGTCCGAGGTCAAGGCCCTGCCAGGAATCGCGGTAGACGCCGGAGACCTGGACGCCCACCCGGACCTACTTGCCTGTAGCAACGGAACTGTCAACCTGAAGACCGGGCAGCTCAAGCCCGCCGACCCGGCGGACCTGCTGACCAAGGCTCTGGACGTGGACTTCGTCCCCGGCGCCGAGGCGCCGCGGTGGCTGTCGTTCCTGGACCAGTGCTTCCCCGATGACGCGGACATGCCGGGCTATCTCCGGCGCCTCGTCGGCTACGGCGCCACCGGCTACGCGACCGAACAGTGTTACGTCATGCTGCACGGCCAAGGCGGCAACGGTAAGAGCGTCTTCACCTCGGCCCTGTACGACGTCTTCGCACCCATCACGGCCAACGTCGGTATCGAGACCTTCCTCACCAACGGCAACGCCGGAGACGGCGGCGCCTCGTCCCCCGACGTCGCCGCCCTGCGCGGGTCGCGCCTCGTCCTCACCTCCGAGGCCGAGTCCGGCGCCCGCATGGCGGAGGCCAAGATCAAGCGGCTTACCGGCGGCGACCCGGTGACTGCCCGCCACCTCTACAAAGAGCCGTTCACGTTCTTTCCGTCGTTCCTGCTGATGCTCTCCACGAACGCAATCCCGGAGGTCCGCGACAACTCGGACGGCATCTGGCGGCGGGTCAAGATCGTGGAGTGGAAGCAGCAGTTCAAGGGCGCCCGTAAGGACCCCGCCCTCGGCCAGAAGCTCCACGCCGAGCGGGAGGGCATCCTCGCGTGGGCCGTCCGCGGCGCCGCCGAGTGGTACCGCGCCGGCCTGGGAGAGCCGTCGGCCGTCACCGACACCGTCAACAGCCACCAGGCCGAGGCGGACAAGCTCTTGGAGTTCTTCCCCGGCGTCATCGTCCGCGACCCGGAGGCGTGGATCTCTCGCAAGGATCTCTACGCCGCGTACAAGGAATGGTCCGATGCCGAGGGCAACGAGCGCCCTTGGCGCAACGTCACCGTCTACCAGGAGATCGGCAACCGCGGCGTTGAGCAGACCATGCGCAAGGGCGTTCGCGGCTTCAAAGCCCTCCGTCTCCGGCGCCCCACAGATTCGCTCGACTCCGAGCGAGCAAACGGGGAGGCGCTGACCCACCTCCCTGATGAGACCGACACGTCCGCGCCGTCGCTCGACTCTTTCAACCCGTAGGAGACCACCGCACATGGCACTGACCACCCGCAAGACCAAGCCCGCGCCGACGATGGAGCAGCGGGCCGCCTCGGCCGCCGCCACCACCGAGGCCGCTCTCGTCGTCTTCGCCAACGCGGCCGACGACCTGGACGCCGCCGCCGCAGAGCTGGAGGCCATCGCGGACGACGCCTTCGCGGAGGCCGACCGCCTGAAGACGGTCTCGGACGAGGCGCAGCTCGCATCTCACGTCAACCGCGACCGCGCGGCGAAGATCCGGAACACCTTCACCTTCTAGGCCCCGCCCCGCTCCACCCCACCGGCCCCCGGCCCGTCATCGCGACGGCGCCGGGGGCTTTTCGCATGCCCAGAAGGGACCTCACGTGGACGCCACCGAATACGCCGAGTACGAAGACCTAGACCTCTTCGCCGGGCCTGGCGGCTGGGACGTCGCCGCGCGGTCCCTGAAGCGCAAGACCATCGGAATTGAGATCGACCACGACGCATGCGACACGCGCCGCGCCGCCGAGCTGCCCACCATTGAGGGCGACGTCCGGGAGTACGGCCCGGCCGACTTCCCCAACGCCCGCGGTCTCATCGCCTCGCCGCCGTGCCAGACGTTCTCCATGGCGGGCAAGGGCTCAGGCCGCGCCGCGCTGGACGCCGTCCTCATGCTGGTTGTTCGGATGGCCGCTGGTCTTCCGATCGATACGTCCGCGATCGAAGACGAGCGAACCACCCTCGTCCTAGAGCCGCTCCGGTGGGTGCTGGAGGCGCACCGCCTCGGCCGCCCGTTCGAGTGGCTCGCCTTCGAGCAAGTGCCGACCGTGCTTCCCGTATGGGAGGCCGTGGCCGAGGTCCTCGCCTCACTCGGCTACTCGGTTGCCACCGGCAACCTCCACTCGGAGCAGTACGGCGTACCGCAGACACGCAAGCGCGCGATCCTTGTAGCCCGTTTACACGGCGAGGCGCACCTCCCCGAGCCGACTCACTCACGCTTCCACAACCGGGCGCCCGAGCGCCTGGACGAGGGCGTCGAGAAGTGGCTGTCCATGTCGGACGCCCTCTCCTGGGGAATGACTCATCGGCCTTATCCCACGGTCGCCGCAGGTACCGCCTCGGGCGGCGCTGACCCGCAGATGATCGGCGGGTCCGGCGCACGTGCCGCGATCGCCGCCGAGCGGGACGAGGGCCGCTGGATCGAGTGGCTACCGACCGACCTCGTGGGCTTCCCCCGCCGCGCCGACACCGAAGACGTCCTCACCCTGGACGGAGTTGACTACCGCGCTCGCGACCTCCGGCAGGCCGACGAGCCGTCATTCGTGGTCACCGAGAAGGCGCGGAGCTGGACACGCTTCCCCGACGCCATGGGCGAAGGCCCGGCCGACAACGCCAAGGCGTCCGGCATGCGCGTGACCGTGCAAGAGGCCGCCGTCCTTCAGTCCTTCCCCGACGCCTATCCGTGGCAGGGCTCGCGAACCAAGCAATACCAGCAAGTCGGCAACGCCATCCCGCCGCGCCTCGCTCTCGCCATCCTCTCCGCCGTCCTCTGAAAGGGGGCTTTCTGTGAAGACCTTCACCCGCCGCGTCTCCGGCGATGAGACCACCATCTACTTCCCGGAGACAGAGAAGGACCTCCGCGGCTTTGAGGACTTCCTACTCCGCAACGTCGGCCGCGTCCTCGGCCTAGACACCGAGACCACCGGCCTTCACATCTTCGGCCGCCTGTTCGGTTGCCGCCTCGTCCAGTTCGGCAGCGCGACCGAGGCATGGGTGATCAACCGCGAGCGGTTCGCCGGCATCATCCGCCGAGTCCTCGCCCGGCCCGACCGCCGATGGGTCGCGCACAACGCGCCCTTCGACCTGCTGGTCTTGGACCGTTGCGGCCTCGCCGACCTGAAGGACCTCGGCCCGCGCGTCTTCGACACGAAGATCCTCGCTCACCTCTGCGACCCGCGGATGGAGCACGAGGGCGGCACCGGCCTTTCCCTGAAGCCGCTCTCGGCCATCTACGTAGACCCCGACGCCGAGGACACACAGAAGGGCCTTTACGCCGTCTTCCGCTCGGAGTACAAGGCCACCAAAGAAACTGGCTGGGCACTGATCGACATTGACCACCCGCTCTACGTCACGTACGCCGGACTCGACGTCATCTACGCCGTCCGTCTCCTGGCCGAGCTGGGAACCCTCGTCAAGGGCAACGGCCTCTCCAAGCTCGCGCACTTCGAGCACCGCGTACAACTCATCACCACGGCGCAGGTCAAGCGCGGTCTCCGCGTTGACACCGTTTACACAGAGAACCTCGTCGCCGACCTCGCCGCCGAAGCCCTTACCTACAAGGACATTGCGGCCCGCTACGGCGTCGAAAACGTCAACTCCACCGCGCAGGTCATCGCCGCGCTCGAAGGGATGGGCGAGACCTGGGAGGACAAGACCGCCACCGGCAACGCCTCGGTCGGCAAGGACGTCCTCCTCCCGATGGCTGATCTTGACCGCGACTGGGCACGTATCGACGCCCGCGACCCGAACCCCGTCGCCGACGCGGTCATCCGATCGAAGCGCGCCGGTAAGTGGGGGAAGACCTACGCGCAGGCGTTCCTAGAACTCCGCGACGAGGACGACCGCATCCACCCGAACGTTTCCTCTCTGGCCGCGAGGACGGCCCGAATGTCCGTCAGCAACCCGCCGCTCCAGCAGCTCCCCTCGGGCGACTGGAAGATCCGCCGGGCGATCATCGCCGACCCCGGCAAGCTGATCGTTGCGTGCGACTACTCGCAAGTTGAAATGCGCGTGCTCGCCGCGCTCTCCGGCGACCCCGCACTCATCGCCGCTATCGCGTCCGGCGAGGACCTCCACCTCTTCACGGCCCGTCTCGTGATGGGCGCCAAGTGGTCGACCATGACGGACGCTCAGAAGAAGCGCGCCCGAAAGCTCTTCAAGGCCGTTGGCTTCGGCAAGGTCTACGGGGGCGGCGCCGCCACCCTCGCGAAGCAAACAGGCATCACGTACGCCGAGGCGAAGGCCGCCGCCGACGCCTACGACGCCACCTTCCCCGGCATCAAGGCATACGGGCGGCGCCTCCAGCGGTCGGCCGAGTACGGCGGCCACGAGGTCGTTACGCCGTTCGGCCGCCACCTCCCGCTAGACCGCGACCGGGCGTACGCGGCAACCAACTACGTCGTCCAGTCCACGGCCCGCGACCTCCTCGCAAAGGCCCTCGTGGACATTGACGACGCCGGCCTGTCCGATCACATCTTGCTCCCGGTCCACGACGAGCTAGTTGCGCAGGCCGACGCCGCCGACGCCGAGGAGCTGGTCCGCGAGATCGGCCGACTCATGGACTCCACCTTCCACGGAGTCGAGATCACCTCGGACCCCGACGTCTACGGCGAGAGCTGGGGCAACGGCTACGGCTGCAAGACAGAGGGTGGCCATTGCGTCACCCCCGGCGACCACCCGCACATGTGGAACGTCCCGCACGCCGCCTGACTTTTGCAGCAACTTGCAGGCGGTCAGCCCTTGACGATCGGGCCGACCGCCGCCCGCTACATGGATGCACGCTCAACCAAAAGCGTTACGTGATCTATCCCACTTTCGAACGTTCCATTGACTCCGCTCCGTGATCAAAAACTGTCCCCCGCACCATCTAAGCTCCCTGGAGAACGCATGCCCAGCACGCTCCGTAACTCATATTCCGAACTCATCAGTAGCCTCCGTGACCTCGAAAAGGTCCTCGGACCGGCGACGGCAGCCCAGTACTCGCCGCCGCCGGGTGGGACAGGTGAACTCGCACCTAACGGCATCCCAAACCCGACTCTGGACACAGTGATTGACCCCCGCAGGATGGCCCTGTCGGACGCCGTGAAGGCGTGCGCGGCCACCCTTCGGGAGTCCTCGCGTCTGCTCAACCAAGAGACCGAAGCCCTTTCCGCCGCCCTCACGCGGTGGGAAGGCCACGAGGGGGAAACCACCAGATGACCGCCGACACGACCGCACCAGCCGCCACTGACTCCGCCGGCGCACGCGATCTCTACGCCGCGATGATGCGAGATGCGGACGCCTACACGGCGGCCCTCGTGGCGGGCGGTCCGCCGCCGGTTCTACCCTCTCGCAACTGACCCCGTTTTCACGCCGCCGTCTCCCACTCGGGAGGCGGCGGCTTTTTGCGTCACCACTCGGGACCTCTGAGTGATATTTGCTTTAAGCACCCGACTGACTTAGGTTCCTGACCACTCGGAGGTTTCGAGTGAGAGCGGGTCACTCGCGACCCCCTCCCGGCCCTCGCGGCCACCAATCCCCAACTCCCCCGGAGGCACTTCGCCATGTCCGCTTTCTCCGCTGTCGCCACTCTAAACCTCTCAGTGGCCGACCAGTTCCGCCTCATCACCGACGCGCAGAACGTCCCCACCGAGACCGTCACCGACGAGGACGGAACCACCCGCACCGTCTACGGCCAGACCGTCGCCTCCGAGGCCGCCCTGACCCAGCTCTACACCGCGTTTCTCCCGGCCATCCGCAACGCCGCCCGGCAGACCTCGCAGGCCAACGGCACCGACGACGCCCTCATGGTCGCCACGGAGGCGTTCTTCCTCGCCATCCGCGCCTTCGACCTGACGACTGAGTCCGCGCTCCACCACTCCATCTCCGCAATCCTCGTCCGCGCCGTGAAGCGCGCCGACCAGATCTCGGACGTAGTCGCCATCCCGGCAACGCCCGTCAAGCGCTATTGGCGCCTCGTGAACGACCACGACGGCGACGTCAAGGCCGCCTACGAAGCCGCAGGCGCCGACCGCGACGACACGACCCGCCTCTCCAAGGCTGGCTTCCTCGCCGTCCACCGCGTCATGTCCGGCGTAAAGGACGTTGACGGCCTGGACGTCACAGACGTTGCCGACGGCAACCAGCCCGACGCCGCCTACCTGCTGTCCCTCGTCACGCCCCGGCAGGAGACCGCCCTCCGTCTCCGCTTCGGCTTTGACGACAACGACACCGAGGCCCTCCGCGAGCGCCACGAACACAAGCTCGGCTCGCAGATCCCGGACGTGGACCTCGTCCCGATCCTCAACGCGACCTTCCCCGCCCTCCCGCAGGTCTCCCGGCAGAAGGTCCAGCGCGAGCGGACCGCCGCCCTCGCCACCATGCGCGACGCCTGGACCGAAGAAATCAACGGCTACTGAGCAAAGCGGCCACCGCTGACCCACCTCCTATGCACGCAAGACGAACACCCCAACTGCACATGCGAAAGCGCAAGCAAAGGAACGCCACCGTGAACTTCTCTCCCACCTACGACGAGCTGGACTTCGAGTCCCGCGACGTGATCGACGCGCAGGACACCGCCGCCGCCCTGACCATCCTCAACGACACCGAAGAGGGCTTCTGATGAGCGATCGTCTCGGACGCGGCCACTCGGCCTACGACATGCTCACCGCCGCCGGAGCGCCGGAGCTGCCCGCCCACCACTTCTACCGGATCAAGCAGGACCCGCACTCGGACCACGTCGTCCGAGTGGAGGTCCGCGAGATCTCCACCCGCACCGGCTCGGAGCGGTTGTCCTGGGCAACCTTCTCCCTCCGCGAGGGCCTCGGCCCCGTCCTGGAGGCCACCGTCCGCGCCGCCACCGAAGCCTTTGACGACGCCTTCCCGAACGGAGTCCCCGCGTGACTACCATCCCCACCGGCCCGGAGCACATCAACCGCGAGGCCCGCGTCCTGGAGGACGTCCGCGCCCGCAACGACGGCCACACGCAGTACGAAGCGGGCGAGATCGTCCGCGTGATGGACGTCCGCCCGGCGCCGAGCTTCGGCGGCACCCCCAACCAGAGCGTCGGTTTCCGGCGCGTCACCATCGCAGGCGAGCCCGGCCGCCGGGCGGCGGCGACCAGCGCGAACAACCTGGAGCTAGTGCCGACCGAGGCCGAGCGCGCCTCCGCCCTTGCGGCCCTCGGTATCCCCGCTTCCCGGCCGGGCGTCACCGTCGCCTACGGGAACGGCGGAGGCGGCGGGGGTGGCGGCTTCTCCTCGTGGCGCCACGTCGGCACGGCGACCGAGGGCGCGCTCTTCGCCTGGGGCGGAGCGGGCGGAACCTCGGCCACCAGCCGCACGCCCGAGCGCCGGAACGCGAAGGAGATGGACCACGCCCACACCCGCGTCGCCGCCGCCTACCGCGAGCTGACCAACGCCCTGGACGCTCTCAAGAGCTTGGAGGCCCGGCCGTGACGCTCGACCACCGAACCGGCTGGGACGAGGCTCTAGAGGCCGCCGCCGCGCACGTCCGCGCGGCGTGCCGTCACCGGACGTGGGCGGACTCGTCCTTCTGCAACGCCTGCGATGACGTCGCCGACACGATCGAAGAGACGCCCTACAAGGCGCCCGTCCTCGTCCTGGAGCTTCCGGTCAGTCGTTGGGTCGCCGGCGTCCTCCCCGGCGCCGCCGCACAACCTCGCCCGGTGGTTGCCCTGGGCAAGAGGTCATCGTGAGCGCCCGTCGCATCCGCGGGGAGTCCTCTCCCGGCCTCGGCGACCGCGTTCGGATCGTCTCGTCCACCTCCGGCCGCGAGTGGTTCGGCGTCGTCCTCGTCTGGTCCGCCACCGGCGATCCCTTCGTCAGCGACGACGAGACCGCCGCCGTCCGGTGGTACCCGAAGTCATGGGTGGCCGAGGTCTTCCAACAGCCCGGCCGCCCGCTCCCTTGCTCTTGCTTCGTGCCCGGCCCTGACCAGCCCGACGCCGAGCCGAAGCCCGATCCCGACTGCGACCACCACGCCGACACCTCGGCCATCTTGAAGAGAGCGAGGGCGCGCTAGTGGCCGCACCGCGATTCGTTGTCGTTGGCAACGGCCTGCGCGCCTGGCGCCGGCCGCCCGAATGCCGCCACGAAAACGACGACGTCTGTTCGGTCTGCGACTTCGACGGCTACTACGAGACGACCTATCCGGCCGTCCCTTGGAAGACACCGGAGGCCCCGACTCCGTGACGTTTACACGCCCTGTCTCCCTCCCCCGCCCCGCACAACGGACTCACTGTCCCGAGTGCGGGGCGGTTCTCGTTTGGGCGGCCGGCCTGCCGATCCGGTGGGTTTGTCGAAACCCGCATCCGCCCCGGTGAGCAAAGCGGCCTCCGCTGACCTACCTCCCTGCCAGACCACCGAATAGCAACGAACGGAGACCACCTCCCCATGACTGCCATCAACGACCGCGTCCGCATCACTCGGGCCGTCGGCGAGAGCCGGGCGCGCACCGACGGCGGCGGCGTCGTCGGCCGCATCGAGAGCATCGATCCATCCGTCAACCGGCGCGAGAGCGTCGTCTACGGCGTCCGTTCGGAAGGCACCGGCTTTATCCACTCGGCTTATGAGGTCGTTCCGGTAGCGGAGCCGACCCCGGCACCCGAGCCCGAGGCGCCCGTCCTGATCGATCAGGCCCGCGCACAAGCTCTCTACGCCGCGTCCGTCGTGCTCGGCGGCCACGAGCACGCCCTCGCCGAGGACGTCGTCCGGCTCGCGGAGTTCATCATCGCCGGAGAGGCAGTACAGGACGCCGTCGTCGTCAACGTCAACGCGACCTCGGACCCGACCGCGACCGTCGCCGCCGCAGTGGCGAGGCCGGACACCTCGCGGCGCCTCCACATCACCGACAACCACGGCGACAGGTTGACCGTCACGCGCGGCGATTTCGGCCGCCACTCGTCCCGCGTCCTCGCGACGATCCGCACCTCCGACGGGAGTGGCGCCAACCCCGTTGACGTCTACCTCCGCACGCCCGCCGAGCGGGACGAGCTGGTCGCCTACTTGCAGGCGCTCTGATGGGCAAGTTCGCCGAGATCGTCGGCGAGGGTGCCGAGGATCTCGAAGCCCTGACCGCCGGCCCCATCCACGACGTCCACCCCGACGACCTCATGTACCACACCGACGGCGACGGCGACGAGCTGAAGGTTGCCTACTACGTCCGCGACAACTGCGACGGCTCGCCCATCACCGCAGGCTTCCACTTCGCCACCACTCCGGACGGCGTCGTCCTGGACCTGGAGGCCGCCGAGCGTCAAGCCGAGTGGCTACAAATGTTCATCGAACAGGCTCGGGAGGCCAAGCTCTCATGACTCCGCAGGAGTACCGCGAGGAGGCCACGCGCCTCCTCGCCGAGGCCCAGACCTACGGAGTCGGCCACCCGCTCCGCGCCGACGCCCTCGCTCAGGCGCAGATCAACGCCACCCTTGCCCTCGGCAACGACCAACCCGAATGGCGCCACGAGATCCGCGTACAAGCCGACCTCACCGACGCCCTACGGACCGTCCCCATTCCCCCGCCCGCGCCACCGACTCCGCCCACCCCCGCAGCAAAGAAGACCACCGCACCTCGCAAGCGAACGACCACCAAACCGACCACCAGCAAGGGGAATACGAAGTGACTCTCACGCAAACCAAGCTCGACCGCGACGGCGTCAACGTCCACGTCAACCCCGCGTCGCCCGACGCCTACCGGACGAACGCCATTCCGGCGGACTGTGTCGGCGTCCTCGGCGCAGGTACCGGCGGCCTGCGAGTACACGAAGCCTTCCTCGACCGCGAGGACGCCGTCCGCATCATCACAGCACTCACGGACGCCGTGGAGGCGTACGACGGCCGCGAGGACGCGCAGAGCGAGGCCGCCCGCAAGGCCCGCGAGCTGGAGGCGCAGCAACGCAACCTCCGCATGGTCGCCGCGCAGAAGCAGGCCGACGCCGCGCACGCCCTGACCTTCAAGGCGGGCGATATCGTCCTGATTGGGGACAAGCCCGGCACCCACCGCAACGGCGGCTACGTCCGGCCGTCGGCCGCCGGCCGCCCTGGCTTCGTGTCAGGCGATATGCGGCGGCCCGGCTGTGTCCCGGTCACCTACCGGTCGGCCGAGTACGGCAACCACCAGTACACCGAGCAGATTCACGTGTCCTCGCTGACCAAGGCGAAGGCGGTTCCCGCGTGAACCGCGCCGAGGCGCTCGCCCTCGCTACAAAGACCGTCAACGAGATCTCCCCGCCCGCCAACTCCCGCGGCTACGCGGACGGTGTCGCACCGCTGGCCGCCCGCGGCGAGCTGATCCTCCGCATGGCCGCCTTCCTCTGCGAGACCACCGACACAGAAGGGACCACCTCGTGACCCTCACCCGCTTTACCGCCCTGGACGGCGACACCATCACCATCACGCCCGGCAGCACTATCTACAACGACGGCGTCTCCATCGCCGAAATCGACGCGACCGCGTGCCCGCTCGACCGGGAGGGCACGGTCCGCGTGATCGAAGCCCTGACCGACCTCGTCCAGGCCGCCGACGTCGCCGAGGCCGAGAAGCTCGCCGCCGAGGCCACCCGGCTCGCCGCCCCCTTCAAGGCCGGAGAGCGCGTCTACGGGAACCGTACGCAAGACAGCTACACCGTCGTCTCTGACCAGACCGCCCACGGCACCGCGTCGTTCGTACACCTGCGAACGGGCGACCTGAAGCCCGGCTACCTCACCCGGAACTTCCACCGCATGAGTCGCACCGTCTCGCCCTTCTGACCAACCGCCCCCGCCTCCCGGCCGCCCCTGGGAGTCGGGGGCTTTCGTCGTTTTGCCACTCGGAGGTTCCGAGTGGTACTGTTTACACATCGGGCGGAACCACCGCCCCGAGGCCCCGGGAGGCCACCATGACCCGCACCGCCAACCGCCACCGCTGCATCCACGGCGTGACTCCCCGTTGCACTCGCGGCAACGGCAAGCCGAAGCGTCAGAAGTGCGCGGAATGCGGCGGCGCTCTCCTCGTGGAGTCCGGCGTGTTCGGCGTCTTCGACCACCGCGGAGACGGCCGGTACCGCCTGGCCGACGCGCACGCGACCTACGCGATGGAGGCCGCCGCGACGCGCGAAGCCGCAAAGGACATGCGCCGCGTCGTGCGCTTCATCACCGCCTGATCGGGCGACAGTCGGCGGCGCCTCTAGCAGGCGCCGCCCATCGGCCGCCCGGCCGCCTTCACCAACCGAGAGGACCCACCACCATGGCCACCCGCACCCTCGCCACCCTCCGCGACGGCATCCCGCTCCCCTTCGACTGCAAGCCCTTCCGCGGCCCGAAGCTCACGAATGCCGGCAAGCCCTTCGAGCCGAAGCCGCGCGCCGCCGGTGACCGCCTGGAGATCACCGGCATTGACGGCGCCGAGGTTCTCGCCGAGGTGTGGGGTCCGGCCCTTGGCGCCGGTTGCGTCTGGGCCGTCGCCGACAACGTGGCCTACCTCGTGTCGAAGTCCGGCGCCGTCCTGGAGAACCGCGACTACCGCCGCCCGGCCGCCGAGGTGGCCGCGTGAGCCGCTCGAACCCCCGCTCGCCTGAGTGGGCCGTGTACTTCCGCAACCACCCCGAGGTCATCGCCTCGTGGGGCGAGTCGAACGGCCGAGCGCCTAACTGTCGGTGCGAGCCGTGCGAGTCCGATCTCTGCGCGGACTGCCTCCTCGCCCTGGACGCACACTGCGAGGAGTGCGGCGAGTGCTACTGCGAGGACGCCGCTTGCCTAGACGAGGACGAGGACGACTGGCTTTCTCGTTTGCCACTCGAAACCTCCGAGTGATATTGTTTACACGTTGGGCCGGAACGACCGGCCCTCGGACCGCCCGGAGGGCCTCATGACCGCCAAGCACAACACCCGCGAAGAGTGGCTCACCGCCGCAATCGCCGCCGTCGCCCCGCTCTTCGTTGCCAACGGCCACCAGCTCCCCGCGGTCCGCGTCTCGGTCGGCTTCCCCGGCGGCCGGGGTAACAAGACCTCCGTCATCGGGCAGTGCTGGCAGCCCGCCGCCTCGGCGGACGGCATCGGACAAATCTTCGTCTCCCCCATCCTCGGCGACGCGCCGACCGTCCTCTCCACGTTGGTTCACGAGTTGGTTCACGCCGTCAACCACGCGAACGGCGACAGCGGCCACGGCAAAGAGTTCTCCGCGATCGCCAAGCCGCTCGGCCTCGTCGGCAAGATGACCGCCACCACGGCAGGCGAGACCCTCGCCGCCAACCTCGCCGCCACCTCCACCCTCCTCGGCGACTACCCGCACGCCGCCCTCACCCCCGCCCTCTCCGGCGTGAAAAAGCAGGGGACGCGGATGCTCAAGGTGACTTGCCCGGAGGACGGCTACCAGCTCCGCACAACCGCCAAGTGGTTGGCCGTCGGCGTCCCGACCTGCCCCTGTGGAACCGAGATGGAGGCCGAGGTCCCCTCCGAATGACCGGCAGTCGGCCGGGCCGTCACGGGGCGGCTCGGCCGATTTGCCACTCTGAACCTCCGAGTGGTACTGTTTACACATGACGACGACGCGCAAGGCCACCACGACAGTCACCCACCCCGACGGCACCGTCTCGAAGCGGAACAGCGTTTCGAAGGTTTACACCCACGCGATCGAAGTTGCCGACGACAACCACATGGAGGCCGCCGAGCTGGCCCGCCTCGCGGAGCGCCGCGAAGCCGAGGCCGAGCAGTACAGCCGGGCGCTGGCCGAGGGTCACGTTGTGATCCGCGCCGAGCGGTGGGCCTTCGGTGGCCGTCGCCTGAAGTTCGCCCTGATCGACACCGCAACCGACGCCGAGCTGTACGCCGGAGCGCACATCGTCACCGACGAGGGCGTCCTCGCCACGAACTCCAAGGAAGCGGACGTCCCTTCCTCCGCCGCCCACACCATCGAGAGCCTGACCGCCGACGCCGCCCGCCTCCGCAAGCAGGCCGCCAAGCTGGCCGCCGGACCGCAGACCTCCTACGGCGTCGTTCGCTGGAGTCAGACCGAGCGCTCCGCCGTCGCCGCCCTCGCCTCGTTCAACCGCGCGGGCCGCGTCGCCCGCGTCGTCCCCGTAGACGCCGCCTGATCGGGCCGCAGTCGGCCGGGCCTCTCGAAGGTCCGGCCCATCGGCCGCCCGGCCAACCTCTCACTCCACAAGCCTGCAAGGGGATAGCTATGCACATCGACACCGCACACAAGACCAAGACCTCCACCGGCGAATGGTGCGGAGCGCGCGGCGAACAGCTCATTGCCTACAAGACGAAGAGCCTCACCGGCGAGCGCGTCGTTGCTATCCGCTGGCCCGAGGGCTCGGACCGCTTCGGCTTCGCCGCGGGCGACGTCGAGCTGAAGCACATCACTGGCGACGCATGGCACAAGCCCGAGGCGTTCGTTGAGCACCACCGCATGGTTCTCCCGAACGGCACCAACGCGGAGGTTGCAGCGTACGTCGCCGAGCGCCTCGGCTAGCCCCTGCGTTTACACACCCTCGCCCCGGCCCTCCTCTTGGAGGTGTCCGGGGCGTTGTGCGTTTACACGCCTCCCGCGGATTCGTACCGGGCGGCGGCCTGCGTTGCCTGCGACGGCGCCGGCGGATCGAGCGGGCGGAGCAACCCCGACGCGAACCAATCCTCAACCGTCCGCGTCCGCTTCGGGTCCGGCACGTAGACCACACGCGCCATCCAGTCATCGGAGTTGGTCCGGCGCCACTCCAAGATCAGGCCCGGCCACGGCCCGCGCTCGGTCGCCGTGGCGAGGACCCAACAGTGACGCCGCGTCGCGTCCGGCGCCGGAGGCCGCGGGTATCTCTTGTTTCCACCCATGCCTCCACGATAGAACACCTGTTCGAGTAACGCGATCCGCATAGGGTGACGGGATGACTTCCACGCGCAAGCCCCGACGTCAGGCCGCACCCGTCGAGATCCGCGCCCCTCACCCCGCCGCATGGCAGGCCGCCCGCGAGCACGCCGCCCGCTACCCGTCCGGCGTCGTCCGCCTGGAGCAGCTCCCCGACGGCTCGGTCCGCGTCGCCAACGTGGCCGGCGGGTAGCCGTAACGCCGAGCACCCAACGGCCGATAGCCTCGCCGAGCACACAACACGAGGGGGAACCGAACCATGGGATGGATGAAAGACGCCAAGGCGACCGCGCTAGGACAGGCCGCCGCCAAGGCCCGCGACGAGGGCCGACCGATCTTCGCCGCGATGCTCAACAGCCCGGCGACACACGGCGGCATATCGAGCGAGGTTGAGGACTGGTCGCAGATGATCGCCGCCGTGGAGGCCGAGGGATGGTTCCTCGCCAACTGGACGGCGGCGTCGGACAACAAGGGCAAGCCTCAGGCGTACCCGGTCTTCCGCCGCACGGCGCCGTAGCCGACCGCGAAGAGGCCCGGTCCCCCATCTCGGGGACCGGGCCTCTCTGTGTTGGAAGGCGGGACGCGCGCGGTCTCGGGGCCTCACACACGCATCCCGCCGCTCAGTGTTCGGCCTCGCGCCGGAGTCGCAGTGCGAGCGCCTTCACGTCGGCCTTGGCGAGGTACGGCCCGTCGGCCTGGCGGAGAGCCGCTTCAAGGTTGTCGGCGGCCATGCCCATCGCCTCATCCCAGCCGCGTTCGTAGCCGTGCAACCACAGACGCCGGACAGCGAGCCCGGCCCGGCGGAAGGCACGCCGCACGCCGGGCGCCCGATGCCTCGGCATCGCGACCGTGGTCACTCGTCGTCCACCCATTGGGCGCCAACCTCGTCCTCGTGATAGCCGTGGTGGTACTGCCGAATGCACGCTCTCTGTGTCATCGGATTGACCCCGTCGCAGGGGTCGCCCGCGCGCGCCCGAGCGAGGTCCTCTAGCTCGGGCGCAATGCGACTAGCGAGTTCGTCTAGCGAGGGCGCCCGACTGACGTCAACATCGCCCCCGCGCGCGTCGCTCACCGGTCGGCCCTTATGTCGTCGTGGCGCTCCCACGCGCTACCGGCCGACGCCTGTCCCGTCTCCCGCGCGACGTCCTGCGCTGACCGGAGGATCGGCCACCCGCGCGCGTCGGTTTTTACCTCCGCGCCGGTTCCCCGCTCTTCGACTGCCATAGCGAGTAGCGTGGTACCTACGGAACGTGGGAAACAACGTCGCCACGTCTACACGGCGTCTACAAAATCGCCCCGCCGGAACCAGCGGGGTAACCGGGGAGCGCATGCGAATGGACGCGAGTTTCGGCGCCGCACTGAGATCGGTCAGGGTGGCCCACGGCCTCAGCCTGGCTAAGCTGGCAAGGCGCATCCCGTACTCAGCGAGCTTCGTCGGTCACGTCGAAACCGGGCTACGACAGCCGACACCGGAGTTCGCGCGTTGCGTAGACGAGGCCCTCCAAGCCTCCGGCCTATTCGTGGAACTCGCCCGGATTGGAGCTGCCGACACCGTGTACCGCCGCACACTCATTCGAGCACTCGGAACCCTGTCCGGCGTGGGCGTCGTCGCCCCTGCCGCTGTCGCGGAGAGCGTCCGCCGCTCGCTCGATACCGCCGCCGGCCTTCAGCCAGATTGCGACTGGGACGGCATCGTCGCGGACTACGGCCGAGGTTTCATGACCGAGCCGCTCCGGCGGCTGGCTCAGCGCGCCGTCGGGGACCTCATGGTCGTCTCTACCGCCCCGGAGGCCCATGGTCGCCACGGCGTCCGTATCGCCATGGTCTACGGATCGTCGGTGGCGAGCCTCGGCGACTCGGCAGCCGCGCGCCGTTGGTATGGGACCGCGGTGGCGCTCGCGGACCACACCGGGGACGCCGACCTCCGAGCGTGGAGCCGCGCCCGCCTCGCCTACCGGATCTTCTACGAGGGCGGGACGGATGACGAGGTCCTGAAGGCCACCGAGCTAGCCATAGCCCGCGCCAAGCCGTCTCCGGCGCTCGTTGAGGCACACGCCGCAAGGGCGCATGTCCACGCCCACCGAGCGGACAAGAAGGCGACCAAGCAGGCGCTAGGCCGCGCGTACGCCGCCCTGGACGCGGCCGGCGGGCAGGATGACGTGTCGATCTTCTCTATGCCCTCGTGGCGACTCGCCATCGCGGCGAGCTGGGCGCACACCGCCCTAGGCGAGATCGAACAGGCCGAGGCCGCTCAGGCCGAAGCCCGGCACCTCCCGGAGGCCGCGAAGCGCTGGCACGCGCAGGTCAAGATGCATCGCGCATGGGGCAAGGTCCAGCGCGACAGCATCGACACCGGCGCCGAAGAGGCCCTCCACCTCCTCACCGCCGAACCGAGCACCGTGATTCGCGGCCTAGCCCAGAGGGTCCACGCCGCGGTTCCGGAGCGGGAGCGCGCCCGCCCCGCTGTCCGCGAGCTTGCGCACGCCATCACCCGCCGATGAATGCACTTCAGCAAGGTTGGGTGTTCTGCGCGGACGGCTACGGCTGGCTCCAACGCCTCACCGCCAACGGCGTCCTCGGCACCGACGGCCTGTGCGTGGATCTCTCGCAGTTGTCAGGCCCGCCGACCTCGGCTGGGCCATGGGCCGACCACCTCGGCGCGGATGGTTGGTACCGCGACGTTCCGGCGGCCATGGTCAACGAGCTGGCGGCCCTCCACGGCGGCATCGTGGACGCGCTGTCCTCTCACGCCGAGCTAGGCCCACTATGACGCAATAACGCGGGGAGTGGCCGCGGCGTCGCGGGCGGTCAGAATCGGCGCCGAACCGGCTCCGAAGGGAAGCAGGGAGCAGGCGGGGTGACCCCTTTTCCTACCTCTTACTCTGCGCCCTCGCATTGGAGAGAGGTAGGAAAAGGGGTCACCCCCCCTGCTCCCTGCTTCCCCGCCCCGCCGCGACCCCCGCGTCACGCCGCCGCGAGCGCCCCGAACCGTGTAGCGTGACTAGCTCAACTCCGGCAGCCCGCTGTTCAGAGCCAGCAGCAGGTCGAGGCACTCCTCGCCCCGGACCTCGCCGACGATGATCCGGCTGGGCCGCATCCGCAGCGACTCCTTGACCAGGTCGCGCAGACGGACCTCACCGGTCCCTTCGAGACCGGCCTGCCGGGTCTGCATCGAGACCCAGTCGGGGATCGGCAGCTTGATCTCGAAGACCTCCTCGCAGCTGATCACCCGCTCGCTGCCGGGAATCGAGCCGGACAAGGCGTTCAGCATCGTCGTCTTGCCTGCCTGGGTGCCGCCGGAGACGAGGATGTTGAGCCCGCAGGCGACGGACGCGTCCAGGACCGCCGCGGCGTGCTGGGTGAGCGAGCCGAGACCGACCAGGTCGGCCAGCCGGGTGGCACGGACGGTGAACTTGCGGATGTTGATCGCGGCGTAGCGCTGAGTGATCCCGCCGAGCACGATGTGCACCCGGCTGCCGTCGGGCAGCCGCGCGTCGGTGAAGGGCTGGGAGACGTCGATCCGCCGGCCGGTCGTCTTCAGCATCCGCTCGACCAGGTCGCTGACCTCCTCCTCGGTCAGCACCGTGGTGGTCAGCTCGTGGCGCCCGTCGCGGGCGATGAAGACCCGGCTCGGCTCGTTGATCCAGATCTCCTCCACCGCGGGGTCGTCCAGGTAGCGCTGCAGGGGGCCGAAGCCCGCCACCCGGTCGTGCACCTCGCGTCTGACCGCCTCCACGTCGCCGATCGGCGGCACGATCCCGGTCAGGCTGCGCTCGTCGTACTCCTTGACGACCGTGGCGACGATCGCGTTCACCGCGCCGGGATTGCGCAGCGGGTCGATGCCCTCGCGCCGGACCAGGTCGCGGACCTGGGCGTCGATCAACTCGACCGCGTCGCTCCAGCCGGACCGGCGCGGGGCAAGTCTGTCGGCTGTCATCGTCTCCCCGTGAGCTCTCGGCCGGCGACCCTGGCGGTCACCCTGAGCAACATCCTTTCAACTCGGAGCCCACCGGCGCCAACCCGATCCCGGCTGCCTGTGGATAACCCTGACACGCCAGAGGTTCACCGACCGTATCCAGCTGCTCACGACCAGGTCCAGCCAGTTGCACCTTGTTGCAACCGTCCGGGACCCCGCCGAACGACCTTCTCCGCGGCCAGACTCAGGTGTAACGCCGGTGGCGAGGTGGGGCGTCGTACAGGGTGAGACCACGACGGAGGGGCCGCGATGAAAGCTACGACGGACGACTTCGAGGAGTTCGCCCGAGCGCGGACACCGCAGTTGTACCGGACGGCATGGTTGCTGACCGGGGACAAGCACCACGCCGAGGACCTGGTCCAGGAGACGCTGGCGAAGATGTTCCGCGCGTGGCGGGGCCTGCAGCGGATCGACAACCCGCCGGCCTACGCGCAGACCGTGCTGGCCAGGACGTTCATCTCCCAACGGCGCAGGCGCAGCTGGAGCGAGCAGCCGGTCGCGTCGATGCCGGAGCGGGCCGACCGGGCGGGTGATCCGGCCTTGCGGGTCTCCCTGCAGAACGCGCTCGCCGAGCTGACACCCCTCGACCGTGCGGTGCTGGTGCTGCGGTTCTTCGAAGATCGCAGCGTCGAACAGGTCGCGCTCGATCTCGGCAAGAACGCCGGTGCGATCAGGACCCGAACGTCGCGCGCCCTGGAACGGCTCCGCGCCGTCCTGGGCGCGGACGCCGACCACCTGATCGCTCTCTGACCGAAGAAGGAACCCCGATGAAGAACCTGAACGACAGCCTGCCCGAGCTGATGCGCCGGGCCACCGAGAACCTCGAGCCCGAGTCCACCGACCTGGTCGAACGCGGGATGGCCCGCGGCGCGACCCTGCGCCGCCGCCGTACCGCCCTGGTCAGCGTGAGCGGCGCGGCCGCGGTACTGGCCACCGCCGGCATCATCGTCAGCGGCAGCCAGCTCTTCGCCAAGGACACCCAGCCCCCGGCAGCCGGTACCACGGACAAGCAGACGATCAGGAAGACCTCCGGCGTCGCGGCCAAGCCCCCCACGAGGCAGGAGACGCTGAACACGCTCATCGAGCTGGTCCCCGCCCGTTTCAAGGTGACCAAGCCGGAGACCTGGGGCGACGACTGGGGGCAAGGCGCATCCGTGCTGATCAACGACGGCAAGGGCCTGTCCAGGTTGCAGGTCTCGGTCAGCGCACCCGGTGTCGACGGCAACTGCTTCGACCCGGAGCCGGGCACATGTCTCCCCCGCCCGGACGGATCCCGCGTTCTGATCCGCAAGGAAGAGCCCACCTACCAGCCCGACAACAACCCGGGCGGGGTCCTCGCCAACGCGGTCGGCGTCATCCGCCGCGGGACCGAGTCCGTCAGCCTGTACAACTTCAACGCCGTGCAGGAGAAGCAGACCGAGAAGACCCGCGCCAAGCCGGCCCTGACCATTGCCGAGCTGACGGCGATGGCGGACAGCAAGCTGTGGCGCTTCCTGCCCAAGCCGTTGCCGGAGCCGTCCGGCCCGGTCAAGCCCGAGCCGACGAGCCCCGGCACCAGCAAGCCACCAGTACCTGTGCAGGAGACGCTTCAGACCCTCAAGCAGGTACTGCCGAAGAGCCTGCAGGTCTCGCAGCCGGGGACCTGGGGAGGTGCGCCCGACGACTTCAACGGCGCCTACTACCTGGTGAACGACGGCAAGGGCCTGTCCCGGGTCGAGGCCTTCGTGTCGTACGAGGTGCCGGTTGCCAAGAAGTGCACTGACGAGCGGGCCACGACCTTCTGCAAAGTCCGGCCCGACGGCGCCGTGGTCGGCTGGAGCAAGAACTCCCCCGAGTACGGCGACGCGCGGCAGAAGAAGGACGGCGTGCTGGCGAACACGGCGGAGATCCACTACCCGGACGGTCGCTTCATCACGCTGACGAGCTACAACGCCGTTGAGCAGAAGGGATCCAGGCACACCCGCCCGAAGCCGGCCGTCACCGCCGAGCAGCTCCTGGCGATGGCCGGGAACAAGGCCTGGAAGTTCCCCGGCGGCAAGAAGTAACAGGCTCTCTCGTCCGCCGCTGTTCCTCTGAGGGGTGGATCAGCGGTGGACGAGGGTGTGTTCGAAGGCGTAGCGGGACGCACGGAACAGGTGCGAGCCGAACTCCACCGCCCGCCCGTGGTCGTCGTAGGTGATCCGGGTGGTGGCCAGCAACGGATGGCCCGGCTCCTCCATCAGGAGCCGGGCTTGTTCGGTGGTGGCGGGCTGGGCCGAGATGGTCTGGTGCGCCACCTTCAGCCGAACTCCCTCCGCCCGCAGCAGCTCGTAGAGGCCACGCTCGGCCAGAGTGTTCGGGTCTGTGTCCAGCACCTCCGGCGGCAACCAGTTGCGCATCAGGGCCAGCGGCTCGCCGTCAGCACGGCGGAGCCGCTCCAGGCGCAGTACGCGATCGCCCAGCTCGCACTGGAGAGCTGCAGCGACGTCTGGGCTCGCGGGGGCGATACCGAAGCGCAGTACTTCGGTCTGGGGCTTGCGGTGGGCCGCGGACAGGTCGTCGTACAGGCTGGTGAGCTCGAGGCTGCGGCGGACCTGCCCCGAGTTCCCGACGACCTGAGTGCCCACGCCGCGCTTGCGGACCAGCAGGCCCTGGTCGACCAGCCGGGCGATCGCCTGGCGGACAGTGGGACGGCTGAGGCCGTAGGCCTCCGCCAGGTCCACCTCGTTGCTGAGCCGGGAACCGACCGGGAGGTCGCCGCCCTGGATCGCCGCCTCGAGCTGCTGCGCGAGTTGAACGTGGAGCGGGGTGCGGCTGGTGCGATCTACGCTGACCTGGACGGTGCTCATGGGCACATCTTGGGGTGTCCGGGGCGCACCGTCGAGTCGGAGAGCGGATTTGATCAGATCTCTTCCAATCTGGACGGACCGCCGAACACCGTGGCGAACCGGCGGAGGGCAAGCTCGCTATCGCTGTGGGCAAAGGCTTCCAGGCCTACCGTCCCGGTGTATTCGAGCTCCTGCAGCGCGGTCGCGACGGCTTGGTAGTTGATCTCACCGGTGCCCGGCTCGCAGCGCCCCGGTACGTCGGCGACCTGGATCTCGCCGAGGAAGGGAGCCGCTTTCCGGAGCAGCGCGATCAGGTTCCCCTCGCCGATCTGGGCGTGGTAGAGGTCCAGCATCAGCCGCAGGTGCGGGTGGTCGACCGCCTCGACCAGCGCGAGCGTGTCGGCGGCCCGCGCGAACGGGACGCCCGGATGATCGACCTCGGTGTTGAGGTTCTCGAGCACGAACATCACGTCGTGAGCGGCGCCCAGTTCGGCCAGCCTCGCCAGCGTCTTCGCTGCCGCCAGCCACATCTCCCCGGTCACCCCGTACTGCGGACGAACCGGCAGCCCGCCCGGTCCCAGTTCGGTGCCGTGCAGGTTGAGCCGCGGGCAGCCCAGCCTGCGCGCCACCTCGATCGACTGTTCAGCCGTCTTCAGCAACTCGTCCTGATCATGGGTGAGCGAGCCGCTGAGATAGCCGGTCATCGAGGAGAACGTCGCTCCGGTCGCGATCAACGCGTCGAGGTCCTTGCCGCTGTGATCCCAGATCTCGACGTCGAAGCCGCGCTCGTGGATCCGTTCGACCCGCTCGACGAACGGCAGGTCGGTGAAGACCATCTCCGCGCAGACGGCAAGCCTCATCCGAGCTCCCGCAACTGCACCGGCCGGCGTTCCTCGTGCGACTTCATCGCTGCCAGGGCCACCCGCAGCGCGTTGCGGGCGTCCGTGCCGGTGACCGGCGGGGCCGAGCCGGTCCGGATCGCGTCGGCGAACTGCGAGACCTCGGCGACGTAGGCGTCGGCGAACATCTCCTCGTCGCTCCTGAGCGTGTGCTGGCTGATCCCCTGCTCGCCGTACTGGAGCATCGGGCTGGTCGCATGCCGGCCGGCCGTCACCATGCCCTTCGAGCCGAACACCTCGCCGCGCACGTCGTACCCGTAGAGAGCGGAGAAGTTCGCCTCGGCGGTCGCGATCGCGCCGTTGTCGAAACTCAGCATCACCGCCGCCGTGTCGATCAGCCCGTCCTGCTTGTACTGCGGGGCGACCAGCGCGTCGGCCCGCGTGTAGACCTCGACCGGCTCCGCGCCGGGGTTGAGCCACAGCAGCGTGTCGAAGTCGTGGATCAGCGTCTCGCGGAAGATCGTCCACGGCTTGATGCCGGCCGCATGCGGCATGCCGCCGGGCCGGCCGGGGTCGCGGGTGACCGAGCGCATCAGCTGCGGCGTACCGATCTCGCCGTTGACCACCGCGGCCCGGGCGGCGGCGAAGTCGGCCGAGAACCGGCGGTTGAAGCCGACCTGGAAGACGATCCCGGCCTGCTCGGCGGCCGCGATCGCGCGATCCATCTCGGCCAGCTCGAGGGAGGCCGGCTTCTCGCAGAAGACCGCCTTGCCGGCCTCGGCGGCGCGAACCACCAGCTCGCTGTGCACCTTGGCGATCGAGGTGATCGCCACGGCGTCGATCTCGGGATCCTTCAGCACGTCGTCGAGGTCGCCGTACGGTCTGGCGTCGTACCGGGCCGCGAGGCTCTCGGCGGCGTCGAGCCGCGGGTCCACCACGGCGGCCAGCTCGGCGGCCGGCACCCGGCGCGCGATGTTGCCCGCGTGCATGGTGCCGATCCGGCCGGCGCCGACCAGTGCGATGCGGATGACTTGCAGTCCATGATCGGTGCGCATGTCGTCGATCCCCTCAGGACGTCTGATTCCCCGTTGTGACGAGCAACTACTATTCGTAGCAACAATTACTAGAGCGCTCTAGTCACGAGCTAGCGAACACTGGTTCGATGGACCCGTCAAGCCTTCTGTCAGGTAATCACTTCTGTTCCACCCGGAGGTAGCTGAGTGTCAGGACGAGATCGGCCGGCCACGATGGAGGACGTCGCCCGGATGGCCGGGGTATCGCGTGCCCTGGTGTCGATCGTGTACCGCGACGCTCCCGGCGCGAGTGCTGCGACCCGCGCACGGGTGCTCGCTGCGGGTAGTGAACTCGGCTATCGCCCCGACCACCGGGCCCGCCTGCTCGGACGCTCCCGCACCCGGTTGCTGGGCGTGACGTTCGACGTGCAGGCTCCTTTTCACGGCGACCTGGTCGAAGCCCTGTACTCCGCTGCGGAGGCCGCCGGCTACGACCTGACGCTCAGTGCCGTTGCCCCGTCGCGGCAAGAGTGCCGTGCGGTGCAGTCGCTGCTCGACTATCGCTGCGAGGCGTTGATCCTGCTGGGCCCGCAACTGTCCGGCTCGGCACTGTCGACGCTGGCCGAGTCGCAGCCGGTCATCGTGGTCGGCCGCAAGGTCCGCGCGACCGGTGTCGACGTGGTGCGCACCGACGACGCGGCCGGCTCGCGACTGGCCGTGGAACACCTGCTGTCGTTGGGACATCGCCAGATCCTGCACGTCGACGGAGTCAGGGCCTCCGGCGCGGCGGAACGGCGTACCGGCTATCGCACGGCGATGCGTCACGCCGACCTTCCCGCACGGGTTCAGGAGGGCGGCCGGACCGAGGCGGACGGTGCCGACGCGGCCAAGACCTTCCTGAACGACGCTCCGCCTGTCACGGCGGTCACCCTGTTCAACGATCGCATGGCCACCGGCTTCCTCGACACGATTCGCCAGTCCTCACTACGGGTCCCGCACGATCTGTCAGTGGTCGGCTACGACAACACCACCATCGCAGGTCTCTCGCACATCAGCCTGACCACAGTCGCGCAGAACACCGCGGCCCTGGCAGCCGAAACCATCTCCACCGCCCACACCCGGCTGACGAACGCTCCGACCAGGCCCACACCGCCCATTGCCCCCACCCTCGTACTCCGCTCCACCACCGCACCGCCGAGTTGCCGTACTTGAGAGGAGCACCTCAATGACCTGGCTCAAGCCCCAAGACGTCCGCCTGGACGACCTGCTCGCAGTACTGCGAACCGAGACCGATCCCGCCGACTACCCGTTCGCGGAGACGATCGAGCAGCAGGTCCCGCTGTACGACGCTCCGCGGATTCGCAAGGAGAATCCGCGGGAGGTTCAGGCCGAGTTCGCCAAGGCGCTCGGCGACGGTCCCGGCATCGTCGTCCTGAAAGGGGCCTTCAGCAAGGAAGCTGTGGACGCCGCGACCGCCGAGTTCCGGGCGATGATCGACGACCAGCACCGGGCCGGCACCGCGGCCGGTGACCACTTCGCCAAGCCGGGGGCGAACGACCGGGTCTGGAACGCGCTGGAGAAGCTGGCGATCAGAGCGCCCGAGGTGTTCGCCGCCTACTACTCCAACGATCTGCTCGCCCTGGTCGCGAAGGCGTGGCTCGGTCCGGCGTACCAGGTGACCTCCCAGGTGAACGTGGTGAATCCAGGAGGTGAAGGTCAGACGGTACATCGCGACTACCACCTCGGATTCCAGTCCGACGAGGTCGCGGCTGCCTACCCTGCTCATGTGCACCAGTTGTCCAGCGTGCTGACGCTGCAGGGGGCGGTCGCGCACTGTGACATGCCGGTGCAGAGCGGTCCGACGCTCTACCTGCCGCACTCGCACAAGTACGGGCTCGGCTACCTCGCCTGGCGGCGACCCGAGTTCGGTGAGCACTTCGTCGCTCATCACGTGCAGCTACCGCTGAGCAAGGGCGACGCGGTGTTCTTCAACCCGGCGCTCTTCCACGCGGCCGGCAGCAACCACTCCCCCGACATCCTCCGGATGGCGAACCTGTTGCAGATCTCCTCCGCGTTCGGCCGGGCGATGGAAAGCGTCGACCGGGTCCGGATGGCGGTCACCCTCTATCCCGTACTGCGTACTCTGCGGCACGATGACGCCTTCGATCTGGACAACGTCATCGCCGCGAGCGCCGAAGGATACGCTTTCCCGACCAACCTGGACCGGGACCAGCCGATCGGCGGGCTCGCTCCCCAGACCCAGGCCGACCTGGTCCGCCAAGCCCTCGCCGAGGACTGGCCCGACGATCTGCTGCGGCAGGCCCTCGACGAGCACGCCGTACGCCGCCGTACGGATGACATCTGAACAAGGGAGTGCGTATGGAACCGCTTCGCATCGGAATCCTCGGTGCCGCCCGGATCGCGGGCAGGGCGATCGCCGAACCGGCCCGTCTGACCGGTGCCCGGCTGGTCGCCGTCGCGGCCCGGGACGCGGGTCGCGCGGAGGCGTTCGCGGCCGAACACGGTGTGGAGCGGGTGCTCGCGAGCTACCAGGACGTGATCGACGACCCCGAGGTCGAGGCGATCTACAACCCGCTCGCCAACGGCCTGCACGGGCCGTGGAACCTGCGAGCGATTGCCGCCGGCAAGCATGTGCTGACGGAGAAGCCCTCGGCCAGCAACGCGACCGAGGCCGCGGAGGTGCGGGACGCGGCGCGGGCGCGGGGCGTCGTACTGATGGAGGGTTTTCACTACCTCTTCCACCCGGTCACCCGGCGGCTGCAGGAGCTGCTCACGAAGGGTGAGCTCGGCGAACTGCAGCACGTCGAATCGACGATGGTGATGCCGCCGCCCGACGACGACGATCCACGCTGGTCGCTGGCGCTGGCGGGTGGCGCTTTGATGGATGTCGGCTGCTACGCGCTGCACGCGCAACGCGTGCTGGCTCCCTGGGGCGGCGGCGCACCGACGCTGGCGAGCGCCCGGGCGGGTGAGCGCAAGCGTCTGCCTGGTGTGGACGAGTGGCTCAACGCCGACCTGGTGTTCCCCAACGGCGCGACCGGTGCGGTGCGGACCAGCATGGCGGGTGAGAACGTCGACTTCAGCCTGCGGATCACCGGTACGCGCGGCGAGGCCTTCGCGCCGAGCTTCGTGCTGCCGCATCTGGACGATCGCGTGATGGTGAAGACCAAGGAGGACACCTGGGTCGAGCGACTGGGCACCAAGTCCTCCTACGCGTACCAGCTGGAGGCCTTCGCCGCCCATCTCCGCGACGGCGCACCACTTCTCACCGACGCCGACGACGCGCACGCGACGATGGAGCTCGTCGACGCCTGCTATCGCGCGGCCGGCCTCCAGCCACGGCCGATCTCCACGATCCAATAGGGGCGCGGCGCCACAATTCAGTAGGGCCGCGGCGCCACCCCAGTCGATGTTGCAACTCCGTCCAGACTCGATCTCAGCTCACTGGGAGTAGTCGATCGGCGGATAGCTTTGGTTTCCGGGTGGTGACTCGACTGGGGTAGCCACCACTCGAAAGCACCGGCTGAATCGTGCGTGGGCTCAGTCGTGGGTAGGGAAGCCGAGGTTGAGCCCGCCGTGAGACGGGTCCAGCCAGCGGGAGGTGATCACCTTGCCGCGGGTGAAGAAGTGCACGCCCTCGGTGCCGTGCGCGTGGGTGTCACCGAACAGCGAGTTCTTCCAGCCGCCGAACGAGTAGTAGGCCATCGGGACCGGGATCGGCACGTTGACGCCGACCATGCCGACCTCGACCTCGGTCTGGTAGCGGCGGGCGGCGCCGCCGTCGTTGGTGAAGATGGCGGTGCCGTTGCCGTACGGGTTGGAGTTCACCAGCTCCAGCGCCGCGTCGTACGACGGGACGCGGAGCACCGAGAGCACCGGCCCGAAGATCTCGTCGGTGTAGATCGACATCTCCGGCGTCACCTTGTCGAACAGCGTCGGGCCGAGCCAGAAGCCGTCGTCGCCGCCGTCGAAGGGACCTTCGCGGCCGTCGACGGCCAGCTCCGCGCCGGCCTCGACCCCCGCCTCGACGTACCCGACGACCTTGTCGCGGTGCGGTCCGGTGACGAGCGGGCCCATGTCGGAGCCGCGGGTGCCGTCACCGGTCGTCAGCGTCGCCATCCGCTCGCGGATCTTGGCGATCAGCGCGTCCGCGACGGGCTCGACCGCGACCAGCGCGGAGATCGCCATGCAGCGCTCTCCCGCGGAACCGAAGCCGGCGTTGACGGCGGCGTCGGCTGCCAGGTCCAGGTCGGCATCGGGCAGCACGACCATGTGGTTCTTGGCGCCGCCGAGAGCCTGCACGCGCTTGCCGTTCCTGGTGCCGGTCTCGTAGACGTAGCGCGCGATCGGCGTCGAGCCGACGAACGAGACGGCCTTGATGTCAGGGTGCTCGAGCAGCCGGTCGACGGCCTCCTTGTCACCGTGGACGACGTTCAGCACGCCGTCGGGCAAGCCGGCCTCCTTCCACAGAGCAGCGACCGCGTTCACCGCGGACGGGTCCTTCTCCGACGGCTTGATCACCACGCTGTTGCCGCAGGCGATCGCGATCGGCACGAACCACAGCGGCACCATCGCCGGGAAGTTGAACGGCGAGATCACCGCGACCACGCCGAGCGACTGGCGGATCGAGTAGACGTCGACGTTGGTGGAGACGTTCTCGCTGAAGCCGCCCTTCAGCAGGTGCGGGATGCCGCAGGCGAACTCGACCACCTCGAGACCGCGGGTCACCTCGCCGAGCGCGTCCGAGAGCACCTTGCCGTGCTCGGCGGTGATCAGCGCGGCGATCTCCTCCTTGCGCTCGTTCAGCAGTTCACGGAAGCCGAAGAGCACCTGCGCGCGCTTGGTGAGCGAGATCCGGCCCCAGGCCCGGGACGCGTCGTGGGCGACCTTCACGATCTCGTCGACGGTCGCCGCCGAGGCCAGGTCGAGCTCACCGGTCACCTCGCCGGTGGCCGGGTTGTAGACCTTGCTGGTGCGTTCGGAGACTCCCGTCCACGGGGCGCCGCCGACCAGGTGGGTGATTCGCTCAATGCTCACAGCTGCATCCCTTGCTTCGTCAGTAGATCGGTGATCTTCGCTCGCATGAACGTGCTCGATTCCCGGGCGCGCTCCTCCCAGGCGAAGACGCAGGCGGTGACGGTGCCGTCGAAACCGGCCGCGGCCAGGCTCGCGAACAGCTCGTCGAAGTCGACCTCACCCTGACCGATGTCGAGGTGCTGGTGCACCCGGACGGTCGAGCCGGGCGGGTTGACGATGTAGCGCAGCCCGGACGACCCGGTGTGGTCGAACGAGTCGGCGACGTGCACGTTGGTGAGCAGGTCGCCGGCGTACTCGATGATGCCGGGGGCGTCGTTGCCCAGGTGGAAGGTGTGCGGGGCGCAGTACAGGAAGCTGACCAGAGGGCTGTTGATCCCGCGGATCAGGTCGACGGCTGCCTTGCCGTCCTCCTCGAAGTCGTCCGGATGCGGTTCGAGCACGAGCCGGACGCCTTCGCTCTCGAACACCGGCAGCAACTCTTCGAGCGACCGCCAGAACTGCGCCTCGCTCCGGGCCGCCTGCTCGGGGCGGCCGTTGAACTCGGTGTTCATCACGTCCACGCCGAGCAGGGCGGTGATCCGGATCGCGCGCTTCCAGTACCTGACCGCTGCCTGCCGCTCGTCCTCGTCAGGGCCCGACCACTTGTAGAGCGGTAGCACCGACGAGACCCCGACCCCTGCTGCCGCCAGCGCCTTGCGGAACGCAGCCACCCCCGCGTCGTCCACCCGCGGGTGGACGAAGAACGGCAGGAAGTCACTGCGGGGCGACAGTTCCAGCCACTCGTAGCCGAGGTCGGCGACGAGACCGGGCAGCTCCAGCAGCGGAACGGCGCGGAACATGTAGGGGTCGAGGCTGAGCTTCATCCGAAGACCTCGCTGCGGCTCACCATCTCCACCTCCACCGGGCGGCCTTCCTGCAGGGACTGCACGCCGGCCGCACAGACCGCGGCAGCGGCGTACCCGTCCCAGGCCGTCGGACCGTCGATCCCGCCTCGCGCCGCGGCGTTGACCCAGCGCTGGACCTCGAGGTCGTACGCCGCCCCGAAGCGGACCCGGAAGTCGTCCGGCACCGCACCACCCCAGTGTCCGGCCTTCTTCGTCAGGACGTCGACCCCGAGGCCGATCGTCGCGCTGCCCAGCTCGCCGACAGCTTCGCAGCGCACCTCGTAGCCGACCTGGAAGTTCACGAAGACCTCCACATCGGCCAGCGCACCGCTCGCCATCTCGAACAGCGCCAGCTGTGGATCGAGCACCCCCTCGCCGACCAGGCTGGTCGGCCTCGGGGCGTGCACGGTGATCCGGGTGATCTCGTCGTCGAACAGCCAGCGAGCCACGTCGACCTCGTGCACCAGCGAGTCGCGCACGATCATCTCGCTGCGGAACGTCTCCGGGACGGTCTTGTTCCGGTGCACGTTGTGCAGCAGCAGGGTCCGGCCGAGCTCCCCGGAGTCCAGCAACTGCTTCAGCCGCGCGTACTCCGGGTCGAAGCGGCGCATGAAGCCCACCTGGATCAACGACCGGCCGGTCTTGTGCTCGGCCTCGACCACCCGCAACGACGACTCGGCATCCATCGTCAGCGGCTTCTCACAGAGCACCGGCTTGCCGTGCTCGAGGCAAGCCATCAGCTGCTCCGCATGAGCGAATCCCGGCGAGGCGATGATCACCGCGTCCACCTCGGCGTCGCCGATCAAAGCCAACGGGTCCCCGATCACCCGCACGCCACCCGCTTGTGGCGTTCCACCAGCATCAGCCGCACTCGCAACTCCGCCGACCCCCTCGCCCACGGCGCCACCGGAGCCGGCCGCTCTCGCGGCCACCTCCGATGCTCCCGTCGCCAGCCTGCCCTGGGTCTCGTTCAGGGCGGCGGCCAGCGCGTCCGCTCTCGCCGTGTCCGGGTCGGACACGGCGACCAGCCGGGCGCCGGAGATCTGCCGGGCGACCCGCTCGGCATGATCGGCGCCCATCATCCCGACGCCGATGATGCCGATCCTCAGGTCTTGGGTCATCTGTTCTCCAGAGGGGACTCGATCTTGACCGGCCCGTCGCCCGGACGCACTCCCACCGCCCCGGCGTCGATCCCGCGGAGCTCGTGGCTGAGCGCCTCAAGCTCGGAGCCGCCCGCCATCTCGTTGGTGAGCTGCTCCAGGGTGATGTCGGCACGATGGGTGTCGAGTGCCACCCGGCCCAGCTTGAGGACGACGAAGTGGTTGCCGACCAGGTAGGCGTGGTGCGGGTTGTGGGTGATGAAGACGACGCCGAGACCGGCGTCGCGCGCCTTCACGATGTACTTCAGCACCACACCGGACTGCTTGACGCCGAGCGCGGCGGTCGGCTCGTCCAGGATCAGCACCTTGGCCCCGAAGTAGATCGCCCGGGCGATCGCGATGCACTGGCGCTGACCGCCGGACAGCATCCCGACCGGCTGCTCCAGGTTGGGGATCGAGATCCCCATCTTGGTCAGCTCCTCCTGGGCGGTCTTCTTCATCGCCGCGATGTCGAGCCGGCCGAACGATCTGGTCACCTCGTTGCCGAGGAAGAAGTTCCGCCAGACCGACATCAGCGGCGCGAGCGCGAGGTCCTGGTAGACGGTCGCGATCCCGCTGTCCAGCGACTCCCGCGGCGAGCTGAACGTGCGTTGCTCGCCGTTCACCGAGAGGATCCCGTCGGTGTGCGCGTGCAGGCCGGCGATGATCTTGATCAGCGTCGACTTGCCCGCGCCGTTGTCGCCCAGCACACAGGTGATCTCACCCTGCCTGACCGCCAGCGAGACGCCACGCAGCGCGTGCACGTTGCCGTAACTCTTGCCGACGTCCTCGAGGTGAACGACCGGCGTGGTCGGGCCGCTGCCCGCCTCTTCCGCGAACTTCTCAGTGATGCTCATCGCAGATCCGCCCGCTTCTTGACGACGAGGTTGACGATGGTGGCCAACAGCAACATCACGCCCAGGAACGCCTTGAACCAGTCGGCGTTCCAGCCGGCGTAGACGACACCGAGCTGGGTCATCCCGAAGATCAGCGCACCGATCGCCGAGCCCACCACGGAGCCGTAGCCGCCGGTCAGCAGACAGCCGCCGACCACCGCGGCGATGATGTAGATGAACTCCTTGCCGACGCCCTCACCGGACTGCACCACCGCCTGGTTGAAGAGCAGGTGCATCCCCGAGAACCAGGCGAAGAAGCCGACCGTGACGAACAGGCCGATCTTCACCCGCTTCACCGGTACGCCGACCGCCCGCGCGGCCGCCGCGTCGCCGCCGACGGCGAAGACCCAGTTGCCGACCTTCGTCTTCAGCAGCACCCAGGTGGCGATCGCGACGAACACGATCCACCAGACGATCAGGATCTTGACGTTGATCGGTCCCAGTTTGAACTCCGAGGCGAACACCGCCTTGGCCGACTCGAAGCCGTCCATGTCGCTGATCGAGTTCGACGAGACGGTCCCGGACAGCACCCGGGTGACGCCCAGGTTGAGGCCTTGCAGGATGAAGAAGGTGCCGAGCGTGACCAGGAAGCTCGGCAGCCCCGTGCGCATCAGCAGCCAGCCGTTGAAGGCGCCGACGGCCACCGCGACGACCAGTGCCACCAGGACACCGACCCACACGTTGGTACTGAACTGGTAGGAGAACAGGCCGCCGGTCAGACCTGCCGTCGTCACCGCGACGCCTGCCGACAGGTCGAACTCGCCACCGACCATCAGCAGCGCGACCGGGACGGCCATCATGCCGATCAGCGCGGCTTGGTAGAGGATCGTGCCGGTGGTGGCCAGATCCCGGAACGGCGGTGCCGTGATCAGGAAGAAGACCAGTACGACGACCGCTCCGACCAGCGAGCCCACCTCGGGCCGGCTCAGCAGCCGGGCGCCCAGCGAACGGGACGAGACGCGGTCGTCGACAGTCGACGGCGCCGTCAGCGTGGATGCCATGACGATCCTCAGCGAGACCCGTTGGCGGAGAACTTCTCCACCGCTTCGGCGTTCGACTTGTCGATGAACGCCGGTCCGGTCAGCGTGGCCTGGCCACCACCGATCGTGTTGCCGTTCGTCTTGTAGAGCCACAGGCTGTCGACCGCGAGGTAGCCCTGCAGGTACGGCTGCTGGTCCACGGCCCACTGCACGCCACCGGACTTGATCGAGCCGATCAGGTCCTTGTTGGTGTCGAAGGTGCCGATCTTGGCCGCCGAACCGGCGTCCTTGACCGACTTGACCGCGGCCAGCGCGAACGGCGCGCCCAGCGTGACGACGTAGTCGATGCTCTTGTCCTGCTGGAGCTTCGAGGTCATCGTGGTCTGGCTGCCGGGCATGTCGGTCCCGGTGATGTAGAGCTTCTCGACGTTCGGGAACTTGTCCTTGACGCCCTGGCAGCGGGCCTCCAGGCCGACGTGGCCCTGCTCCTGGATGACACAGACGGCCTTCTTCGCGCCGACCTCGGTCAGCTTCGCGCCCGCGGCCTGGCCGGCGATCCGCTCGTCCTGCCCGAAGTACCCGAGCGCCCCGGCCTGCTTCCAGGACTCGATCCCGCCGTTCAGCGCGACCACCGGGATGCCACCGTCGGCCGCCTTCTTGACGTTCGCCTGCATCGCGTCGGGCTTGGCCAGCGTGACGGCGATGCCGTCGACCTTCTGGTCGATCGCGGTCTGCACCAGGTTGGCCTGGTCCGCACCCTCCGGCGCGCCGGAGTACTGCAACTCGACGTTGTCCTTCGCCGCGGCCGCCTCGGCTCCCTTGCGGACCAGGTCCCAGAACGTGTCACCGGGCGCCGCGTGGGTGATGAAGGCAACCTTCATCCTCGGCGTGTCCGCGACGTTGCCGGCTGCGCCGGCCGCCTTCTCCTCCTCCTGCTTGCCGCCGGAGGAACTACAGGCACCCAGCGCCGTGACCAGCACGAGCGCCGCCCCCGTGGCCACCGCCTTCTTCTGCCACCGAACCATGAAAACCAACCAGCCTTTCAGACGTTCCGCGGTAACGCCGCGGCGTACGGGTGTGACCAGAGAGCTTTACTCTGCTGGTCCTCCTACGGATACACCACCCCCGTGGGTCCTCAAGTAAGCCAGGGTCCGCTCCGCGATCGGCAGCGGCACGTCGGGCGGGCACGGATACATGTCCTGCTCGACGATCGCGAACAGTTCCGCGTCCAGGCCGGCCAGCGCCTCGAGCACCGGTGGCAGCTCGGGCACGCCGAGCGGCGGCTCGCACATCACGCCTCGCCGGACCGCCTCGTCGAAGCTGATCCCGTCGGCCTCGGCCTGCGCCAGCACCACCGGATCGACCTGTTTCAAATGCACATACCCGATCCGCTCCGGGTACTTGCGGATCAGTTCGAGGTTGTCGCCACCGCAGTAGCTGATGTGGCCGGTGTCCAGGCAGAGGTTGACGTGCTCACCGTCGGTCTCGGCGAGGAACCGCTCGACCGTCTCCTGGTTGTCCACATGCCCGTCCGCGTGCGGATGGAACTGCGTCTTCAGCCCGTACTCCGCGGCGATCCGCCGGCCGAGCTCGGTCACCTGCCGGCCGTGCCGGGCCTGGCCCTCGTGATCCAGCCGGGCCTCGACCACCTCACCGTTGTCACCGCGCCACATCGACGGGATCACGACCAGGTGCCCGGCTCCCACCGCCGCGGCCAGCTCGGCCGCGGCCGATACCTCGGCCCAGGTCGAGTCCCACGAGTCGGGCCGGTGCAGGTGTTCGAAGATGGTGCCGGCACTAACCTCGAGTCCCCGCTGGTCGAGTTCGTCCTTCAGTTGCACCGGGTCGGTCGGAAGGTAGCCGTACGGACCCAGCTCGATCCGGGTGTAGCCCGCGTCGGCGACCTCGTCGAGGAACCGCTGCCACGGCGTCTGCTGTTCGTCGTTCGCGAACCAGACGCCCCAGGAGTCGGGCGCGCTGCCGACCTTGACCCTACCCATGGTGCTCTCCCTCGGCTGGGACCAGATACGGCCGCTGGGCCTGCTTGAACTCCTCGTACTGCGCCGAGGCGGCGCGGGTCGAGTCGAGGCCGGACACCTGGCTGACCGGAACGTCCCACCACGAGTCGCTGTCGGGCGCGCCGATCAGCGGATCGGTCCTGACGTGGATCGCGATCGGGCCGTCGGCGGACTTCGCCGTACCGATCGCCTTCTCCAGCTCCGCCCGGCTGTGCACGTCGAGCACCTCGACGCCGAGACTGCGCACGTTGGCGGCCAGGTCGATTGGCAGGTAGTCCCCGTCGAGCCGTCCGTCACCACCACGCCGCCGGTACGCCGTACCGAATCTCTGCGAGCCGAGCGACTCCGACAGAGCCCCGATCGAGGCGAAGCCGTGGTTCTGCACCAGCACGACGATGATCTTGATGTTCTCCTGGACGGCGGTGACCAGCTCGCTCGACATCATCAGATACGACCCGTCGCCGACCAGGACGAAGACGTCACGCTCGGGTGCGCCGAGGCGCACGCCCAGGCCGCCGGCGATCTCGTATCCCATGCAGGAGAAGCCATATTCGACGTGGTATCCCTTCGGGTCGCGGGTCCGCCAGAGTTTGTGCAGGTCGCCCGGCATCGAACCGGCCGCACACACCACCACATCAGACGCCGCCGACAATTCGTTGACGGCACCGAGGACCTCGCCCTGGGTGAGGAGTCCTTCGGCGAGTTTCCCGGTCACCTCCGCGGGCGGGTTGTAGGTGTTGTCCACAACCTCGTCCCACTGAGTTGCGAGTTCGGCGGTCAACGCTCTGTAATGGTCCTCCACAGACCAGCCATCCACCGCAGACGCCAAGGAAACAAGGGCTTCCCTGGCATCGGCAACGACAGGGAGACCAGCATGTTTGCCACCGTCGAAGCGCGCCACGTTGATGTTGACGAACCGGACGTCCGGGTTCTGGAAGGCCGTTCGCGACGCCGTCGTGAAGTCGGCGAAGCGGGTGCCGACGCCGATCACGAGGTCGGCCTCACGAGCCAGCGCGTTCGCCGCCGTCGTGCCCGTGGACCCGACGGCACCGACCGACTGCGGATGGTCGTAGCGCAGCGATCCCTTGCCTGCTTGGCTTTCCGCCACCGGGATCCCGGTCTGCTCGGCGAACTCGCGCAGCGCGTCCTGAGCCCGCGAGTAGGCGACGCCGCCACCGGCCACGATCAGCGGCCGGCGCGAAGACCGGACGAGTTGTGCCGCTTTGTCGACAATGGATGCTTCGGGCAACGGGCGGGCGACGTACCAGGTGCGCTCGGCGAAGAGTTCCTCCGGCCAGTCGAAGGCCTCGGCCTGCACGTCCTGCGGCAGGGCGATCGTGACTGCCCCGGTCTCCACCGGGTCGGTCAGCACCCGCATCGCGTGCAGCAGCGCCGAAGGCAACTGCTCCGGGCGCCAGATCCGGTCGAAGTACTTCGAGACCGGGCGGAAGGCGTCGTTCACCGAGACGTCACCCGCAGTCGTGCTCTCGAGTTCCTGCAACACCGGGGTTGCCACTCTGGTGCTGAACACGTCCGACGGGAGGAGAAGGACCGGTAGGCGATTCACCGTGGCCAGGGCCGCGCCGGTGATCATGTTGGTCGAGCCAGGGCCCACGCTCGCGGTGCAGGCGTAGGTCTGCAGGCGGTCGCGCGTCCGGGCGAAGGCGGAGGCGCTGTGCACCATCGCCTGCTCGTTGCGGGCGAGGATGTAGGGCAGTGCCTCGGGGTCCTCCAGTTCGGACTGCAGGAGCGCCTGGCCGAGACCGGCGACGTTGCCGTGCCCGAAGATGCCGAAGCAACCCGCGAACAGCTTCTGCCGTTGCCCGTCACGCTCCGAGTACTGAACGCTCAGGAATCGCACCAGCGCCTGCGAGACCGTAAGACGCACTGTCATAGCTCTCCTCCGAAACCTGTCGTCGTCACTTCCACCATCCGTCGGGCAACGGTCTCACTCGCGAGCACCGTCGCCGCTCCGATCCGGTTCCCGGCCGGCATCAACTGTCCCCGAAAGGAAGGCGGGGGTCGAGCTGCTCGGTCTTCCACAGTTCGCGGACCCAGCCGTGCTGCGGGTCGTCGCTGATCAGCCACTCCCGCTCGGCGCCGGGCCCGGCCATCACGTTCAGGTAGTACATGTCATATCCAGGAGGCGCCATCGCAGGACCATGCCAACCGTGTGGCACCAGCACCAGATCCCCACTGCGCACTTCAGCCAGTACGTCGATGGGGCGGTCCCCGGTGCCGTAGACCCGCTGGTAACCGATCGGGTCGCCGCCCCTGGCCACCTCAGGGGCGGCGTCGGAGAGCTGGAGCTCGAAATAGTAGATCTCCTCGAGTTCACTTTCCTTGCCAGGCTTGTGCTCGTCGTGCTTGTGCGGCGGGTACGACGACCAGTTCCCGGCCGGGGTGAGTACCTCGCAGGCGATGATCGAGTCGGCCTCGAGCACTGCCGGCGTACCGAAGTTGCGCACCTGCCGGGAGGCGACGCCCGCACCACGCAGCTCGGTCTCGACCTGCTCGGCTCCGAGT